>JBEKQY010000116.1:0-11778 GCA_049519235.1 Candidatus Korobacteraceae bacterium | reverse complement strand
GGTGCGGCAAGGCTAAAGAGACCGCACTGGGCCGGGCTGCTTAAGAAGCGGCCAATCAGGCAGCCGACACGGCTTAGCAAGCCGGCCCGTTGCACGCACTCACGACACAGTCTCTTCAGGCCGGCGAAATCGGACGGTATCAGAGATGGCTTTAGCCACGGCAAGCCAGGGCTAAAGCCCACTTTATGAATCCGCGCTATCGGCACGGCTAAAGCCGTGCCCTTCCACCGCTACGCGGACATTTCTTTTGCAGGAATCAATAGCCGCCGAGGGAGTTCGCCGCGACTTACCCAGGATTTCGCTAACCCCCGAAACGAACGGAAGCAGTTACTATAGAGACGTGACCCAGCGTCAACCGGAGTACGAATTCGATCTGACCGGCGGACAACTCGCCCTGAATCTTGCCAATACCGTCAGCCGGCGCGCCGATCCCGAGCGGCGCAAAGAACACCTCGAGAACTACGGCGACCTCGTCGCCTTCGCCAAACAGTCGGGAATCATTTCCCTGAAACAGGCGACTGAACTCTGCGACTACGCCCAGCGCCACGGCCGGGAAGCCGTTCGCAGTTTCCGCAAGGCCATTGCGCTGCGGGAGGTGTTGTACCGCGCATTCTCGGCCATCTCGCAAAGCAAGACTGCCACCGCCGACGATCTCAGTCTCATCAACGATTTCGCCATCGAGGCGCTGCGCCATCGCTGCCTATCGCGCTCGAATGGGGGCTACCGCTGGGAATGGAGGCCGGATAGGAAGAATCCGCTCGACCGGGTTCTGTGGGCGGCAGCGCAAGCGGCTGCTAATCTGCTCACTTCTTCAGAGCTGCAACTGGTGCGGTATTGCGAAGCTCCGGACTGCGAATGGCTCTTCCTCGACTACAGCCGCAACCGCAGCCGCCGCTGGTGCGACATGACCACCTGCGGCAATCGCCAGAAAGCGCGGCGCCACTACCAGCGCACGCACCAATAAGTCGGGCTTATTCTTCGGCGACGATACCAGTTTCGGAGTTAGTGTAGACCGGGTAGAGCCAGCCTTCAGGCTGGCGTCCAGGCAATTCACTTTTATAAGGCTTGGGGTTCTCTTGTCCGCAGCGAGACGCGGCGCCAAAAGCGCCGCTCTACCCGTGCGTGCCGGACTACACTAACTGTAAAACTGCTTTAAAACCTGGGAAGGATCTCTGCTCTTCACGCATCCCGCCGGCAGGCAATGGGTATTACCTTCCATTCATGGATCAGAAATGGTCCGGCTCCGGACATGGCCTAACGGCCGAAATACTTGGCGTTGCGTTCGGTGTACTCTTTCCACTTTTCCGGCAGATCGTCAAGCGCGAAAATCGCTGAAACCGGACACACCGGCACGCACGCGCCACAATCGATGCACTCGACCGGGTCGATGTAGATCATCTCTTCTTGCGCGAACTTCTCGCTGTCCTTCTTGGGGTGGATGCAATCCACCGGACAGGCATCGACACAGGCGGTGTCTTTGGTGCCTATGCACGGTTCCGCGATCACATACGCCATAAAACAATGCCTCCTGAAGTCTCTCTCTGTTGGAGAATTTCGCTCGAAGTCGTTACATCGATAGTATCAAAAACCTCGCCGCTCCGTGTTGCCGCTGCGCCGGATATGTGCCGGCAGAGATCAGGCCACGTTGGCGTGCTCCCGCTCTGCGGCCGGTTCATATGCCACGATGTAGCCCGCGACGGCGCTGGCGGCGACCGTCAGCGGGCTCGCCAGGTACATCTGGCCGGGACCGCTGCGGCCAGGGAAGTTTCGGTTCTGCGCGCTAATGACAATCTGATCGGGGCGTGTCGAAACTCCCGGCCCAGCATTGATGCAGGCGCCGCAACTCGGCTCGATCACCCGTGCGCCCGCCCTTTGGAATACATCCAGATAGCCCTTGCGCACACAATACTCGCGTGTCTCCTGTGATCCGAACTGGAGATAGAACTTGCAGCTCTCCGCAACTCGCCGGCCTTGTTTCAGAGCGTCGCTCAGCACCAGCGCGTACATGTCCATGTCTTCGTTCTTGCCTGCGGTGCAGGTGCCGCCGTAGGCGATCTCCACCGGCACCGGCGTGTTCAACTCACGGATGAACTTGCCATTGCCCGGATCGCCGGGCGTGGCAACCATGGGATAAATCTCCGCCGCGTCCAATTCGATCACGTGTGCGTAATGCGCATCGGCATCGCTATACAGTCCCTCGACCAGCGTTTGCGCTTCGTTCTCCCTCATACCGCGCCGCTCCATCAGGAACTCGACAACCTTCTGGTCGGGCGCAACGATGCCGGTGAAGCCGCCGATCTCGGCTGCCATGTTGGTCATGGTGGCGCGCTCGTCGACGCCCAGCGCCTCGATGGCCTCGCCGGAGTACTCGATCACCTTGGCCAGCGCCTTGCCCGAGCGAATGTAGTCGAGCGAGAGCAGCTTCAGGATGAAGTCCTTGGCGGTGACGTTCTCGCGCTTCTTTCCGCGAATTACGACTTTAACGGACTCCGGAATCTTTACCCGGATATCCTTGGTGAACCAGGAGTTAAATACGTCAGTTGTGCCGATGCCGAAGGCCACGCAGCCCATGGCGCCCACATGCGGCGTGTGCGAATCGCTGCCCACGTTGAGTTGTCCCGGCAGCGCGTAGCTTTCGGTAACAATCGAGTGGCAAATACCCTCCGACCCTTTGCGATCGCGCAATTCGCCATGCAGCTTGATACCACGCGATTTGGCGAACTCCTCCTGCTTCAGCTTCAACTGGTCTGCCAGATCCAGTAACCCCATCTTGCGCTTTTCTTCGGAGAGCACCTCATCCAGGAAGGTCAGATGGTCGCGGAAGAACATGATGCTTCCGGCGTCGGTAACCGGCGCTTCTTTGCCGAGGAAGTGTTCGAAGAAAATCGCTGCCATCGGCGTCACGTATTCATGGCTGAAACGCAGATCGGTGCGGGCGAATCCGGTGTCGCCCGGTTTCACCGCTTCCACGCCGACCTTGTCGGCGCCGTGCAGCATGTGGCGCGCGAAAATCTTTTCCGCGATGGTCATTGGACGCGGCCTGGTCGTGATCGGCGGCAGAAATACCTTGCCTTGCAGGCGCGCCACGTTGAACGGGAAAAGCCCGCCGTACTCAATCACCTGACGGGTGATCTCGTCTTCGCCTTGAGTGAATTCGGCGAGCGGAATCTCTTCGCCGCGGCGAATCTGGTCGATAAGTCCGAAGTCGGTGGAAGTCAGCACACCGAGGTTCTGGCAATTCTGTTTGTAGATGCGCTCAATATTTTCCGCGATCACCAGCTTGATGCCGGCTGACATCTCCGCGTAAGGCGACTGCTCGCGGCTGGAGCCTTTGCCGCGCCGCTTGCCACTGACCGCGCAGACGAACCCGCCACGTTTCACATCGCCGCGCTTGATCGGGGTCTCACTGCCGCACTTCAGTCCGGTATAGGGGAATTCGCCCAGCGTCTCGTCGAAGAAGAAGCAGATGTGCGCCGGGGTGATCTCGTCGGTGGAGATGTCGTCGCGCAGCTTGGGATTGCGCTCCGGATGCTCGGTGTGCCACGGCAGGTCTTCGCCGGCCAGTTGTCGCTTGATCAGTTCGGGATCTTCGGTGAGGAAGAGGATTCGCCCCTGCAAACGAACCATGTCGGGGCGCTTCTCAACGGTGCGGTTCAACAACGAATTATTCACCCAACAATTTTACCGCAGTCACAAGGGCCTGTGACGAAGCCGAACGGGCGTTCGAATTGTTCGTTATCCTCGCGTTTTCACATATTCCGAAATCGACGGCAGCTCCTCCAGTCCGCGCCCGGCGAAGATCTCTTCGAAGTTCGTGATCAGCTCCCGGTGGATGAGGCCGTTGCTGGCGAGCACCTCGCGGCTGTCAAGGCGAAAAGGCGAGCCATCGAAGCGGGTCACTTTGCCACCGGCCTCCTGCACCAGCAGGACTCCCGCTGCGGTGTCCCAGGGATTCAGGTTGAACTCCCAAAAGCCGTCGTAGCGGCCACAAGCGACATTGGCCAGATCGAGTGCAGCCGAGCCCGCGCGCCGCACTCCATGCGAACGCAGCGTAATCTGGTGATAGAAATGAATGTTGGGGTTCTTGTGCCGCTTGTGGCTGGGGAAGCCGGTTCCCAGGATCGATTCCGCCAGCGCCTTTGTTTGGGAAACGTGAATCGGTTGGCCGTTCAGCTTCGCGCCCAGTCCGCGCTCTGCGGCAAACATCTCATCGCGAGTGGGATCGTAGAGCACGCCTACTGCAAGCTGGCCGTCCTGCCTAGCCAGCGCAATGGAGATGCAGAACACCGGGTAGCCGTGGGCGAAATTCGTGGTCCCATCCAACGGATCGACATACCAACGGTATTCGGCGCTAACATCGCTGCGCGTGCCTTCCTCGGCCACAATGCCATGTTCGGGCCAGCGCGCGCGCAGTCGCTCGACAATCAGCTTTTCTGAAGCGCGATCGGCTTCGGTTACCAGATCGACTTCGCCTTTGTACTCGATGGTCACGTGGCGAGCGAAGTAGCCCATCAGAAGCGTGCCGGCCTCGCGCGCAATCGCTTCCAAATCTGGCAGGTAGTGGCTCATTTGTCTGCATTCGCAGAATTGCCATTGTGCGGTGCGCTCTCGGAGCGCAGCTTGCGAATCGTTTCTTCTGCGATGTAGGCGATCTCGTGCTTGAAGATGAAAAGATTAGGTGCTCCTTCGCGTGTCAGCCGCACCATACGCCGGTCGTAGTACTCGATCCAGCCACGCACCACGCTGCCATCCATTAGCTTGATGCGAACCGGCTGTTGCTTTTCCCCCAGCATCCTGAGATAGGCGGCTTCCTGGCGCGTATCATCAGGAGGAGGAGTCCTGCCTGGGTGATGATTCATGTCATTGCCGCCACGAAAGGCCATGCTCCGATTTTACATGCGATCCGTAGTGAGTGGGCACGAAGAATCACAGCGCAGGAATAAGCCAAGATTCTGCCGGAAGGCCCTTTGGGCGCAACAATTCTTAACAGTATTTTCATGAGTTCATAGTGACGGGGATGAGGGACCGTGGTGCATCATTCAAGGAGTGCTGAGCATCTTAACTCTTGCAGCAAGTGGAATGAGAAGATTTGAGATGCGAGGCGATCCCATGTCCTCGAACCGAGGCCGGCTTTTGAGTATGCGTCACTTTTCAGTCGCCTGTGTGTTATGACGGTAAGCGTTGGGCCCATCGACTGACCGAACTCATGTTTCAACACGTTATTTTCTTACTCTCAGAATCGGTCGCGCTGCTGGCTGTGCTGTGTCTCAGCCTGGGCATCCTCGTCTATTTCACATTGCACAATTGGCAGAAAGTGGCGGCGCTTTCGCGCAACCGTTCGCAATTGCTCTCAGTGGGCGTTGGGATGGCGATGGTCCTGCTCATTGTGCAGCTTTATCCCTCAGGCCGCGACGGCGACATAGCCGGCGAGGACTTCTTTGCGGCGGCCAGTCCGGTTGCGCGGCCACACGGCATGACAGCGGAAGCGCTGACGGCTGCTGGATTGGCAGTGGTCGCGACCTACCATAATGACAATGCCCGCACGGGCCAGAACACGATGGAAACGGTTCTCACGCCCGACAACGTGAACGCGGCGCATTTTGGCAAGCTCTACTCATTTCCCGTGGACGGATACATTTACGCGCAGCCGCTGTTCATGCCGCAGGTCGCGGTGCCGGGAAATGGAATTCACAATGTCGTGATTGTGGCGACCGAACACGACAGCGTCTATGCTTTCGACGCCGATTCTCCCACTCCCGCGCCGCTGTGGCGCGTCAATTTTCTGGCTCCCGATGCCGGTATCACCACCTTGTCACCCGACGACGTGAATGCCAGCGACATTCTGCCGGAGATTGGAATCACCGGTACCCCGGTGATCGATATCGCCAGCAACACGGTTTACGTGGTTGCGGCCACCAAGGAAAATGGCGCCTTCTACCATCGGCTGCACGCTCTGGACATGACCTCCGGCGCGGAGAAGTTCGGCGGGCCGCGCATTATTCAGGCGTCCTATCCGGGCAACGCACAGGATGGCAACGACGGCCTGCTCACATTCTCTTCGCACTTCCAATTGCAGCGCGCGGCGCTGCTGCTTTCCAAGGGCATGGTGTACGTGGCGTTCGCCTCGAATGCCGATTCCGGGCTATATCACGGCTGGGTGATTGCCTACGATGCCATTACGCTGCGGCAAGCGGGCGCCTGGGTTTCCACGCCCAACGGCTACCAGGGTGGCATCTGGATGAGCGGCAGCGGAATCGCCGCTGACACAGACGGCTCTCTCTACCTGTCAGTTGCCAATGGGCCGTTCGATGCGTATGGCGAAGAACCTGGGTCAAATTTCAGCGACACTATCGTGAAGCTGAAGCCGGGCGCCCGCGGGATCGCGCTGACGGACTTTTTCACTCCGTTCAACCAGGCAAACATGGCGAAGGACGATCTGGATCTCGGCTCGGCGGGTGTGGTTCTGCTGCCCGACCAACCTGGACTGTATCCTCATTTGGCGATCACCAGCGGCAAGAATGGCCACATCTACCTGTTGAATCGCGATGCTCTCGGCGGATATAGCTCTGGGTTGAGAGGCAATCCGCAGTTGGTGCAGGAATTGTCGCGGCAATTGAAGCAGCAGATGGGAACGCCCGCCTACTGGAATGGGCGGCTTTACTTTGGCGCCGGAATCAGTCCGTACAAGGATTCGATCAAGGCCTTCGCTCTTCGCAACGGAACGCTGTCAGTTGCGCCCGTCTCGCAGACCGCTGCCATCTATCACCTGACCCGCAGTACGGTGAGCATATCGGCAAACGGCAACGGCAATGGGATCGTGTGGGCGGTAGACAGTGACGCGTATTACGATCCGCATCAGGGTCCGGCAGTCCTGCATGCCTACGATGCGAAGAACCTGGCGCGCGAGTTATACAACTCGAACCAGCGCTTCGCCCGCGACAACCCCGGCCAGGCGTCGAAGTTTACCGTTCCCACCGTCGCGAATGGCAAGGTATTCGTTGGGACCGCAAACCAGCTCAGCGTGTATGGCCTGCTTTCGGCTGCGGTAAATTAACGGCGTGCAGTTTCGACAGCCACGAGTTGTTCCGACCTACAGATGAACCGCAGAAAAAGACTGCCAACGGCAATCCATAACGACGCCGGCAATGCGATGATGGACAACAGGAATCTCCTGATGCGGTTCCGCCGATACACATCCATTTGCGCGCTGTTGCTGGTCACGGCGCTTTCCGCAACTGCGCCCAGCTTATCGGCGCAGAGCGCAGCTCCGCCCGCGCAACATCGCGCAACCAGCACGCCCTACAGCGGCGACCTTTCTATTTTCGAAACGCCCGGGCGTGACGAACGCCTCCACATTAATCGTGTGATGGACATTCTTTCCGTCGCGCCAGGCAAGACCGTGGCTGATATCGGCGCCGGCTCGGGATGGTTTACCGTGCGGGCCGCCAAACGCGTCACCAACTCGGGCATGGTCTATGCCGTCGACATCAACCCGGAGGCCATCGATTACATCGACAATCGTGTTCAGAAAGCGGGGTTGCACAACGTGAAGACGGTGCTGAGCAAGCCCGACAATCCGCAACTCCCGCGCGACACCATCGATGCGGTGCTCCTGCTGAAGACTTATCACGAGGTTGCGGAGCCGGTTACACTGCTGCGCAATTTGCGAAGCTCGCTGAGACCGGGTGCGCGGGTGGGCATTATCGATCGCGACGGCAACGGAGAAGACCATGGTGTGCATAAGCAAGTCGTTCTCCGCGAGGCCGAGCAGGCCGGCTACCATCTACTGGAAGAGCACGACGACCTGGTGAAAGACGACAAAGTGGATTACTTTCTGGTGCTTGCGATCAAGTAGCTGACGAAAAGAAGACCGGGCCATCGAGACTTACTACCAGGCATGCGTTCGGTAGTAATGCTCGCGAACTTTCGACTGCCACTTCAAGAAAACTCCTCCTAAACCTTTCTTATCTACGGCTTTAAGCGGCGGAACAGGCATTTTGTGAATGAACACGTCAGTGACCCCAGAATCGAACACACCGCCCGAGACATTTGGTTCCTTAAACACAAGCAGCGGCAAATGCAACGAAAACAGAACACCCGCTTCAAGGTGATTCCAGGCAGTCGGGAAACTAACGGGCGATCTCAGGCTCTTACTCTCAGCAGATCCACGTTTCCATGTGCCGCGGTCGGTGTAGAACTGCTCGAATCCGAGTATCACACCTCCAGAGCAGTGCTGGGCAATTATTGCCACCTCGCGAAGAGGATAGTCGGTTGGGTAATCAGATCGCCCCAGCGCTCGGGGTTCAAGCCCCAGCTTCTTTAGCTCTGCCAAGATCACTGCCCGAGCGGCATCCTGTTGAGGATTCAAACTGGTCGGACATGAGACGAACACGGGGATTCGCATCATTGATCCTTGACTGCCTGCTGTGGAATTCCTACTAAGTCTACGGCTCGCTCGAATAGTCGTGCAACACTATATCGATTTGGAACCGCAGTTTCTTCAGGAGGGCTAGATAGGTAACTCCAGCACGATTATGTTTTCTTTTGCCAATCGTCGAGCCTAGAATGGGCAACCATGAGTTCATCAGAGGCCGCGATTGCAGGCGCAGATCCCATAGTTGACCGGCTCGAGGATCAGATCGGCTGGTATGACCGAAAAAGCACGCATAATATGCGGGCGTACAAGCGCATCAAGATGTCGGAGATCGTCGCTGCCGCGGTGATCCCCTTCGTTGCGGCTTCGCACATTCCCCATTCGGCCGTCGCCACAGGCGCTTTGGGCGTGATGATTACGGTGTTCGAAGGAATGCTGCAGCTAAATCAATTTCACGAAAACTGGATTACCTACCGCTCCACTTGTGAATCTCTCAAGCATGAAAAATATATGTTCTTGGCCCGTGCAGCGCCGTGTTCGAACGCTGCTGACCCGCGCGCGCTGCTGGCCGACCGCGTCGAGTCCCTGGTGTCGCAGGAGCACGCGAAATGGGCGTCTGTCCAACAAGATACCAAGGGCAAGACAGCCTGAGCTTGCGAGTGGCTGCATCACGTTCAAGTCTCCATACATGCGACTTGCCTGGGCATAACCTTGCCTGGGAATCTTCATCCTTTCAATCAAATTATTAATGCCGAATGCTGACGCCGAACGTCTGCACGCGACGATCGGTCGCCGAGGGGCTGGAAGAGTGCATCCGCCTGTTATAGTGTTGCGGCGGAAGGCAAGCGATTCGCGCCGGTCGCACGCGGGAGGCAAATGTATGTCGTCCTCAGGCACGACTCCGTCATCGAGCAACCGGCAGCTCACCGTGCTTTGCCTGGCCAGCTACTACAAAGGAGCTGATTTCCTCCGCGAGTGCCGGCGGCAAGGCTGCCGCACGCTGCTGCTGACCTCACACAGCCTGAAGGATGAGGCTTGGCCGCGGGAGAGCATCGACGAAATCTTCTACATGCCGGACGTGCAGAAGCAGTGGAAGCTGGAAGATGCGATATTGGGCGTCAGCTACATGGCGCGCAACGAGACCATTGACCGCATCGTGGCGCTGGACGATTTCGACGTGGAGACGGCCGCGAGCCTGCGCGAGCACCTGCGCGTTCCCGGTATGGGCGACACCACCGCGCGCTATTTCCGCGACAAGCTGGCGATGCGGGCCAAGGCGCGCGATGGAGGACTGCTGGTGCCCGACTTCCTTCACGTGTTGCACCATGCGCGGCTGCACGAGTTTCTGGATCGCGTGCCGCCGCCCTGGGTGCTGAAGCCGCGCTCAATGGCCGGCTCGATCGGCATCAAGAAAATTCATAGTGGCGATGAATTTTGGGCAGCGCTGGAGCGATTGGGCGATCGGCAGTCCTTCTATCTGGTGGAGCAGTACGTGCCGGGCGATATCTATCACGTGGACTCGATCTTCTACGAAGGCGAAGTGCTGTTCTCCATCGCCAGTCGCTACGGACGGCCACCGATGGACGTCTCGCAAGAAGGCGACATCTTTACCACCAGCAGCTTGCCACTGGATTCGGAGGAAGCGCAGCCGCTGATTGAGATGAACCGGAGGGTAATGAAGGCCTTCGGGATGTTGCGCGGGGTTTCGCACAGCGAATTCATCCGCGGCCGCGATGACGGAAAATTGTACTTTCTGGAGACATCGGCACGCGTGGGGGGAGCGCACATTGTCGATCTGGTAGAAGCTGCGACCGGCATCAACCTGTGGGCGGAATGGGCGAAGGTGGAAATCGCCGGAGGCAACGCGCCCTACCAGCCGCCGCCTCCGAGAAAAGAGTGTGCGGGGCTGCTGGTTTCGCTGGCGCGGCAGGAACATCCCGATACCTCGGCCTACAACGATCCCGAGATCGTGTGGCGAATGGACGATAAGAAACACCACGTGGGACTGATTGTGAAATCCCCCGATGCGAAGCGGGTGCAAGAGTTGCTCCAGAGCTATGTCCAGCGGATGCGGCAGGATTTTCTGGCATCGCAGCCGCCGCTGGAGCGGCCGAATTTTTGAACGGACGACAGTTGACACCGCATTTCCCGGGAGTTATACCGGGGATGTCTGGTAGTTGGGAAGCGCGGTGAAAATCCGCCACTGCCCCGCAACTGTGAGCGCGGAGGTCCGGCCAGCAAGCCACTGGAGTGAAAGACTCTGGGAAGGCGGTCCAGGACCGATGAGGCGCAAGTCAGGAAATCCGGCCAGACGCTTACCTTACTGTCCGATCCGGCCTCGATGGGAGGTCAATCGGTATCTTGACGACCCGGCAGATACACGCCGTGCAATCTCACTGAGATGGCATGGACGACAACAACTAAATTCACAGGGTGTACGGGAAGCGCGGTGAGAATCCGCCACTGCCCCGCAACTGTAAAAGGACGAACCAGCAACTGTCGACAACCACTGCGTTCCGCGGGAAGGTGACAGTTGGGTCCTGAGTCAGGAGACCGGCCCGGTGAAAAACCAAGACTCTTCCGAGGGGGAAGGCTATGCAACGTGTTCTTACCGTTTTCCTGCTGCTGGTATTTTCCATTCCAGCCTGGCCAGCCGAGGCGGCCATCTCCGGCACGGTCACCGATTCCTTAGGCGCGGTCATCTCCGGGGCAACCGTAGTATTGACCCAGGGCGGCAAAGCCATCCAAACCGCCAAGTGCGGTCCGGAGGGGAAGTTCCAATTCAAAATTGAGCAAGCCGGGCGTTACGCGGTGCGTGCGGAGGCAAAGACGTTCTCCGCCTCCACCAGCCAGGAGATGTTTGCCGAGCCGGGACACGGCGTGAATCTCACGCTCACGCTTTCGCCGTCTGTGATCTCGCAAAACATTGTGGTGACAGCTACCGGGTTAGAGACTCCAGAGGCGCAGACGGGAACCTCGATCAGCGTCATTGACAGGACCGATCTAAGTACGCGGATCGACCTGCAAGAGTCGCTGCGCGATCAGGTTGGTGGACAGACATCGCAGGCCGGGCAAATGGGCGCTCTGACTTCGCTCTTCGTCCGCGGCGGTCCCAGCGATGCCAACAAAGTCCTGCTCGACGGTATTCCGATCAACGACATCGGCGGCGGTGTGGATTTTTCCTATTTGCAGGCCGACGGCCTGGATCGGGTTGAATTCCAGCGCGGCCCCAACAGCGCGCTCTATGGCTCCGACGCTCTGGCCAGCGTGATTAGCATTACCACCCAGCACGGCGACACTCCCTTGCCGCAGTTCACCTTGGGCGCCGACGGCGGGACCTTTGGCACCTATCACGAGGACGGCAGCGTTGGCGGTTACTGGAAGCGTTTCGACTATTTCGGCGG
>JBEKQY010000115.1:0-11782 GCA_049519235.1 Candidatus Korobacteraceae bacterium | reverse complement strand
TGAGAAATTTCACCCGCAGCGGCATCCCCATCCGCTCTCGCTTCCTTCCCGTTCACCCCGACAGTCCCCAAGGCATAAGCTCGACGATACGCCGCAGCGCGACCCGTAGTCTGTGACGAAAACAGGCTAATCCCACTCCAAACGAAAAGCCCCACCCGAGCAAACGAAGCTCGGATGGGGCACCCTCAACATCCTGACCAAGGTGCTAGGGCGGGCCACCCGCCCACCCGCCTGGAGACTGTTACGAAACATGTGCCGTCCTAAATTAGGTTTTGTAACAGCCGCGCCAACAAGGATCAGCATCCGGCTGGGAACTCGTCCCAGCCGAATGCCTTCATGAGGTCAATGCACTGGCTATTGATGCGGCTGAGCTTGCATTGCGCCCTGGCCCATTCCACCAGCCTGAGGAGCCATGTGCCGATTTTGGGTTTGTGAGAACTTCTGCTGCTGCTCGGGAGTGAGGACCGACTTGATCTGGTCGTTGGTGCCCTGCCGGATCTGCTGCATCTTGCTCATCCGGTCCGGCTGAGACATTGAGGTGTCCTGATGCAAGGCTTGCATCTGCTGCTGCTCTTGCTCCAGAATCGGTTTGATCTTCTGTTGCTGATCGTCGGTGAGGCTAAGCTGCTGCGTCAAACGCTGCAGCCGCTGGTCGGGTGACATCTGCATGTGATGCCCGCCACCCTGACTCATGCCTTGCCCCTGACCCATGCCTTGCCCCTGCATGGTGTCCTGGGCATAGAGTGCGGTGCCGCAGCAAGCCATAGCGATGGCCAGCAGGGCGCAAATCAAAGCTTTCTTCATTATGTAAAACTCCTTGGAGACCCGCCGCCAGGCAGTGGCAGCCACAAACGTTGCAGCCAATGAAAACGGTGCGTTGGATGTGGTCATCAGCACCGCCATAGCGTGAAGCCTCTGGAATATGCGTGATGGATTCATGTTCGGCAGTTCGAGCTTGTTTTGTTTGTCCCCTTGCGCTGAAACCCTGCGCCCGGCGAGAAGTTTCAAGCCCGCGCCCAAACAAATACCAGAACTGATTATAGTCGCACGCAAGTAGAGTGCTACTTAGGATGCAAGAATCCCCTCACCCCTTGTCCAGCATTGACTCCCGGATTCCGCTATTACTTGCGGCTGGCGGGAGGAATGATGTTGTTCATGCGCAGGTATTCCACCATCTGGCCGTAGTGATCGAAAGGATGGCCGATAGCAATCGTTGCCAAGCCCAGCCGAGTGATTTTGTTCGGACCGAATGGGCTCTGCATCTGCTCCAGCACATTACTCTCATTGATGGTGTTCAGCGCTTTGTGCAGGTAGGCAAACGAGTCCTTTAGGAATTTGACGACATCAGCCTTGGAGGTGATGTTGTCGGGACCGTTCTCGCCGCCCAGTTCAACCGGCGGCTTCTCGGACAGAATGGCAGCTCCAAACACATAGTTGACAGCGGCAATATGTTTGATCTGCTGCGCGAAGGTGCGCACGCCCTTGAACTCGCCCTGAGTGGGCGCAAAGTTGAACTTGTCGTCGGGCATCGCTTCCGCGGCCGGGACCACTTCACGCTCGACCCCGCTCAGCGAGTGATCGAGCACCGCGGCAAAGGTCGGTTTCTGTTCCATCTTGCCTTGGGGACTGGCCGCAGCCAGCGGTGCTGCCGTTCCCAAAGCCAATAGGAGAATCGCCGTCACAACTTCTTTCTTCATCGAAACCCTCCACTAGAATTGTGCTGCAAAAAGCGGGGCCCGCGCCCAGGTTGTTGCCGGGGCGAATGAGGCATGAGTATTTTAGTCCATCGCCGCGATCGGGAGTGGCAAATCGCGGATGTAGCTTAAACCGCACAGCCGCCAGAATCCCGATCAGCAGGCTGATCGCCGCTAGTGGCCATCGCCCGTCAGACTTCGGCGATGGTCGAAACGTTAGCAGCCATGCTGCGGTTTTTTCGGCGGATGTTGCGAGCGGCTTGGCAATTCGTGACCAATCGCGGTGAGTTGTTTGCAATCGTCCGGACTTCTTTTTGCAGTGGTTTGCTGGAAAACCTTAACAAGCAAGGTCCCTCGCCGACTAAAGTCGGCTCGGGATGACAAGAATGAAAGCTTAGAACGGCGCACCCGTTCGGCAAGCTCAGGGCATGGCTAAAGCTGCGCCCCTTCAAAGCGCCTCAAGTCGGACTTTTCTTCGCAGCCTATTCAGGCGTGCTCCACCGCGGCGAACGGCCACTCGCGCCGCTTCCACGAGCGGATAAGGTAAATCGCCAGTCCCGCAATCAAGATTGCGATCGCGTAGCGAATCTCGCGCAGAAAGTTTTTTCGCGCCAGCAGAATGAAGGTGAATCCCGCGATCGCCATGACCGCGGGCACCGGATAAAGCCACATGCGAAACGGCCGCGGCATCTCCGGACGGCGATGGCGAAGCACCATCACGCCCACTGCCTGCACAATGAATTGCAACAGAATGCGGATGACCACTAGCGCGGCAATCACGTCAGCCAGCCGCAGGAAACAGAACAGCATTGCAACGCCGCCGAGCGCCAGCAGCGATATCGTTGGGAAACGCCGCTTGGGATCGACCCGGGCAAACGCGCGAAAGTAGTTACCGTCGAGCGCCGCCGCATAGGGCACGCGCGAATATCCCAGCAGTGTGGAAAATACCGACGCGAAGGCCGCCCACATAATCAGTCCGGTCACCAGCCGTCCTGCCCACGAGCCATAAATGCGCTGCATGAACACCGAGATGATGTGGTTCTGTTCGCCGGAATGCGACGCCAATTCCCGCCACGGAATCACGCCGAGCACGGCGACATTCATCACCAGGTAAATCACGGCGACGACGAGGATGGAGATAATCAGCGCGCGCGGGATGGTACGGCCCGGGTGCTTCACTTCCCCGCCCAGAAAGCACACGTTGTAGTAGCCCCAATAGTCGTAGGTCGCGATCAGCATCGCCGATCCCATGCCCATGAAGAATGCCGGCGATAGCGTAAACGCGCCGGGAGGAAAGTCGAAGGCGCGCGCGGCGCTGAAGTGCGTCAGTCCGGCGACTATGACCCAGCCCACAGCCAGCGCCACGCCGACCCACAGCAACTCCGCCAGCTTGCCGAGCACTGTGATACGGCGATAGAGCAGCAAAACCGCGAACGCCGCGGTCGCAATCGCAAGCCAGGTAGCGGGCATCACCAGCACGCTGACTTCCAGCGTGCCAATCAACGGCAGACCAACGTGCATCGTATGTGCGAGGATTGTGCGCTCCAGGCCGGGCCAAAGATATCCCGCATAGTGCGCCAGGCCAATGCAGCCCGAGGCAATGGACAGCGGCGCGCTGAACGAGAGCTGCCAGATGAACAGAAACGATAGCAGCCGGCCAAGCGAATGCGGCCCGTAGATTTCCTTGAGATAGCGATACGAGCCGCCCGCGCCGGGCATGGCCGCGCCCAGCTCGGCCCACACCAATCCATCGCAGAGCGCCAGGACGGCGCCGAGGACCCAGCCCAGCATCGCTTGCGGGCCGCCCGCGGCAACGATGACCAGCGGGAGGGTGATGAACGGCCCCACGCCGATCATGTCGATCATGTTCAGCGTGGTGGCTTCCGGCAGGCCGATGCCGCGGACGAGCTCAGGCTCCGCCGGACTATTTTGGCTCATGTCCTACGCTCAGCAGGTTCACATAAATCCGAATTGCGCCCGGCACTCCGAAGGGCAATTGCCGAAAGAACGCATAGCCGGTATAGATGTAATAGCCCTTGCCGTACTGGGCCAGCAGCAGCCCGCCTTTTTGCGGCTGCTCGCCGGGATCGTTCGCGGCCAGCAGCGGGGTGAAGTGCTGGTCCCACTGGTCCATGAAGTACAGGCCGCGCTCCTGCACCCAGCCATCGAAATCGCGGTCGGTAATTTGATTGGGATAGTGAAAGACCGCGCTTTGCGGATCGAGAATCGTTATCGGCGCCTGCTCCACCGTGACACGCTCGCGGCTCAACTGCGCTGGATATGGCGTGTAGTGCCCCGCATTGAAATCGCTGGGCGATGTGTTGTATTGCACCAGCAGCGTGCCTCCGTTGCTCACATAGTCGAGCAGGCGCTGGTTATTCTTGGTTACATCCTCGCGCGTGTCGTAGGCGCGAATACCCATCACGATGGTTCCGAAGCGGCCCAGATCGCCATGCGCCACGTCGTCCGCCGTAAGCAGCGTGACATCGAGCCCCAACTCGCGCAGCACGTCGGGAATGTCGTCGCCCGCACCCATGATGTATCCGATCTTGAGGTCCTGCGGAACTTTCACCTCGACCACGCTGGCGCGCTGTAGCGCAGGCTGGTAGTAGAAAAAACCGCCAATGTCAGGACGCGCGACCAGGCTGTACCCCTGGCTGTAATCGCGTCCGCCGGCATTCAGCAGCGCGCGAACCTGGTAGCGCGATTCCTTGGCTCCATCGGGCAACTCTTGGAAGTCAGCCGCGTGCTCCCCCGGTTCGGTGAAGGCAACGTTCGCTGATTGTGGCTCGATTGCCCATCCCTGCGGTACTTCGGGATGCACCGTGCCGCTCCCGCGGTCCGCAGTCGTGCGAACCACCACGCTCAACTGCGCCGATAGATTCTTTCCTGCGGCAATGATCTGGGTTGCCGGCGATGCCTCGACGGAAAACGGTGGAACAACCGCCAGCGGCATCGACCACACATCGCCCTTGTCGTCGTGCATGGGCGTGCGGGCAACGCTGCGAATCACACCGTCGGCGCCGTTGATGCTGTACTCCACTCGCGCTGCAACCGGCGGCGGCGGCAGCGCCAGCGTCTCGTACTTCGGATTGTCGATCTTGTAGATCGCGTCATTCTCCGGATCGTCCCGGTGAAAGTACGCCTGCGTGGGCTGGGCGTCGATCGGCGGGGTCACGCGAAAGGTCAGCGCGCTGCCATCGCCGGCAGCGATACTCTGCGGCACTGCGTCCAGGAAAAGTTCGTACTTCCAGCCCTCAGGCAGGTCGAGCGCAAACTGCCTTACGTCCATGGGCGCAGCGCTGCCATTGTGCAGCGTCGCCCGCAGCAGGAATGGCTTGCCCGCGGTGATGACCGCCGCCAGGACATCGCCGTCACCGGTAGGAAAGGTGGCTGCCATGGGCCGGCCATCGGGAGTGCCCGGCCCAAGCTCCAGATCTATTCTCAAAGCCAGGTTTGCGGCTTGCTCGAACTCCTGCTCCTTGGTGCGCAAGCTGGCGAGCAGGTCAGCCTTCTCGGCACCAGACAATTTCGACGCATCAACTTTGCCGATTAACGCGCGGGTGAGTTCCAATCCCCGCAACAGGGGCGCGCCTGCCGATTGCGGGTCCTGGTCGGCGTCCGCCGTTGCCCCGTCAACTGCCCTGGCAATTGCCCGCAATCGGGAACGCAGCGACGGGAACTTGGATTCGTCCCCTCCCAGCCGGTCCGCGAGACCCGGCAGCGAAGTGTCGATGCCATCGAAGAAATCTTTTTCGTGCGCCTCGGGGGCTGGTTGGTCCGGCATTGCCGAGTCGATCAGTTTGTAGTAGCTGTAACGCTCGCCCTCGGGAGGATTCCACGCGCCAGCACCCTGCGATAGCTGGTGCTTCAGACCTTTCCAGCCAAATTGCACATACGTCTCGCCCAGCAAGGGATCGGGTTGCGAGGTTTCCAGCTTGATCGACCAGTCTTCCGTTCCGCGCACGTTATCCATGTAGAGCTTCTTGGCCTGCCAGGGCTGCAAACCTTCGCGAATCTGCTCAGGAAAGCGGGTGGGATCGGCGGCGGCGCGAAACGCCTCGCGGGTCAAGATTCCCGATGCCTGATGATGGCCGTGCCCGTCGCGGGAATTTCCCTGGAACCGGGTGCAGATAACATCTGGGCGGAAGCTGCGAATCACTCGCACCATATCGCCGAGAGGTATGTCGTGGCCGCCCCACTTCTTGAAGGTCTCCTCTGGCGTCTTGGAGAATCCGAAATCGGCCACGCGCGTGAAGCGCTGCTCCACTCCGTAATAGCGGTCGGCGGCCAGTAACTCCAGGGTGCGAATAATGCCCAACTCATCGAACAGATTGCTGCCGACTTTGTTCTGTCCGCCCTCGCCGCGGTTCAGAGTCAGTTGCACGATGCTTACGCCGTGGCCGCGCGACTCCAGCGTAAGCATGCCCCCGTCTTCGTCGTCGGGATGTGCGACGGTGTGCATCATCCGCGCCGTGGTGTGCAGGCGGCGCAGCATCAGCTTCAATCCCGTGGTTCCCGTGTCCACCAAGAGCGGCTTGGTATCGACCCACGGCGAGGCGACTTGTGCCGACGCTGAAGCGGCGAGAAGCGCCAGCAGTAAACACAGGCATGCGATCGCGCTGCTGTGGGATTGTCGGCATGTGGTTCGTGTAGTGAAGAACATTGGCTATCGGAAGTATGTCCAGCCAATACAGAGTACACAAAAAGCCGCTCTTCGCGGTCCGCTTTTTGTTTTCGCTCGCCGGCGATCAACCGTGCGATCAGGGGGCGCACTGCGACGGTTAGCCCGCGACTGCGTTTGGCGCGGCCGCGGGCGCGAGTCGAGAGACCTGCTGTTGCACTTGCTACGATTCTCTAACCCGATCCAGAACCGCGTGCTGCAACCGCTTGTCTATAATGAAATTTCATAATGAAACGAAACCAGTGGGCAGTTTGAAGTACTGAGCTCGCGTTGCCGCTGCTGGTGCACCATTATGTCGCGATCGATAGAGGGATAACGTCAGGCGGTTGGAGATCTCCGTGGTGATGAAAAGCACATCCATAGCGAAAAGAATCAGCCCTATGCTGGCGACTGAAAATATGGAGGAAACCATTCTGTTTTACCAGAGCGTGCTCGGATTCACGCCAACCATAAAGTCGCCGGAATACTCGATAGTGGAGCGGGATGGCCAAACCATCCACTTCCAAAAGACGGCATCCGAGGAGGTCATGAAGTGTGTCCGCGGGCATACCGAGATATACATTGAGGTTTCTGATATCCAGGCTCTATGGGAGCATGTGAAAACTTTCAAGAACCGCTACAGGATTCGGGATCTGTTCGACAGGGAGTACGGGATGACTGAGTTCCACATTGGAGATCCAAACGGGTGCTTGGTGTTTGTGGGAGAACCCACACGCAAGCACAACTAACAGCACGATGGTCAAACTGACCCACTACCGAAATCTGCTCCCTATTGCCAAGCTTTTCTTTGCGCAGTCACGTAGTTTTCGCTTCTCGCGACGGACTCATTCATGATTCAGACCCTTTTCGGCAGCACAGAAGAGAAACCCAGCTTCCTTACACGCATGAAAGAGGCGGTCACGCGCACGCGCGAAAGCCTCAGCGAGCGGATTGAGGATGTCGTCGCCTTCCGCAAAGAAATTGACCGCGAGACCCTCGACGATCTTGAAGCCACGCTGATCTCGGCGGACCTGGGTACGGCAACGACAGCAACGATTCTCGACGCACTGCGCGAAAAAGTCGATCGCCGGCAGGTGGCCAACGTCGATGAACTCAAGCGCGTCTTGAAGGAAGAGCTGCTGGCCATCCTCAACGCGGCCGAGCAACGGCCGGTGCAGAAGGTTGACGGCGAACCGGAGGTAATCCTCGTCGTCGGAGTGAACGGGACTGGCAAGACAACTTCGATTGGCAAACTGACTCACCTACTGCGTTCGCAGGGCAAGACCGTCCTGCTCGCCGCCGCTGACACCTTTCGCGCTGCGGCTATCGAGCAACTGGAGATCTGGGGCGACCGCACCGGAACCGAAGTGATCAAGAACAAGCCCGGCGGCGATCCCGCGGCGGTGCTGTTCGACGCAATGCAGGCCGCGAAGGCACGCAACACGGATTACGTCATCGTCGACACGGCCGGCCGCCTGCATACCAAGACCAGCCTGATGGCCGAATTGGAAAAGATGCGCCGTACCGCGCACCGCTTCAGCGCCAACGCGCCGCACGAAACCCTGCTCGTCATGGACGCGACGACCGGCCAGAACGGGCTTCAGCAGGCGCGCTTGTTCACGCAATCGGCCGGAGTGACCGGCATCGTGCTCACCAAGCTGGACGGCACGGCCAAAGGCGGAGTCGTGGTCGCCATCTGCAAGGAGCTGGGCCTGCCGGTACGTTATGTCGGCGTCGGCGAGAAGGCCGGCGACCTGCTGCCCTTCAATCCGCAGGATTTCGTGAACTCACTGTTTGATTAACTTGATAATCACTTGACAATCCGTAATTATCAACATAATCTGGAGCGGAGGTAAACGGAAATGCCGGTTCACGAGGAAGTACTGGCGGCCGCGAACCGAATCGCCGGCCAACGTAAAGATTGGACATTTACGCCTGACGAGATAATCAGGGCGCTCCCGAATCTGAATGAATACTCTGTTCGCACCGACATTGTCAGTCGCTGTTGCGTAAATGCTCCTCCCAACCACCTTCGCCGGTGGGACTACTTTCGCCGCATCAGCCGCGGAAAATACGAAGTAATCTCGAAATATCGCACCCTGTCGGGTGCCACGCCTTCCGTAACCGCCCGTGCCTCTTCGCGGCCACTCGGGGAGAGCTTGGTTCCGATCAAGCGCGACGTGATTCACGCGGTAGTTCACCCTGATGAGGACGGCTACTACGTGGAATGCCTGGAAGTTGCCGTGGTTACCCAAGGCGATAATCTGGACGATCTGGTTCGCAATCTGGATGAAGCGTTGAGCCTGCATTTGGAGGGAGAGGACTTGGCTGCTTTGGGATTGTCGAGCCATCCGCAGCTGCAGTTAATCATCGAAAAGCCGCTCGCCTTGTGACGAAGCTGCGTCAATTGTCGGGGCGCGACTTGATTAAAGCGCTGGGCAGTTTCGGGTTCCGAATCGCCTCAATCCGCGGCAGCCACGCCAAACTTCGGCGAGTCCTTACCAGTGGCGAGCACCAGACACTTACAGTACCTCTGCACAGAAGAATCCGCCCAGGGATGCTTCACGCGGTCTTTAGACAAGCGTCTCACTATATTCCAGAAGCCGATTTAAGGCCTTGGTTCTTCACCGATTAGACGATGGCTCAGCAGATCCTGACCGACGAGCAGTTCATGCAGCAAGCGCTGGAGCTTGCTCGCCAAGGCGTAGCGCTGGCTTCGCCCAATCCTTGTGTGGGTGCGGTACTGGTCGCTCCGAACGGCGAGATCGTTGGCCGGGGCACGCACACCTATGAAGGCCGCAAGCACGCCGAGATGCTGGCAATCGAGCAGGCGGGCGAGCGGGCGCGAGGCACGACTCTCTACCTGAACCTGGAGCCGTGCTCTCACGCGGGGCGCACCGGCCCTTGCGCCGACGCCGTCATTGCGGCTGGAATCAAGCGCGTTTTCGCCGCCATGCGCGATCCCAATCCCCTCGTAGCCGGACGCGGCCTCGCCAAATTGCGCGCTGCGGGAATTGAAGTGCACGACGGACTCTGCGAGCCGGAAGCCAGGAAGCTGAACGAAGCCTTTGCCAAATACATTCGCCACAAGACTCCCTTCGTGACGCTGAAGACCGCGATGACGCTGGATGGCAAGATCGCTCCGCCGCCGGGTGAGCCCGAGGCCGAGCCGGGTTTGGGATCGTTGGCGCCCAGTGGCGGCTGGATCACCAGTGAGGCTGCGCGGGCACATGTGCACGAGATGCGGCACGCCAACGACGCCATCATGGTTGGGGTAGGCACGGTGATCGCCGACGATCCGCTGCTGACCGACCGCACCGGGCTTCCGCGCCGCCGGCCGCTGTTGCGCGTCATTCTCGACTCGCGCTTGCGGCTGCCGCTTGATTCGCGCGTAGTGAAAACCGCGCATGAAGATCTCCTCGTCTTCTGCTGTTTCGCCGAGGAGAACAAGCGGCGCGAGCTGGAATCGCGTGGCGTGGCGGTTGAGCAGGTGCCCATGCGACGCTCGCCGGACGACGGCACCCTCGCTTTCCCCAGCGGCTCGCCTACAGTCGATGGCCGTCCCGACCTCAACCGTGCGATGCATACCCTGGGCCAGCGTGAGATCACCAGCCTGATCATTGAAGGCGGTGCGATGGTCAACTGGGCCGCGCTCGCGGCCGGTATCGTGGACAAGATTTTCTTCTACTACGCGCCCAAGATTCTGGCCGGCAGCGGCTCAATCCCGTTTGCCCTGGGCGCCGGCTACCAGCGCATCAGCGAAGCCGCTCGCGTGCAATCGCTCACCCTGCATCGCTTCGGAGAAGACTTCGCCGTGGAAGGCTACCTGCGCGATCCTTACGCGGAGGAGCCATCACCGACTTCCTGACGCCAGCCACGAGCAGTCTCACGGCGGAGGAAGTGGCAAGCGCGGCCGCGCTTCACCCGAAATGCATGCAGTAAGTTGGACATCGGCGCGTGAATAGGATCTCTCGCCGTATCATTGCGACATCAGGTACTCCACTTCGCGTTCAATCGCGGAAATTTGTATCGTCGCAACGCCCGCTTTTTGCAGCGCGTCATTCAGCTTCGCCAGTCGCGAGCCCTTGAGCTGCGTCCATGCGGCAATGCCGGCGGACGCAACCTGATTTGCCGCACGATAGAGATCGACCACTTGCGACGGCACGGTCCGATCGCTGCCTTCCACGACGCGGAGCGCGGCTCCCAAGCCGGTGCTGGCCGCTTCAAGTCCGCTGATCGATCCCGGCATCGTCCTCTCGCCCTTTTCGATCTTCCCGATGGCCGACTCCAACTCCGTCACCTGGCTGAGCAGATCGGGATGCTGTTTCAAGCTTTGCGCTTCGATCTCGCTCAGCCGCTTCTTCACCGCGGCGATTTCCGCCAGCGCCTTGCGGCTGTTTCGCACGTCGGCGAACATCTCCAGCGCAAGACGAAGCTGTTCGTTGAGCTCGGCGGCGGTCGCCTGCGAGCGCGGGTCCATTTCCACCTTCAATGGCTGGGTGAGCGCGTTGCCATCCAGCGTCAGCTTGAGCTGATAATTTCCCGGTGCTGCGCGCGGCCCGCGCGGCGCGCCGAAACCTTCCTCCCAGACATCCTCCGTCGCAGGATTTGCGCCTGAGTTGCCCCAGCGCAGGTCCCAAACGAAGCGATGCGTGCCGGCAGTGTTCTCCAGCACCACAGGTTTCGCCAACCAGCGCTCGGCGGTGGCAAGCGGAGGATGCGGCGGTTCCTTTTTCTGCCCGCTGGTGAAGCGCCGTACCAGCTTGCCGCTGGAGTCTGAAATTTCCAGCGTGAGCGACTTCGCAGCCGAGGGCAAATAGTAGTCGACGATCGCGCCGTCGGGCGGGTTCTTCGCCGTAGGCTCTTCCGGCGGCAGCGGACTGCCGAGGAAACCATCGTTGTCGACGCGAATTGCCGTGGCAGGTTTATACAGCTGGGCATTCGCCGCCGGCGATTGCGGATTCACTTGCCGCAGCAGCGTGATGTCGTCCAGGATCCAGAACGAGCGTCCGTAGGTTGCGACGATAAGGTCGTCGCCATGAATCGTGATGTCGCGGACCGAGGTGACCGGCAGGTTCAACTGCAGCGACTGCCAATGATCGCCATCGTCGAAGGAGACATAAATCCCGAGCTCAGTTCCCGCAAAGAGCAATCCCTTCTTCTCGGTGTCCTCTCGAATCGCATTCACAAAAGCGTTGGCCGCAATTCCATTCGCGATGGGCTGCCAGCTTTTTCCATAATCGCGCGTGCGATAGATATACGGCGTCTGGTCGTCCAGCCGGTGACGGTCAACCGCGACATAGGCGACGGCTGGATCGAAGCGCGAAGCCTCGATCATCGCGATCTTGCTCCAGTCCCCGGGGACCCCAGCAGAGGCCGCCTTTGCCTCTGCTGGGGTGGAGTTGCTGAGGCCCGCCGGCGTGAC
>JBEKQY010000114.1:0-11879 GCA_049519235.1 Candidatus Korobacteraceae bacterium | reverse complement strand
CCGGCCCCGCTGCCGAAAGAGCAGGTCCTCTACTCGGGCCAAAGCCCTCGATCGCGGACGACGCGCTTTTGGTTTGGCTAGTTGCTGATTGCTAATTGCTGCTTTTATGGCTGACGTAACACTCACTGTCGACGGCAAGAAACTCACCGTTCCCGCGGGGACGCTGCTGATCGAAGCCTGCAAGAGCACGGGCATCGAGGTGCCGTCTTTCTGCTACTACCCCAACCTGTCGCTACAGGGCGCTTGCCGCATGTGCCTGGTGGAAATCGAGAAGATGCCCAAGCTCCAGACTGCGTGCACCACGCCGGTCGCCGAGGGTATGATCGTCACCACCGAGAGCGACAAGATCAAGCAGGCGCGCAAGTCGATGCTGGAGCTGCTGCTCGCCAACCACCCGCTGGATTGCCCCGTCTGCGACGCCGGCGGCGAGTGCGAACTTCAGGACATGACCTTCAAGTATGGCGCGGCCGAATCGAAGTTCATGGACCTGAAGAACCATCGCGATGAGCAGCAATGGTCGCCGGTGGTGTACTTCGACCGTCCGCGCTGCATTCTGTGCTATCGCTGCATTCGCGTTTGCGGCGAAGGCATGGACGTGTGGGCGCTCGGCGTGCAAAACCGCGGCACCGGCTCCATCATCGCGCCTAATAAACAAGACCATCTGGAGTGCGAAGAGTGCGGCATGTGCATCGACATTTGCCCGGTCGGCGCGCTCACCTCCGGAGCGTACCGCTACAAGACGCGTCCCTGGGAGATGAAACACGTGGGCACCGTCTGCACCCACTGCGGTGACGGCTGCAAGACCACGCTGGGCGTGCGCCGCGCCGACACCGGCATGCAAATTGTGCGCGGCGACAATCGCGACAAGAGCGGCATCAACGGCGACTTCCTCTGCATCAAGGGCCGCTATGCTTTCGACTTCGCCAATCATCCCGATCGATTGCAACAGCCGCTGATCAAGCGTGAGGGCAAATTCGCTCCCGCAACCTGGGAGCAGGCGTTGGAGCTGATTGCCAAGAAATTCCAGGAAGTGCTAACGGCCGACGGCCCCACTTCGTTCGGCGTGATTGGATCGAACCGCACCAGCAACGAAGAAAATTACCTGCTGCAAAAGTTCGCCCGCCTGGTGCTGGGCACGAACAACATCGACCATCACCGCACCGCGGATTTTCCGGCTTTTGCCTCGGCGCTCGCTGGAAAGCCAAACGCAACAGCTTCGATGCGCGATGTCCTCAGTGCTCCGGCGATTCTGCTGATCGGTAACGATCCCACGGAGCAGCATCCGCTGCTGGCTTGGCAGATTCGCAGCAATGTGAGGCTGCATCGCGCCAAGTTGTATGTGGTGAACTCGTCTGCTATCAAGCTGCACCGGCAGGCTACATCGTTCGCGCAGATTGCTCCTGGATCGGAAGGAAGCTTGGTGCAGTTCCTCGCCGGAAACGACTCGGCGGGCGACGCTGTCACTTCTTCGAACCTCACCCGCGACGCGTTGATCCAATTACGCGACGCGGTGAGGAATGAGAAGGATCTGGTCATTATCTTCGGGTCCGAGTTACGCGACGGCGACGTGAAGGCGTTAGTCTACTTTGGCCTCGCGCAGGGCGCGAAGTTTATCTGTCTTGGCGATTACGCCAACTCGCGCGGCGCCGCCGACATGGGACTCTATCCCGACATGCTGCCGGGCTACGCTCCCGTGACCAGCGCAACCGGCTTCCATCAGGAGTGGGTGGACGAAATCCCCGAAGCGCCCGGCTTGAACCTGTTGCAGATGGTGGAGGCCGCGAAGAATGGCCAACTGAAGGCGCTCTACGTTGTGGGTTCGAATCCTGTCGCGCGCTACAACATCGATCCCTTCGCGCTTTCTAGGAGCTTCGTTGTGGTGCAGGACATGTTTTTGACCGAGACGGCGGCAATAGCCGATGTTGTGCTGCCCATCGCCAATGCTTACGAGAAATCCGGAACGTTCACCAATACCTGCGGTGACGTGCAGATGCTGAAAAAGGCTGGCGAATTCGCCGGTGTGCGCAACGACTTCGAGTGCATTGTTCGTATCGCCGCTCGCATGGGATATGACGTTCGTAAGCTGGTGCCCTTCGGCGGCGGAGGCACGCGCGCCGACATGGGCCAGACGCGCGGAGCGCAATCGGGCGAAGCCGACCGCCATGCGATTTGGCTGGCCGAGCACAACCTCGAGCCCAAGATGAGCCCCTACGATCCGACGGCCATGCTGGATGAAATTCAGCGGCTGGTGCCGGGCTACGACATCTCGCGCCTCGGGCTGCTGGCGGGTCGCGACGAACACACCCGGTTGGTGCAGATCACGGGTGCAACCGGGATGGGCGATCCGGCGTTGATACGGCCCGCCGGCGACTCCTTGTTTAGCTCTGGCACGCTGGGCCGGTTCTCGGAAACCTTAAACACCGTGATGGAGCGCTATCGCACTGTGCCGGATTTGGAGATCGAAGCAGGTTACGACCCGATGGTGAGGGTCGGAGGATAGTGGGCAGTGGCTAGTTCAGTTCCGAGTTTCCAGTTTCCAGTTTCAAGATCCGGAGAATTGTCGTGACGATAAGGGGTGCCTCGGCTTCGTTCGGGGCAGGCACTTCGACTGCGGCGCGAAAAGCGCCCGGCTCCGCTCAGGATGACAAAGTTGATGTTTTTGGGCGGAACGAACGCGAAGTTCATCTTCTCGCGAAGAGCGAAAGGCGAATCGCGAATGACGACCTAAACTGACGGCTGAGAGTTGATAGCTGAGAGCTAAATGGGAATTGGAACGTACATTCTGGTCTCGATTGTGAAGATCCTGATCGCGGTCTTTGTTCTGCTTACCGCCGTCGCGTACACCGTTCTGCTGGAACGGAAGGTTGTCGCCCACATGCAAAACCGCTGGGGTCCCTCGCGGGTAGGTCCGTTCGGCATCTGGCAACCGCTTGCCGACGGCTTAAAGTTTATCTTTAAAGAAGATCTCACCCCCCCATATGTTCACAAGCCTTTATACCTTCTGGCGCCGATTATCGCCGTAACCACGGCGTTAACCTCCATCGCGGTGATTCCAATCGGGCCATGGATCAAGCTGGGCAGTATTTCCACTCCGCTGCAAATCACCGACGTCAACATCGGGCTGCTGGTGATCCTGGGCATTACGTCGGTCGGCGTTTACGGAGTGGCCCTCGCCGGCTGGTCGTCCAACAGCAAGTACTCGATGCTGGGCGGCCTGCGCGCTTCGGCGCAAATGATCAGCTACGAAGTGGCGCTTGGCCTGTCGCTTATCGGCGTGCTGATTTATGCGGGCAGTTTCAGCCTGAGCGATATCGTCAACCAGCAGACGGGCACGTGGTTCGGTTTCATTCCCAAATGGAATATCTTCAAGGGGCAGATTGTCGCCTTCTTCATTTACATCATGGCAGCGTATGCCGAGACGAACCGCATTCCTTTCGACTTGCCCGAGGCCGAGACCGAGCTGGTTGCTGGCTATCACACCGAGTACAGCTCGATGAAGTTTGCCATGTTCTTCATGGCCGAGTACGCCAACATGGTGACGGTCGCCTGCCTGGCGTCGGTCCTGTTTCTGGGCGGCTGGACGGGCCCGGTCTTTGGTCCGCCGATTGTGCAGTCATTGTTGCCGGTATTTTGGTTTGGGTTGCGCGTGTTTGGGTTCATGTTTCTTTATATCTGGGTTCGCGGCACGTTGCCGCGTTTCCGCTATGACCAGCTCATGGCCTTCGGCTGGAAGTTTCTTCTGCCGCTGGCCATTGCGAATATTGTCGTTACCAGTCTGGTCGTGGCGCTGAAGTAAGCTGCTAGCAATTAGCGACTAGCGACTAGCAACTAGCAACTAGCTAAACGCTAATAGCGAAGTTGCATCGGATATTGCCAAGTTTCTTTGAGGGTTTCGGCTGAACGCTAACTGCCGAATGCACAAAGCTAGTTGCTAAATGCTAAATGCTAGTTGCTAGTTGCTAGTTGCTGCTCTTAACATCATGCTGCCTCTTGTTCTTTTCTTTATCTTCGCGGCGCTGTGTGTAGGAGGGGCGATCAACCTCCTGGTGCAGAAGCACCCCATCAACAGCGCGCTGTCGCTGATCGTGGTGATGGGGTCGCTGGCGCTGATTTATCTGCTGCTGGGCGCCGAGTTCGTCGCGGCAGTGCAGGTGATCGTGTACGCCGGCGCGGTGATGGTGCTGTTCGTCTTCGTCATCATGCTGCTCAATGCTGGTGAGGAGGAGCGGCTGCCGCATGGCAGCCGCGTTGCGACCATGCTCGGTGTGCCCGCTCTGATCATTGGCTTGGGCATTGGGGCCGCGGTCATCAGCCATCTCACTGGACTGGATCGCATCGCCATTGGCGGGCCGACGATCATGAATGGCGAGAATGTCTTTGGCAATCCGCAGGCGGTCGGACACCTGCTGTTTCGTGATTACCTGCTGCCCTTCGAGGTGACTTCAATCCTGATCCTGGTTGCGATCATGGGCGCCGTGGTGCTGGCGCGGAGGGAGGAAGACTGATGGTCCCTCTGTACTACTCGCATTTCGCTCCTGGCTCTTCGCTCTTCGCCGGAGATGCCTATGGAACCGTTTCTGGCGAAAAGCGAAGAGCGAAAAGCGAAAAGCGAGGGGGGAAAGAATAATGGTCCCTCTTTCGTACTACCTGGTGCTGAGTGCGATTTTGTTCGCCTGCGGCGTCGCCGGTTTTCTCATCAAGCGCAACATCATCACCATATTTCTTTCCATCGAGCTGATGCTGAACGGCGTGAACCTAACGTTCGTAGCCTTTGCGGCCCAGCTCAACAAGCTTGAAGGACACATCTTCGTTTTCTTTGTGATGGTCGTGGCTGCCGCTGAGGCAGCCGTGGGCTTGGCCATCATCATTGCCGTATTCCGGACGCGCGAGACGTTAAATGTGGATCGTGTGAATTTGTTGAAGTTGTAAGGACGCTGTTCGCTATTCGCCTTTCGCCAGAGATATCCGGCGAGCCTGCTTGGCGAAGAGCGAAGAGCGAAGAGCGAAGAGCGAAACATGCACCTTTGGATCATTCCGCTGCTCCCGCTGGCCGGCGCCGCTATCAACGGCCTGCTGGGCAAGCGTTTTCCCAAGGCGCTGATCAACACCATTGCGCTGGGATCGACCGGGGCGGCATTCGCCATGGCGCTGTGGGTTGCCGCGCAGTTTGCGGTTCTGCCTCCCGACCAGATCCCGCACATCGAGCGCTATTTCACCTGGCTAAGCGCGGGACCGTTTTCGGCGGAATACGGCATTTACCTCGACCAGCTTTCGCTGGTCATGCTGCTGATCGTTAGCGGTGTCGGATTCGTGATTCACGTCTATTCCGTCGGCTACATGGAGCATGAAGGCGGCTACTACCGCTATTTTGCTTACCTGAACATCTTCATGTTCTTCATGCTGACGCTGGTGCTGGCGAACAACTATCTGCTGATGTTCGTGGGATGGGAAGGTGTGGGCCTGGCGTCGTACCTGCTGATCGGCTTCTGGTTTCTCAAGAAAAGTGCGGCCGACGCGGGCAAGAAGGCTTTCATCACCAACCGGGTTGGCGATTGCGGATTTCTCATCGCGCTCTTCCTGCTCATCAAGCATTTCGGCACGCTGCAATACGACAACCTGTGGAAGTTAGTCAGCCAACATCCCGTCGAGACCGCCGGCGCCGGATTATTGACAGCAATTGGCTTGCTGATGCTGGTGGGCGCGACCGGCAAGTCGGCGCAGATTCCGCTCTACGTCTGGCTGCCCGACGCGATGGAAGGCCCAACGCCGGTGTCGGCATTGATCCACGCCGCGACCATGGTGACGGCGGGCGTGTACATGGTGGCGCGCTCCAGTCCTATCTTCAACCGCGCGCCCGATGCCCGGCTAGCCGTCGCCATTATCGGCACGCTGACCGCGATCTTCGCGGCCTCGATTGGCATCGTCCAGACCGACATCAAGAAGGTGCTGGCCTACTCCACCATCTCGCAGCTTGGCTATATGTTCATGGCGTGCGGCGTGGCAGATTACGTCGGCGGAATCTTCCACCTGGTGAGTCACGCTTTCTTCAAGGGGCTGCTGTTCCTGGCGGCAGGATCGGTGATTCATGGCCTGGGCGGCGAGCAGGACATGCGGCACATGGGCGGGCTGCGAAAATATCTTCCCTACACGTTCTGGTCGATGACGTTTGCGACCTTCGCCATCGCGGGCTTGCCGCCATTCGCCGGCTTTTTTTCGAAAGACAGGATCCTGTGGTCGACATGGAGCAGCGGCGCTCACTTGCTATGGCTTATCGGCATCATCACCGCCGGCATGACCTCGTTCTACATGTTCCGGCTCTGGTTCCTTACATTTTTTGGCGAGTATCGCGGACCGAATCCTGAGACGGCAGGACACGGCCACGCTGCCGACGCGCAGCGTGGCAGTCATGGCGCTCCGCACGAGAGCCCGTGGGTGATGGTCGTGCCGCTGATGATCCTGGCTGTGCTTTCCCTAGTGGGCGGATGGATTGGCGTTCCGCACTCGCTGGGCGGATCGGACCACTTCGGCCATTTCCTCTCGCCAGTCTTTCAATTCGCGGCAGTCACGCCGGGCGGAGAAATAGCAGCAGCGTCATCGCAGGCGCCGGCTGAACAAGAAGGCGCTAGCGCCGAGTTGGCATTTACCGGGATCTCGGTTGCTGTTGCTGCGCTCGGCTTGCTGTTGGCGTGGTGGATGTATTACAAGCGGCCCGAACTTCCTGCGCGCGTGGCTGAGGCCGCCGGTGGGCTCTATACCTTCGTCCTGGAAAAATACAAACTGGATGAACTTTACAGCGCAGTCATCATCCAGCCAATCATCGCGCTCTCGACCAATATCTTCTGGAAGGGAATCGACCGCGGGCTGATCGACGGCGCAGTCGACGGCGGCGCGGCTGGCGCTCAGGAGACTTCGGACGCGCTGCGGCACATGCAGTCGGGCAACATCCGCTCCTATGCCGGATGGGTTGCGGTGGGCGCGACGGCGGTGATCGCCTTCATGGTGTGGAGGGGGTTGCGATGAGGTTCATCAACGACAACATCCTCAGCATCGTGGTTTTCCTTCCGCTGGCGGGCGCAATTCTGCTGGCGTTTTTCCCGCGCCGCGACCGCGACATCCGCTACTTCGCGCTGGCGGTCTCGCTGCTCACGCTGCTGGCATCGCTGCATCTGCCGTGGTATTTCGTGCGCGGCCAGAACGGTTTCCAGTTCGACGAGGACGCGCCGTGGATCGCGCACCCGAACATTCATTACCACCTTGGCATCGATGGCATTTCCATGTGGCTGGTGATCCTGACCACGTTTCTCATGCCGCTGTGCGTACTGATCTCGTGGAAGTCGATCGGCGACCGGGTGAAGGAATTCTTTATCCTGATGCTGATCCTCGAAACCGCGATGATCGGCGTCTTCGTCGCCCTCGACCTGTTCCTGTTCTACTTTTTCTGGGAAGCGACGCTGATCCCGATGGCGCTCATCATCGGCATGTACGGCCATGGGCGCAAAATCTACGCCGCGGTAAAGTTTTTCCTGTACACCATGATCGCGTCGGTCTTCATGCTGGCGGCGATTATCTGGCTTTATGCGCGCACCGGCAGCTTTGACTTCGTGACCATTCAGAGTGCCATCCAAGGCGGGCAAGTCCCGGGGTTCGCCAGCGCTGCGCTCTGGCTGTTTCTTGGATTCTTCGTCGCCTTTGCGGTCAAAGTGCCGCTGTTTCCGGTCCATACCTGGCTGCCCGACGCGCACGTGGAGGCCCCCACGGCAGGCTCCGTCTTGCTGGCTGGAGTGCTGCTCAAGATGGGCACCTATGGTTTGCTGCGCTTCAACCTTGGGCTCTTTCCTGAGCAGTCGCGACGCAACGCTCCCTGGATCATTGCGCTGGCCATCATCGGCATCATCTACGGCGCGCTGGTCGCGATGGTGCAGCCCAACATCAAGCGGCTGGTCGCTTACACGTCCGTCAGTCACCTGGGATTTGTCGTGCTCGGCATCTTCAGCTTTACGCAGCTCGGCGTGGACGGCGCCGTCTATCAGATGCTGAGCCATGGCGTCTCCACCGGGGCGCTGTTCATGCTGCTGGGAATGATCTACGATCGCCGCCACACCTATGACGTCACGGAGTACGGCGGCCTGGCGACGCCCATGCCTGTGTACGCGACGTTTTTCGCGTTCATTATGTTGTCGTCGGTTGGGCTGCCGCTGCTTAACGGCTTCGTCGGCGAGTTCCTGGTGCTCAGCGGCGCTTTTCAGGCGAGCCAGCTCTACGGAATTCTGGCGGCGACGGGCGTGATCTGGAGCGCGTGCTACCTGCTCTGGATGTATCAGCGCGTCTTCTACGGCAATGTGACGGTCCCGGCCAACAACTCGTTGCGCGATCTCGATGCCCGCGAGCGCGTCTCGCTATGGCCAACCGCGATTGCAGCTCTGGTGATGGGAGTTGCTCCGATGCTGTGGCTAAACTCGATTGATCCTGCGGTATCGGCTGCGCTCAAGCAAGCCTCGGCGCCGACCCAGGCAGCGCATGTCGGCTTACCCCGCGCTGGCCGCGAAGCAAAACCGGTGGAAGGGCGCGGCTCCAGCCGTGCCGTAACCCGTCAATATCAAGTGGGCTTTAGCCCCGGTATGCCGCGGCTCAAGCCGGTGTTTATGGCGCGCAGTTTCGCCGGGCTGAAGTCCGCCGCTTCCACCGCAGATGAAGGTATGAATCACCGAGCGGCCGAGGTGATCGGAAGATGATCCCGGCCGTCGACTACATTCGCATCTTGCCGGAGGTGGTGCTAAGCATCTTCGGCATCGTCGTCATGATGGTTGATCCGCTTCTTCCTGAGCAAAGCCCCAAGAAGCCGCTGGGCATCATCGCTGTCATTGGTGCGCTTGCCGGTCTTGCCGCCGCTACGTACCAGACCGGCTTCTACGGCAGCGCGTTCTATAACACAATCAGGGTGGATACCTTCAGCGTGTTTTTCCACTTCGTTGTGCTGTTGGTAGCGTTGGTCGTGATCCTGACGTCCTTCGAATATCTTGAAGTCCAACGAATCCGCTCCGGCGAATATTATGCTCTGGTTCTGTTCGGCACGGTCGGCATGATGCTCATGTCATCCGCCGTCGAGCTGGTGCTGATCTTCATCGCGCTGGAAATCTCGTCGATCTCGACCTACATTCTTGCCGGAATGCGGCGCCGCGCCGCCGAGAGCGCCGAAGCGTCGCTCAAGTATTTTCTGCTCGGCTCCTTCGCGACCGCGTTCTTTTTGTACGGCGTTGCCTTGGTTTTCGGGGCGACAGGCACAACCAATGTCTACGGCATTGCGCACTATCTTCAGACGCAATCATCGGTGCTGGCTTATCTTGCCGTGGGTCTGATGTTTGTCGGGCTCGGCTTCAAGGTGGCCTCTGCGCCCTTCCACGTGTGGACGCCAGATGTTTATGAAGGCTCTCCCGCGCCGGTCGTAGCTTTAATGTCCACCGGACCAAAGGCGGCGGCGTTTGCCGTGCTGCTGCGCGTGCTCTTTGCCACCGGCGCGCCGGGCTGGTTCTGGATGGTGTGGATGTCGGCCGTGCTCTCGATGACGCTGGGCAACATCGGTGCGCTGGTACAGCAGAATGTTAAGCGCCTGCTGGCCTACTCTTCTATCGCCCACGCCGGATATCTGCTGGTCGCCTTCGCGGCGGCCAAGCAGGTCGGCATCTCCGCGGCTATCTTCTATGCGGCGTCTTATGCGGCGATGAACGTCGGCGCCTTTGCCGTCGTCAGCCACTTCGCCTCCGCCGGCGAGAAGTATGTCACCCTCGACGACTACGCCGGACTGGGCCGCCGCTCTCCGCTGCTGGCTGCCATCCTCACCATATTCCTGCTATCGCTGATCGGCATTCCTGTGACCGGCGGTTTCTTCGCCAAGTTCTACGTCTTCTCCGCCGCGTTGCAATCGAACCTGGTTGGGCTCACGATCATCGGCGTCATCAACAGCGCAATCGCCGCTTATTATTACCTGCGCGTGATCGTGTATATGTACATGCGGGACGAGCGGGGAAAGATTCCCGTCGCGCGCATTCCGGCGGGGCTGGGGATCGGATTGGCGATCTGTTTGATCGCGACCATCTACCTGGGCGTGCTGCCGGGCCGCGTGCTCGACTACGCCATGCAGAGTGCGCACGACTTGATTAAGTAAGCTTGGATCAAGTTTGATGGGTCGTTGGCAATCAAATGAAAGCGAATTCCGTGTCGGATTGAAAGTATGGTGGAGCTAGTCGGGATCGAACCGACGACCTCATCGTTGCGAACGATGCGCTCTCCCTCAGCTCTTCCCTTTTGAATCAGTCGTTTCTGGACAATTCCCCACAAAATACACCGTTTCTTTTGGAACGTGAATGGAACGTGCGGAAGCTGGAGTTCGCCTCACGAACACCACAGCTCGCGCGGTAGTGAGACATTGATTGCATCAAGGACGACATAACAAAGGCCTGAAGATGTCCAACACAACATCGCGCGACCGGCAGAGCAGCGGAACAGAACCGGCCGACGACCGCGGCAAGCCGGTATTCTGCCCTGCGGACCAGCATCGGCCGCATCTGGTGATGAGCCGGTCGGGGGGGCGTCCGGTTGTTCGTTCGCCCGAGAACCTCAGGCTGCATCGAGCATTGGCTGAGCTGGACTTGATCGATGTGGTGGAAGAACTCAACGAGGCCGCCCGATCGAAGGACCAGTCCGCAGCCGAGCCGATTCTCATCACGACGAATGGCACCATTCTCGCTGGTTTTGGGCGCTGGCGGTTAGCGGTGTTCGAGCGTAGGCACGAAATCCACTGCCTCGAATATCAGTTCAGCGAGGACGATTCCCTACAGTTCATGTTGAGACACCATCAAACTCGGCGCGGATGGAATGCATTTTTCCGCATTCGCTTGGCGCTGACGCTGGAACCCTATTTTCAGCAGAGAGCGCTCGAAAACATGCGCGCCGGAGGAAAGTACAAGGGTTTGGCAAATTTGCCGGAAGCTCAGCACCTCGATGTGCGACAAGAGATTGCCGACCTCGCGGCGGTAGGCACTCGTAACGTCAGCAACGTAAAGACGATACTAAAGAATGCGCACCCTCGACTGATCACAGCCTTGCTAAACGGCACGCTAACGATTAACGGCGCGATGCAGTTTTGCAAATTGTCCAAGGCCCAGCAGTTGGAGTACTTCATCCGTCACATTGAGGATCGCGAAACCATCAAGGTGATCCGTCGATATGTTACTCGGTCCAAAAAGGAAAAGATCAGCCCAGACATTGGCGCAGCACTCGATGCCTTGCAGCAGCAGGAAGCGCGCCAACCAGGATCGGTGGTGGTGCAGATCGGTCGGTTTCAACACACGGTAATTCTTATCGGTCAGGATCTGCTATCCGGACCGTATTTTCAAAAGGAGCTTGACCTACATGAAATACTACGATCCTCTCAAGCAAATTCTGTCTCAGACGCGCCCACACTGGGACCGGGATGAGACCCGGCCTGCAGTTCGCTGGGCCTTTGGTATGGCGTTGCAGTGCCGTACTCCCGAGTTAGGCGCCGAAGTTTTCGGTTCGGACAAAGAAGAGCGAACCTTCTATCACACATGCAAATCACGACCTTGCTCCAGTTGCGGCTACCGCGCCGTTGTACAGTGGCAGCGTGGGTGGTGGGCCGCACTGCCGGAGGCCCTTTATAAGGGCATCACCTTCACGATGCCGGATCTACTCTGGCTCCTTTTCCGCGACAATCCGCTCTTGGCTAAAGCTCTGCCAGCTCTAGCCGCGAAACTGATACAGGCACGGATGAGCGCGAAACACGGGTTGCGAGTTGGTGTCATTGCCATCCTCCACACCTTCAATGGAAAGTTAGAGTTCAACTCACATGTACACACCATGGT
>JBEKQY010000113.1:0-11952 GCA_049519235.1 Candidatus Korobacteraceae bacterium | reverse complement strand
CTTTAGGCCCGCGTTGAAGGCCGTCCTGTTATTCGGCTTCCGGCGACGAGATCGTGATCTCGTCGCCGGAAGCCAGATTTTTTTCGAGGCGCTGGACGCAGGCCTGAAGGCCCGCTCTACCCGGTCAAACCGGCTAACGGGTCTAAAACCGCGATACCAGACGATGCAACATCACTTGCTACCGTACGACCAGCTTTCATCCCAACGGCCCAGCACAAACACGCCGCCGCCATTCTCGTCGCGCCCATAACGCAAGCAGGCCAAACCTTGAGAGAACGCGTTCAGAAACTGCTCCCGATTGCGCAACTGCACATCTGCTGCCTTCTGTCGCGTTTCGGGCTGCGCCTTCCAGGCATAGATTTCGCTGGGGACCTCGATTCGCATCTCCTCGTTGAACGCTTGCTGTTCTCCCGCCGAAAGCAGCGACTGAACTCGCTTCGACGTCAGCCACCATTCCGCCACCAGGCGATCGGTAGGAAGAAGTCCCTGCAAAGGCGAAGCCGTAATGCCGTACTGATTGACGTTGTAGCGCCGCGCGATCGCGCCCAGCCGCTCCAGATTAAAATAGGCGTTCTTGATCTCCAGCGGATCGAAGGTCCACTCGATCAGCTCGTAGCCTTGGGCGATCGCGTCCTCACGCTGAAACAGTTTCAGCTTTCGCCCCACGCCGCTGTTGCGGTAGTCGGCCTTCACCGCCAGCATGTGGGAATGGAGATAAGCATGTCGGTTGCGAATGCCGGGAATGGAGAACGCGAAGCCAACCAGAGTTTCCCCATCCCACGCGCAAATTACTTGGCCGCCGATTTTGGGCGCCAGCGAAAAAATCCGCAGCGGCACAAGCTCGTTGTCGGCAAATCCCCAAACTTCTTTTTGCAGGGTGACGCAGGCACGAAATTCTTCCACGTCGGTCGAGCTGCGCACCTGGATGCTGCTGTCGCGCACTATTTTCCCTGTCGTTTGGATTCCTGCCACAGCGACTCCATCTCGTCGAGCGAAGCTTCCGCCGGCTTGCGACCCTGCTCGCGAAGCCTGTCCTCCAGATATTGAAAACGACGGCGGAATTTGCGATTGGTCTTGCGCAGCGCCGATTCGGGATCGAGCGAGAGATAGCGCGCGATGTTCACCAGCACGAAGAGGAGGTCGCCGACTTCATCTTCCAGTCGCGACCGTAGCTCAGGAGAAATCTTTACGCCTCGTGCTCCCGCGACACCAGCGGCTGATTCCGGTTGGGGACCGGGCGGGGGATAATCCTCCAGATTCTTCCGTAGTTCCGCTGTTTCCTCATGCAACTTATCGAAGAGGGCTTCAATATTCGGCCAGTCGAAGCCGACATGCGCCACGCGTGAGCTGATCTTGTAGGCTTCCATCAGCGATGGCATGGCGGAAGACACGCCGGCCAGCACGGACTCAGGGTGATCTTCTTTCTTCGCGTCATCTCCCACCTCTTGCTGGCGCTTCTTCTTCTCCTCGGCCTTCAGCGCCTGCCAGTTGCGCAGGACCTCGCCGGGCGTGTCGGCCTTGACATCGCCGAAGACATGAGGATGACGATCAATCAACTTGTTGGAGAGCCGGTCAAGAACATCGTCAATGGAGAAGTGCTTCTCCTCGGCGGCCATCTCCGAATAGAAAAGCACTTGCAACAGAAGGTCGCCCAACTCGCCGGTCAGCTCATCCCAGTCGCGGGCGTCGATGGCTTCCACGACTTCGTACGCTTCTTCCAGCGTGTAGGGCTTGATGGTGTCGAAGGTCTGCTCGCGGTCCCATGGGCATCCGCCGGGGCCGCGCAACCGCGCCATGATGGACACGCCGCGCTCAAATCGTTCACCTGTGGTGGGAACAGACACGCTACTCGCTTTTCGCTCTTCGCTCTTCGTCACGGGCTACGGCTCCGGTATTACAAAAGCATAATGCCACCTACGTGCGGCGTCGCTTCTGGATTTCTCAAGGCGGGCGGGCCTTCGGCATAGACCCTTTCCTGAATAGCGAAAAGCAAATGGCGAAGAGCGGCCTTCCTAGTCCAGATCAAAGTCACGCAGCGGCTTGCCTGTGTCCGGCGTTTCCTTAGCGCGCTTGAGTGCCTCCTGGAACTTCTTCTCCAGCAGATCGCCCTGATGCTTCTGCGCCTCCACCGATTGCCGGAAGATGGACTCTTTGCGGCTATCCTGGTCCTTCATGGCGCGGGCGGCGGCTTCCAGGTCCTCGAATGTCTTGGGAACGGCCTTGGGCGTGTGCGCAATCACGGCTTTGACTTCAGGATCGATCTTCAGGGTTGCGCCACAGCACGGGCAGGCGACCTCGAACGGCGTGCGGTTCTTGGGCATGGCGAAATCTTACCGCAGCCGGTGATCGCGTGCCAGCGCCCCGGTCCATCCTGCGGGACGTTGCCAGACGATCAACCCAACGACACCGCAGATGAACTGCCCCGCTGGACACCGCCCTATTTCCGGCGTACAAGCGGGCTATGGGTTTTTCGCGGAAGATCGCCGGCGCCTGGCTTGCTGTAGTCGCCGCTTGTGCCATCGTCGTCGCAGCGGATTTTGAATGGAGCTGGCGCAGCCAGGAGGTCATCGACCGCAACGATCCCAGCGTGGGCAACACCTCGAAGCTGACGGAGCCCGAGCGTGCGGCGCTCATCAGTGCCATCGTGTCGCGGCTGCAAAAGCCGATGAGCGATCAGGGGTACAGCGACGACCGTATCCGCGAGGTCGCCTCCACCACTCGCATTCGCTTCGTCGATCTGGGAGGGGAAGACAAGCCGCTGGTGTTCGCCACATCCTTTGGTCTGGAGGGCGGCTGCGATGCGCTGGCGAACTGTCCGTTTTGGATATTCCGTCACGGCGAGGACGGCTATGTCTCGCTGCTTGACGCGGTAGCCGCCAGCTACACGATTCAGCCGACCAGCACCAATGGATTCTCCGATCTTGTGATCGCGCGCCACATCTCGGTCAGCGACAGTCGCGTGACTCTGTACAACTACGCGGAAGGCAAGTATGTTGACGCTGGCTGCTACACGGCAACCTGGCCGGCGGCCAAGGACGGCGAAACCCCTGACCCTGCGATAACCCCTTGCAAAGCAGAAGAGACGAAATAGGGGAAGATGGCGATCCTCCAGGCTCTCCGCGAGCTTTGAGATGCTCTGCGGGGATGGCAAGGGCTGCCGGAGCGCGTTAGCCGCGGAACTCCCCCATCCAGGACCGCGTACCGGGATGCCGGCAAGAGAAGCTGGCGACACGCGCGGCCGCCTCCAGCGCATCGCGAAAGCTGGAACCCGGCTGACACATGTAATAGCAGAACGCTCCGTGAAAGATGTCGCCGGCCCCGAGGGTATCGACCGGGCGAATATTCTCGACCGCGATTTTGCCGCGCTCAACACGGTCCACAAAGCGCAGGCCGGAAGCGCCGCGCGTGATCGCGATCTTGCCAATCCCGCGCCCCGCGAGAAATTCGAAGACATCGTCGATGTCGCGGCAGCCCGGCGGCCGGTAGTTGTCCGAGCAGATGGCGATGTCAATGTACCGCAGAAGCCCGGCCATTCCCGCTTTCCAGCTTCCGCTGTCCAGAACAACCGGAATGCCGCGCTGGTGCGCCAGCCGCGCGGCCGCAATGCAGAGCGGCATGTAATGCCCATCCACCTGCACAATCCGAACGCCACTCAGCCATCGCGGACTGAATTCGGCCTCGATCGGCGAAAACACCGCCGCATTTGCTGAGACCACGGTGCGCTCGCCCGTACCACGAAGCACCATAATTGAGGACACGGGCGGTAGTTCGTTTCGACGCCGCGCAACGTCGTGCAGCACCACATTGAATTTCTCCAGGTCCGTTCGGATTATCGTTCCCAGAGGGTGCGAGCCGACAGCCGTTACCAATCCCGCGCGGCCGCCGAGAAAGGCGAAGGTTGCGGCAGCGTTGGTCGCCGGGCCGCCCGCCGCGATGTGCTGGCCCGCAACCGATATCTTCTGATTGCGACGGGGAATCTCATCGACTGCATAGCTGAGGTCCACGGTCGCCAAGCCGACAAACAATCCCTTCGGCCGGCGACGGTTTGAATTCGTAGTCGTTGCAGCGCGGCCTGACATGCGTCGAACCATCTTTTGGATTATCGCTTACGGTGTGTAGCTGGAATAGCCCGGTTTATGTTGTAATAGAAAAACACTATGCCAAAGTTGAAAACACATAGCGGAGCGGCGAAGCGCTTCAAGAAGACAGGTACCGGCAAGATCAAGCGCGGTCACGCGTTCAAGCGCCACATCCTGACTTCTAAAGGAACCAAGCGCAAACGCCAGCTCGATAGGGACGTGATGCTTGACAAAGCCGATGTGCCGAAGATCAAGCGCATGATTCCATACTAACGCCCGCATGATGCGGGAACCGGCGTCGACCACCAGGTCACGACGGCCAACAGCGTGTGAAGAGGCTATTCCGGCCCCTCTATTCCGGAGATCCCGGGGCCCCCGACGAACGCCGGTTTTGCGCTTGGCGGGGTGGTAGAGCGTGGTCAACATCCTGCCTCCAGCCGCTTGACGAAGCGCAAAAGGAGAAGAAATGCCTCGCGTAAAACGTGGTACCAAGCGCCGCGCGCGCCGCAAAAAGATACTGGAGCGCGCCAGCGGTTATTATCTGACAAAATCGAAGCTCTTCCGGTCGGCGAAGGAATCGGTGGAGCGCGGGCTGAAGTTCGCCTACAGCGGCCGCAAGCAGAAGAAGCGGCAGTTCCGCTCCATCTGGATTGTGCGCATCGGCGCTGCCGCCAAGCTGAACGGACTCAGCTACAGCGTGTTCATCAATGGCCTGAAGAAGGCCGGCATCGAGCTGGATCGCAAGATCCTGGCCGATCTGGCGGTCAACGATGCCGCGGGATTTACGGCGCTGTGCAAGCAGGCGCAAAGCGCCACGGCATAGCCGCTCGTCCCAGAAATTCGGCAGTTAGGAATGGGCGGCCCGCAAGGCCGCCCGTTGTGTTTGAACAGCGGTAGAGCCGATCTTTAGGTCGGCGTCTCGGGCATTTTGTTTTTGGTGTCATCCTGAGCGGAGCCCTTCTGTTCGGAGAACAGGAGGGCGGAGTCGAAGGACCTGCTGTTCGCCGGCATCGGCGTAATGCGCGCGGAACAGCAGGTCCCTCCGCTCCGGCTAAAGCCGTCGGTCGGGATGACAATTTTGCAGATAGTTCATGTACACCGTTCCCAAACTCGAAGATTCTTCGCTGGAAACGCTCAACAAAGCGCAGAGAGATATCCTCGCAGCTCTCGAAGCCGAAGCTGAGGAGGTTGACACCGAAGAAAGGTTCAAAGCGTTTCGCGACCGCTGGCAGGCTAGGAAGTCCGGCGTCGGGACGCAGATTACTGATCTCTGGTTAAACGCCGCTCCGCCTGATCAGAAGCGTGCCCGCGGTCTGCTTGTTAATCTTGTCAAGGCTCGCATTGATGAGGTAGTTAGAGGGCGGCAGCAGTGGCTAGCCGTTGTTGCGTCTGCTATATCGATTGGGACATCTGTCTTGGCCGCTGAGGGAAAGGCCGCTGATGCGCGCCTCGCTGCCGAGCGGCTGGACATCTCTCTTCCCGGCATCCGGCGCCCCATCGGCGTGAAGCATCCCGTCCTGCGCGTGATGGACGAGATCGTCGCGGTCTTCAAGGCGATGGGGTACTCCGTCGGCGAAGGCCCCGAGGTCGAGACCGACTACTACAACTTCGAATCGCTCAACTTTCCGCCGAACCATCCCGCGCGCGACACCCAGGACACGCTGTTCATCGCCGGCCAGGATGGCAAGCTGGCGCGCGATCGTCTGCTGCTGCGCACCCACACTTCGCCGGTGCAAATCCGTACTATGGAAAAGCAGCCGCCGCCGGTGCGGATCGTCATCCCGGGCAAGGTGCACCGCAACGATCCGCTGGACGCCACCCACTCGCCCGCCTTTCACCAGGTGGAAGGGCTGGCGGTGGACACGAACATCACCTTCTGCGACCTGAAAGGCACGCTCGACCACGCCATGAAGGCGCTGTTCGGCTCGTCGGTGAAGACGCGCTTCTATCCCTCGTTCTTCCCCTTCACCGAGCCCAGCGCCGACATGCAGGTGAGCTGCATCTTCTGCGGCGGCAAAGGCTGCCGCAAGTGCAAATTCAGTGGCTGGATCGAGCTGCTGGGCTGCGGCATGGTCGACCCAAATGTCTTCGATTTCGTGAAAGACAACGGCTACGACTCATCGAAGATTTCCGGCTTCGCCTTCGGCATGGGTGTGGAACGCATTGCCATGCTGAAGTATGAGGTGGAGGGAATTCAGTTGTTCTACGAGGGCGACGTGCGATTCCTGGAGCAGTTCGCGTGAGAATCATCCCCGCATGGCTGCGTGAGTTTGTTGACATTGCGGCTGACGACCGTCAGGTCGCCGAAGACCTGACCTCGGCGGGCATTGCGGTGGAGTCTGTCCAGGAAGAGAACGGCTCGACCGTCTACGAGATGGACCTGACCACTAATCGCGTCGACGCGATGAATCATTACGGCGTGGCGCGCGAGGCATCGGCTATCTACAACGTCGCGCTGAAGCAGGTCACTCCTACGCTGCGGAAGGCGAAAGTACGCCGCACCGCTCCCCCGAACATCTCAGGCCCGATCGGCATGACCAGCCTCACCGGACAGATGGAAGCTACCGCTGCGAGCCTCGATGCTGACGCGTTCCCTATCGTCATCGAAGACGCACAGGGTTGCGCGCGGTATACCGCCCGCATCGTTCGCAACGTGAAGATCGGGCCTTCGCCGGGGCCCGTTGTCAAGCGACTGGAGCTGCTGGGATCACGCTCCATCAACAACGTCGCCGACGCCACGAACTACGCCATCAACGAACTCGGCCATCCTACCCATGCCTTCGATCTTGATCTGCTGGAAGGCGGGACTATCATCGTGCGGCGCGCCCGCGATGGCGAGGTACTGAAGACGCTGGACGGCATTGATCGCAAGCTCACCACCGAGGACCTGGTGATTGCGGACGCGAAGAAGCCGGTTGCGCTCGCGGGCGTGATGGGCGGCTTCGACACCATGATCACCGAGCAAACCAAGAACGTGCTGATCGAGTCGGCATGGTTCGATCCGGCGACGGTGCGCAGCATGGCCAAGCGCCACGTGATGCATACCGACGCCTCCCACCGCTTCGAGCGCGGCGCCGATTACGGCATCACGCCGCTGGCCTGCGATCGCGTCGCCGAGCTGATTCTGGCAAGCGCCGGAGGCGAGTTGCACGGCGAGCGCATCGACACCGTGGCCCGCGAATTGAAGCGCTCGCCGATCCCACTTCGCCATTCGGAGATCAAGCGCCATCTCGGCATCGATATCGCGGAGAGCGAAATCGAGCGCATTCTGCGAAGACTCGGCTTCGGGTTACGCCATTGCGCCGAGGAAAGCGAAAAAGCAGGTCCCTCGACTCCGCTTCGCTCCGCTCGGGAAGACAATTCTTATATGGCAACGGACGGCGACTTCCGCGTGCAGGTTCCCACCTGGCGGCTCGATGTGGAGCGCGAGATCGACATCCTGGAAGAGCTGGCGCGCATTTACGGCTACAACAAGTTTCCCAACACGCTGCCCGCGTTCGCCGGCGCGGTCATCGAGCTGCCAGACGAGCCGAAGGACGCGAAGGTCCGCCAGACCATGCTCGCGCTGAGGTACGACGAGGCGATCTCCATCACCTTCATCTCGGAAGAAGAAGCGAGAACGTTCGCAAAGACCCAACCAAGCAAAACCGGCCTTGGCGTGGCATCCGAAGCCTTCCACTCAACGGTTGGGGCACCCGAACCTCTGGCCGTCGCCAATCCCTTAAACGACGAGTCAGCCTACATGCGAACTTCGCTGCTGCCCGGTCTCATCAACATGGTGGCCTACAACCTGAACCGCGGGACGACCAACGTCCGACTGTTCGAAGCAGGCCAGGTTTTCCGGAAGCTGAGCGATGGTCACGACGAGCGCCGGCACTTGGGCTTCGCCGCCACCGGTGACGCCATCATGAAGAGTGTGCACTCGGCCGCGCAGCCATACACCTTCTTCCACATGAAGGGCGACATTGCGCAGTTGCTTGCCTCATTCCAATACGACGCTCTGCAATTCGATGCGATGGTCCCCGCCTATTTCCATCCTGGCCGCGCGGCGCGTGCGCTCCTGGATGGCGACACCGTCGCATACTTCGGACAATTGCATCCCGAGCAGGCCGCCGCGCGCAAGCTTCGGCAGGAGATCTATATTGCCGAGGTGATGCTCGACCGCCTCTATCGGCATCCGCTGCGCGAACCGCGCTATCAGCGCCTCTCCAAGTTTCCGGCTGTCGAGCGCGATTTCTCTTTCGTCTTTGAGGATGCGGTAACCTTCGAGCGCATTCAATCCGCTGTCATGGAGTTGGGGCTCGCCGAGTTGCAGAACTTCATCCCCGCGGAAATCTATCGCGGCGAAAAGGTCGGCGCGGGAAAATACTCCGTCCTGCTTCACGCCGAGTTTCAATCGCAGGAGCGCACGTTGCGCGACGACGACGTGGCGCAGTGGTCGGCGCAGATCATCGCCAGGCTGGAAGCGCTGGGCGGCGTGCTGCGGACGCAGTAAGTCACATCTACCACAGAGACACAAAGACACAGAGGAAATCTGGATGCAAAGCGCGCACGGCGAACTGCGCTCCCTTAGCCCAGTAACTGTTGCGAGACGGAATGGTTGCGTGGAGGCGGAAGGCGCGCACTGACCATCGGCCAGGGACACAGCGCGTCGCCCGCCTGCCAGGCAGCATCTACATAGTAAGCACAATGAGCACACAGGTTCAGGAGCGTATCTCCGTCGAGCGGCCGCTGTTGACTGCGCATCTGTCGACGTCGGTGTGGTTGTCGCCGCAGACCAAGCATCTGGAGTTCACGGTCGGCGGAGTCGACGAATTCCGTTTCATCCCTGGTCAGTTTGTATCTATCAAACAGCCAAAGCTGGACGGCAAGATCCACACTCGTGCGTATTCGATCGCCTCAGCGCCGCGCCGCGAGCCGACGTTCGATCTTTGCCTGAATCGTGTGGACGACGGCTTTCTGTCGAACTGGCTCTGCGATCTCGAACTGGGAGCAAACGTGCAGTTCCATGGTCCGCACGGACTTTTTACCATGCGCGAGCCGAAGCAGGATGCGATATTTATTGCCACCGGCACGGGCATTGCTCCCATTCGCAGCATGGTCCATTGGCTGTTCGCGGAGCCCGAGCGAAACCGTGGTCATGAATACTGGCTGGTCTTCGGAACGCGCTACGAGTACAGCATCTATTACCGCGACGAGTTCCAGCAGATCGAAAGGGAGAATTCCGATTTCCACTACGTTCCGACGCTCAGCCGCGGTGGCGACGACTGGCAGGGCTGCCGCGGATACGTACAGAACCATGTCCGCGCCATCGTGGCCGGCCGTACGGACATGCAAGCGTATATCTGCGGCCTGTACCCAATGGTGAATGCCAACCGAAAGCTGCTCCAGGAAGAAATGGGCTGGGACCGTAGAAGGGTGGTCTTCGAGCGTTACGATTAAGGATTGTCAGCCTGATACTCGGGCTGTCATCCTGCGTGACATACCCAGAGACGGAATTGGAGCGGTTGAACCGCTTCGCGGCTGCATGAGTATCCCGCGGCCAGTGAAAGGTGTACCGAAAACCCACCTGCGGAAGCTGCCCGTTCTTCACTTCTCAATGCGACTCTCTGTCTTGGCGGAAAGAAACCAGTTCCCACCCTCCATCAGGCGTTGACACTTGTTGTCGAAGGATATAGAGATTGCCGTCGTCCGCCCGAATTTTGTAGAAGACGCTCTCGGGATCGTACCACCGGTCCAGCACTGCCTCGACCTCGTACAGCCTTCCTTCGAGCTGAAAGCAGACCGGACGCTCGTCAGCCTTTCGACCCGAATAGCACTGCACATCCACTTTCATGCTTTCCATTATCGAGCATTCGCGGCTGCGGGATATGCAGACCTGTGGCTATGATTACATTGCAACCCATAGTCGCGTGTGCTACTTTCAAGGATGTTTAGAGGTACGCTTTGCGCGCACAAGTGCCCGCTGGGCTGAACCGCAAAGAGGCCGAGATTTACGCCCGCCTCGATCCGGAGCGGCTGCCCCATCACATCGCCATCATCATGGACGGAAATGGCCGCTGGGCCAAACGCCGCCACCTGCCCCGCATCGCGGGACACCGCTCCGGTGTGGCCGCCGTGCGCTCCACTGTCGAAACCGCCGCGAGCCTCCACATTCCCGCGCTCACCCTGTATTCCTTCTCTGCCGAGAATTGGAAGCGCCCCAGAGGCGAAGTTGAGTTTCTGATGAACCTGCTGCGCCGCTACCTGAAGATGGAGCTGCCCACGCTGATGGAGAACAACATTCGGCTGCAATATATCGGGCGGCAGCAGGAGCTTCCGCAGGAGGTGCAGGAGCGCATGTCGTGGGCGCGCGAGATGACCGAGCGCAACACTGGCATGGTGCTGACGCTGGCGCTGAATTACGGCTCGCGCACCGAGCTGGTTGACTGCTTTAACGCCCTGGTGCACGAGGCGTCGCGCAATGGCGGCATCGAGCACCTGAAGATCGACGAGCGCTCCATCGCACGCCATCTCTATACCAGCGGCCTGCCCGAGCTCGATCTCGACATCCGCACCAGCGGCGAGATGCGGCTCAGCAACTTTCTGCTGTGGCAGGTGGCCTACTCCGAGATCTACGTCACCGAGACACTGTGGCCCGACTTCCGCGGCACCCAGTTGCTGGAGGCCATCGAAGCCTTCCAGAAGCGCGAGCGCCGCTTCGGAGGCCTGGTCGGCGACAACGGAAACTATTCGTGAAGCGCGTCCTCACCGCAGTCATCCTGATCCCTCTGGTTGTGCTGGCGCTGTTCCGGGCGCCGCTGTGGCTGTTCGCGCTGCTGGTGCTGGGCGTGGCGCTGCTGGCAGCGCGAGAGTATTTCGATATTGCGGAGAAGACCGGATTCAGGCCGATGAGGGGGCTCGGCTATGTAATCACGGTCCTTATCTTCCTCGGGTACTCCTGTGGGGCGTCCTCCTACGTGTTCGCGGGGACGATCCTCAGCGCCGTGGGCGCAATCGGTGGGGCGCTGGCCGCAACGATAATCGTCGTTATCGTGCTGTTCTTTCCCTACTACTTGCTTGTTTTCGGCATGCGCAGAGAAATGCTATCGGAAACGCTTGGCGATGCTGCTGTTTCGTTAATGCTTTTGCCGTACATCGCGATTCCACTCTTTCTGCTGGTCTTAGCGCGACCGAACAACGGCTCGCTATTCATCCTTTACCTGATGGTGATGGTTTGGTGCGGTGACATCGCTGCATATTACGTGGGGCGTGCGATCGGGACGCATAAACTGGCTCCTCGAATCAGCCCCGGGAAAACATGGGAGGGTTCGATCGCCTCTGTAGTGGGCGCAGTGATTGTGGGCGTGCTGCTGTTTCATTACATCAATCCGATCGCCAACTGGTTCCGCAGCGCGCATCTGCTGAAGCCCCCGACTGCTTGGGGTCATCCGATTCCGGGTGTTCTTCCCGCATTTCCCAGTGCACCGTTCTGGTTTGTGGCCGTCTTTGCTCTGTGCGTTAATGTGGCTGCGCAGTTTGGGGATCTTGTGGAGTCCGCGCTGAAGCGCGGCGCAGGAGTAAAGGACTCGGGAACACTGTTGCCCGGCCATGGCGGCGTGCTCGACCGAATCGACGCGCTGCTGTTTGCTCTGCCGGTTGGGCTTCTGTTCTACGTGTTCGGGATGAGCAGGTACTTCGAGCCGGGCGGCATAACCTACTGACCAACGTCCGGCGCAGCCGCAGCTCCCTCCGCCAGATCGCCTGTTCCGCCGACAGGCGGGATGACAAAATGAGGAGGGATTGGACGGAGCCATCGCGGTTTGTGTCAGGGCGCGACTTTTAGTCGTGCCGAGAGCGGCGGTAATGTTACGGGTTCAGCCCCTGCGCGGTC
>JBEKQY010000112.1:0-12081 GCA_049519235.1 Candidatus Korobacteraceae bacterium | reverse complement strand
TGTTTTCCGCTAGAGCGAAGTGGCGCATTTCAAAACCACGCGGGGGAAGTGTGTCGCAAAAAACCTTGACACGACCGACGTTGTCATAGATGGGCTAGGCTATTTCGCGCCTACGGCGCTCGTCTTTTGGTGCTCGATGCTCCACCGCCGAAAAGTAAATTGAGTTTCTAACAGCCTCTGAGGCGCTGCGTAAAGCCGTTCCCTCTCGTGAAGCTTTCCGCCCACTGCGCCGCAGTGGGCGGAAAGTCCGGACTCTGGGGCGCGGCCCGGACACGGACCTCCCACCCCAATTCGCCCGCCTGCGGCGGGGCGCGAATTGGGGACCCCGGTGAAGGTCCGCTCTACCTGGATACAGCTACGCTGAAACCGCGCTAATGGCGCAGCTTGGCCGCGGCGTCCTGGCTTCGCTGGGCATTCGCAAAATCTCCCAACCGGCGATACGCTGCGGCCATATTGTTCCACGCGGCAGCCTTCAGTTCAGGGTCGCGGGTCAGGCTGATGGTCTTCTTGTAGCGCGCGATGGCGGCGGAGAAATTTCCCCGCTTCTGCTCGTAGATTCCGATGTTCAGGTTGCCGACGGGATCGTCAGGGTAAATCGCAACCGCCTTGTAGAAATGGGAGACGCCCTCTTCGGTCCGTCCCTCGGCCAGCAGGGCCTTGCCCAGATTGTTTTCGGCGAGAAAATTACCGTCCGTCACCTGTACCGCGTGCGACCACAGGGTGACATTGTCGCGCCAGTAACCGAGCTGGCGATAAGCGACGGCTCCCAACACAAGCAATACAGCAACGCTGACGCTCCGCAGCAAAGCGGCGGGGAGACGCTTCTGCGCAGCCCACTCCGCCACGCCCCAACAGATCATGATGAACAGCCCGATGAACGGCAGATACGCATAGCGGTCCGCGACGCCCTGCCGGCCTTGGTAGCCGACGCCTTCGAAGCCCAGCATGGGCACCAGCGTTCCCAGAAAAAACAGCCAGCCCACCAGCAGATAGGGGCAGCGGCGCCGGAGTGCGATGGTCGCGGCGGTCACTAACGCGAGAAACAGTGCCGCCGCCGCGGCTTGCCACAGAGGAACGTAATCGGGATGGGGATAGAAAGCCGAGAGCCGCGCCGGCCACAGCGCCTTGCCGATGTACTCGACGTAGGAAACGAGCGCGTACTCCGCACGCAAGCCGAGCGGATACCAGGCCTTGGTGGCATCGGCGCGCTGCGCGCTCATGGTCACGGCAGCGCTGATTGCTGCCAGCGCGAACAGCGGGAGTTTCTCCAGGAGCAACCCTGGCCATTCGCTTGGCGGCTTTTCGCTTTTCGCTCTTCGCCGTTCGCCAGAGACATCATGAGAGTCCTTTTGGCGAAAGGCGAAAAGCGAGGAGCGAAGAGCGAGTCGTCGCAAAGGCCAGTAATCCCACAGCAGGAGTACGAACGGAAAGGTGATCACCTGCGGCTTGGCCATCAAACCGAGGGCAAACAAGACGGCCACCAGGGCATAGCGGCTGGCTTTGCGATCGGCGGTGTACCAGCGATACGCCCCCAGGGCGAGCAGGAAGAACAACATGCTGAGCGAGTTCTTGCGCTCCGCGATCCACACCACCGACTCGACGTTGATGGGATGGAGCGCAAACAACGCGGCCACCATGAAGCTGCGTCCGCTGAAACCCGTGGCCCGCTGGAGCACCCAGAACAGCAGGACAACGTTCAGCACATGCAGCATCAGGTTCACGTCGTGCGGGCCGGCGGGACCCAGATCGAACAGTTGGCAATCGAGAGCGTGCGAAAGCCAGGTCAGCGGATGCCACGTCCCGACGTGGTACGTGGTGAATGCCCAGCGTACCGTGTCCCATGTCAAGCCGTCCTGCACGTGCGCATTCTGGGTGACGTACAGAGTGTCGTCGTAGTTGACGAACGGATAGCTGTGGACGGGGAAATAGAGTGCGGCGGTAACGAGGACGAGGACAAGACTGAGGACGGCGTTCTGCCGCGATGACGAAGCGAACCAGGAGGTCCCGGGTTGCGATTGAATCGTCGCGTCCGTCTTGAGGCCAAGCGAATTCAATCGTCCTCCCTGGTGGGGTGCTTCTGGGAATTTTGTCATACTGAGCGGAGGCGGCCTTCTTGGGACGCCGGAGTCGAAGGACCCTATTGCATCGTTTTGTGCCGTTCCGTGTGCCGCCCCTGAAGGGGCTCAACTCTCCAAATGATGAGCTACCCAGCGCTGAACCACCCCAACCCGCGAAAAGCGCCGCGGCTTGGGGACCCCGATTCGCGCTGGGCTATCATCTTCCGTCTCGCTTCGCGAGACTGGAGCCACGCTGATCCAAACTTCTTGCCGAGGCGGGTAGCCTTACCACTTCGGAGCGGCAAGTCAACACGGGCTGCACAGATCCCAACTCTCGCAACAAACTCGGTTTCCAGTTCAGCCAGTCATTGCCCTTGCAGCTTCCGTGCCGCGTCGAAGCAGGCGCGCGCTTCAGCGGCATTACCCAGCCGCCGATAGGCGTAAGCCATGTTGTCCAGCGCCAGGATCTTCAGTGACGCGCGTGGAGTCAGAACCAACGCCTGCTTGTAGTACTGGATGGCCTGCAACAGGTTTCCGTGCTGCTGCTCGTAGAAGGCGATGTTGAAGGCGCTGATGGGATCGGTGGGATGCATTGCCGCCGCCAGCCGGAAGTGTACGATGGCCTCCTCCAGCCGCTTGTTGGTCATCAGCGCTCCGCCCAGATCATCTTGCGCAATATAATTCGGCGGCGTGACCGCGATGGTGTGGGTCCACAGAGTCACGTTATCGGCCCAATAGCCGATCTGGCGACGGGCCACGAGACTCAGCGCCAGGATTACGATGACGCTGAGGGCCGGCAACAAGGCGGCCGGCAAGCGCTTTTGTTCGGCCCAATCCGCCACGCCCCAACACACCATGATGAAAATGCCCAGCAGCGGCAGATAGGCATAGCGATCAGCCATGGCCTGCCTGCCGACCTGCACCAGACCGATCATCGGAACCAGCGTTCCGAGAAACCACAACCAGCCGACGAGCAGATAGCGGCGCGTGCGCATTTTGGCAACAAACGCCGTGATCGCTATCAGGATCAGCGCGCCGCTACAAATCTGCCAGGCCGGTAACGACCCTCCCGGATGCGGATACATGGGCGCGAGTCTGACCGGCCAAAGCGCTTTTTCCAGGTACCGCACGTAGGAGACGATGGCGTTCGACAAGCGCATGGAAACGGAGACAGCGTTTAACGTAAGCACGGCGCCACTGCCAGTCTGTGCCTGCATCGTCATCACGGCACTGCCTGCGGCAATGGCGAAGAGCGGAAGTTTCTCCAGGAGCAACCATCGCCATTCGGTGTTCGCTGTTCGCTTTTCGCCGGAAGGGCGCTCTTCGCGGTTTGCTCTTCGCTTTTCGCCTGAGATTTCACCCGAGCTATTGCGGCGAAGAGCGGAAGGCGAAGAGCGAAGAGCGAGCCTTCCCAGCGGCCAGTAATCCCACAGCAGAAGAACCAAGGGGAAGGTGATGATCTGCGGCTTGGCCATGAGTCCGAGCGCGAACAGCACTGCGACCACGGCATAGCGCAGCGCGTGCGGCTTGGCCACATACCAGCGGTAAGCGCCCAGGGCGAGCAGGAAAAACAACATGCTGAGCACGGTCTTGCGCTCGGCAATCCAGACTACCGACTCGACATTGATGGGATGGACCGCAAACAGCGCCGCCACCATGAAGCTGCGTCCGGCATATCCCGTGGCGCGCCACAGCACCCAGAACAGCAGCCCGGCGTTGAGAGCGTGCAACAACATGCTGGTCTGGTGCTGGCGGCCGGGATCCAAATCGAACAGCGCAACGTCCAAGGCATGGGAAAGCCAGGTGAGCGGGTGCCAGTTGCCGGCATCATACGTGACCAGCGCCCAGCGCAAAGTCTCCCAGTTCAGACCCGTCTGGACGTGAACGTTATCGGTGACGTAGAGGTTGTCGTCATAGTTGACGAAGGGGTGCGTCCGGACGGGATAGTACAAGGCAATGGTGCAAAATATGAGCAGTCCCAGGAGGTAGGCGCGATTGCCGGCCAGAGAGAATGAGCCCGCCGGGTGCGATTGCACTTTCTTATCAGGTTGCAGGCCGACGGAACTCACCGGATCCCCTTCGCTGGACGAGTATAGCTGATAGGTCGCTGTTCGCTCTTCGCCATTCGCTTTTCGCCAGAGCGTCAACAACATCGTATTGGTAACAGCGAAAAGTAAAGAGCGACTATTACTGGTCGAAGAATGATGCGGGAATAGGGGCCCTTCGACTCGGACTAAAGTCCTCGCTCAGGATGACACGTTGTTGTTGGGCTCTGGCGAAAAGCGAAAAGCGGCTTACTGCGCCAGCGCGTAGTACCCCTGACGGGCGTGGACTTCCAGCTTTTGCGAAGGACGAACCACAATGCGGAGAGCGTGAAACCCCGGGGTTGACTGTTGCGGAGGAAACGAAACGTAGTATTGGGTGCGCAGGTCCCGCTCGATTTGGGCAAAGGCCGCGCCCAAGTCGCGGCTCGAGGAGGCGACATAGAATCGCCCACCAGTCGCGTCGGCCAGACGCTGCAACACCCGATCGCCGCGATCTACCACCCTCCGGGCGTGGATGGTCAAAGCATAGACCTGAATTTCGCTGCGCTGGGCAGCGGCAATGGCATTCACCAGGGTGCGAAAGCTCTGGGTGTCATCGCCATCGGTGAGAACCACAATGGCACGATGCACCAGTTTGGTATCGCCGCTGCTGGAAAGCTGGCGGTCACAAGCGGAATAGAGCGCGTCGAACAACCGCGTACCCCAGCCCGGCTGCTTCAGGCGGGCGATGGCGTTGATCAATTCGGGCCGGTTGGCAGTGGAGTCCTGCCACAACTTGATGTCCCCGCCAAATGCCATGATGAAAGCGGTGTCAGTTTGGGGCCGCATGATCTGCTGCAAGAAATTGACCGCCGCAGTTTTCTCCTCGCCCAGCACGCGTTTGACGGAATCGCTGGTATCCAGAAGCAGGCCGAGACGCAGCGGCAAATCCTGGGCGCGCTCGAAGTCGCTGAAGCGAGCTACGGGCAACTGATTATCGAAGACGCGGACCTCATCCGGGGAAAGGTCCTGGACCACGCGGCCCTGCTCATCGGCGACTGTGAACTGAAGCCGCACTTCGGGAACGTTGTGGTGGAAGGTGTATCCCGGAATGCCTGCCGGAAGATGGTCGCTGATGTCCGGCAGGCCCGGGAGCGGAGACGGAACGGCGGCAACAACACGGCTGCCATCATAGCTGGCCCAGGCCCCACTCGGGGGTCCGCCATCAGCCGTCGAGCTGCCGGAGCGGCCAGAAGCCCGGTCGCTGATGCCGGCCAAGGTTAGCCCGCAGAAGGCGAGCGACAACCCCGTGATGAGCGCCCCACTCCGCACACAGGAGTTATCGGCCAAACAGCAGAGCAGCTTGAAAGGAAATAAGAATCGGCGGGCGCGAAAGCCAGCAAAAATTGCCGAGAGCCCCGATTTCCCGGACCCTGGATTCGCAATTGCAACCAGAAAATTGACGCTTTGCCGGACCATGCGATCCGGCCTGGAAATTCCGGCGAACACGATCCCACCCCACTAGTTGCCGGAGATAATACCTCAGGTTGGCCGCCAGTGAATGTCTGGGCGAGAATTTTTGTTGGCTGCTGAAAGGAATCGTCTGAGGCGGTCATTTCGGGTAGTGCGGCGCTTCAGCGCCGCGTCAAGCGTTAATTATGAGTCGGCCTATAGGCCCTGAGGTACATTGCTGAGATCGAGGAGAGCCACCAGATTAGAGGCTTCGGACGAAGTACCTCAGGGGCTAAAGCCCCGTCTTTCAAAACTGCCTTGACGCTGGCCTGAAGGCCAGCACTACCCGAGCGACGACCCGTGCCACTTGGCGCAGATGCCGACCTTGGAGGTTCTCGCCGTAGTAGCCGCCCGTCCTGTAGTAACCTAGTACACAGAAGTAATGCCCTCGGAAAAAGTTTTAATTGTTGACGACGAGAAGCTGGTTCGTTGGTCTCTACGCCAGAAATGCGAAGAGTGGGGTTATCACGTATTAGAGGCTGACAACGGCTCGGCGGCGCTGCGCGTGGCCCACAACGAGTCCCCGGACCTCGTGCTGCTTGACGTGCGCCTGCCCGATATCAGCGGCATCGAAGTCCTGGAACAACTGAAGAAGTCCGGCGACGCGCGCGCCGTCATCATGATTACCGCCGATCCGCAACTGGAGGACGTGAAGACCGCGCTCAAGCTCGGGGCCTACGACTTCGTGGGCAAGCCGCTGGATTTCGACGAGCTCGCGGTCGCCGTCAAGAACGCGCTGGAAGCCACGCGGCTGCGCTCGGAAGTGGAATCGCTGCGCGGTGAAATGCGCCGCCGCACCGGTTATCACAATGTGATCGGCGTCTCGCAGAAGATGTCGGAGCTGCTGGGTTTCGTCAACAAAATCGCCACCAGCGAGGCCACCACCATTCTGGTGCAGGGCGAAAGCGGCACCGGCAAGGACCTCATCGCCAAGGCCATCCACTACCAGAGCCGCCGGGCGGAGAAGCCGTTCGTCGCCATCAACTGCTCGGCCATTCCCGACACGCTGATGGAAGCCGAGCTCTTCGGCCATGAGCGCGGCGCCTTCACCGATGCCAAAACTATGAAGAAAGGCCTGTTCGAGATGGCCGACGGCGGAACGCTCTTCTTGGATGAAATTGGCGAGCTATCGCCGCTGCTGCAAGCGAAATTGCTGCGCGTGCTGGAAGATCAGGTGATCCGCCGAGTCGGGGGCGTCCGCGATATGCAGGTGGACGTGCGCGTGATTGCTGCCTCCAACCGCGATCTGGAGCGGGCGGTGCGCGATAATCAGTTCCGCCAGGACCTGTACTACCGGCTGGCGATCATCTCCATCTTTCTGCCCACGCTGCGCGAGCGCAAAGAGGACATTCTGCCGCTGGTGGAGTTTTTCATCTCGCGCTACAACCGCAGGTTCCGCAAGAACGTCACCGGCATCACCGATGAGACCCGCAAGCTGCTGCTCAAGTACGACTGGCCGGGCAATGTTCGCGAGCTCAAGAACGCGGTCGAGCGGGCCATGATCCTGGAAGAGAACAATGAGCTCCAGCCCGACTACCTGCCGTTTGCGGTGGCGCAGCAACACTCGGCGCTCACAGCGTTCGAAATTTCGTCCGCGAACAACGGCGGCAGCGCCGCCAAAGAATTGCCGAATGGGCGCAGCCTGCCCAAGCTGGAGATTCCCGAGGGTGGCACCTCGCTGGAAGAAGTGGAGCGCGAACTGGTGGAGATTGCCATGGGGCAAGCCAACGGCAACCAGACCCACGCCGCGAAGTTGCTCGACATCAGCCGCGATGCTTTGCGCTACAAGCTGAAAAAGTTTGGCTTGATGCGCGCCGAAGAGGACGAACCGTCGGCCGCGACGCCGTAGGAAAATTCAACACCCAACAACCTGGCCGATAGGATTACCTACGCGATGGCGATGTTACGCCAACAACCAGTCATTTTATGGCACAGGACGATACCGTTCTCGAAGCATAGGGGCGAGTGCGGTCAACGGAATCGCAACCTCCTCCGAAGGTACAGCACCGGGTGCAACCTGATATTGCTGGAAATGCAGCAGCAGTTCGGTATCTGTGAGAGTAAAGACTTTGAAGTTGCTCGCTACCGGGCCAGCGCCGTGACGGATTGCTTCTTTTTCAGCGTACTCATGCTGCTCAAGAGACCCTATGGCGAGCGTCGAAAGACGGGCGACGTAATGTGAGCCGGGGCGAAACAGGTCTGCAAGCGCAAGCACCCTGTGGTTACGAGTATCGTAATTCACGCTAGCCATGACACCCCAAGGATGGACTGCTCCAGGCGTGTACTCGTCATAGTCGAACAGAACGCTGACGATGCCATTTGTCAGAACTTTGGCAGCGTATGTACCGTTCAGATAGGCGCCGTAGTCGGGATATCCCGTTGTAGCAGTGGTGGGCAGCTCTTTTCTAAACTTATCCCTGACCGCAGTAACGCCTTCACTGACAGCCTCGTTGAAAGTGTTATCACCATCTATCTGGGGATATTTGATCCTTACTGACCACCAGTCGTCGTGCTGACTGAGTTCATGTTCCTGCAGGTGAATTGCTGGCATCTGTGCCACAAGACTCTGACCAAAGAGCAGCGCGAGCAGAGCTAAAGTCCGGAGCATGGCAGTAGTATATGTTCCGCGACGCCGAATAGTTTGTTGTAATCAGGCCAACTCGCAACTAATCCCCGAAACAGCACTCGGGACGCAATCACCTCCCGATGCGAATCTGTGCAGCGTCTGGGACCGAAGCGGGAACTTAGCGGAGAGGACTGGATGCGTTCCGACGCTGTCACACCGAACTCGCTAAGGCTTTATTGCGCGGATCTTGACCAGCGTCCCGTCGGGCAGGGGATTGCCGGTGAAGTGGACGACGCCGTCGCGCACCACGCCGTTGAGCTCCGGCACAACCGAAGCCACCCCGCCGACATCGGTGGCGCTGACCGCCGGGGCCCGCTTGGCGATTCCGCGGTCCATTGCCAGATTGGCCAGCCGGTCGGCGTCGCGGTTCTTCTCGCGCAGCACGTGTTCGATCTCGACGTAGTCGAGCTGATCGATCAGCTTCATCGCCCGGCCATGCAACTCCTTCAATGTGGGACTGCTGACCTTGTACTCGCCCTTGATCTGTTTCACCATCAGCTCGGAGTCGCTGATCAACTTCAAAGCCTTAAAGCCATGTCGCAGGGTATAGTTCAGCGCCGCCAACAGCCCGGAATATTCGGCGTAATTGTTGGTCTGCCGACCAAGGAACTCGCTGAGTTCGGCCACCGGGCGTCCCAGCTCGTCCTCGATGACGACTCCATATCCGGCCGGGCCGGGATTGCCGCGCGCCCCGCCGTCGATATGGGCCACGAGATATCCTTGATCGAGACTGGTGATGGCCGCGCCATCGAATTCCTGCGAGTGGTAATGCGACTTTTCCGGAAAGGAACGGATGGGCATGATGTGTAGTTTACCCCAACACGTCTGGAAAACGGCGCCGTCGGTAGTGGCTGAATTCAGCCACTACCGCGCCGTCCGCGAGCAGGATTTCGAGATCGGCCTTCAGGCGGCTTTTCGAATCGTACCCTCTCCGCGCGTTCGGCCCTCTACCACGTCAGTTTTCGGTTCAGGAATAGGGTAGATGCGGTTGCAGTCCACACAGTAAATCTCTCGCCTACTCGTCATTGAGGTTCTCTCGCCATAGCAGGCAGGGCACGCAGGCATAACCTCGTCTATGCTTAGCATTTGACCTCCATCCGGCAGCAGTTGCCAGGCCAGAATTACAGAAGTGGGCAGGTCAAACAATTGGTGACAGTCACGGAGCAAAACCAAATCCAGCTCCAGGCAGACGAGAGGCTAACACCAGATCCGATGCCAAAGTATGGCCCGGAGTTGCAGCCAAATATCAATGCAAGTTCAGGACACAGCCGCAAGCAGGCGATCGGACGATGAGCAGATGGCGGAACTTCCCATTCACCGTCCCAGGGCCAATCGCGCCGCCAGCCGTTCCGGAAGATTGGCCGCCAGGATCCTGGCCTGGGCTTGCTGAACATCATAAGGCGCGCGGTAGAAAGTCAACTTCGCAGGCTTTTCTCCATCGGTTTCGTAGAGCGCAAAGGCGGCGCGCCAGTCGTTGTCGCGAGGCTGCCCCACCGATCCCGGATTGATGAGATATCGCTCTCCGGCAGCGAGCATCATCTCCGAGTGCACAACGCCATCGCTGCTTTGATATCGCGGCACGAAGGGAAGCGTCTTGCCATCCTGGTAAGCGAAGCCGCCTTGCAGATGGGTGTGTCCGAAGAAGATGACGTCGGAATGGCCGGCCAGGTGAAAGTCGAAGCCGGCAATGGCAGTGGTCAGCACGTACTCGTCTTCGTCGCGCGGAGAGCCGTGCACAAACTCGATGCCGGGCAGATCGTCGTGGCGCAAAGGTCCCTGCGGCAAGGCCCTTAGCCAGTTCAGATGGTGATTGTCCAGCGCGGTCTGGGTCCAGCGCGCCGACATCGCCGCCGCCAGGTTGAACTCCTCGAGGTTCAGCAGGCCGGAGCAGGCGCGATCGTGATTGCCGCGCACTACTGGACATTCCATGGCCCGCACCCGCTCGCAAACCTCGTTGGGCGAGGCGTTGTAGCCCACCACATCGCCCAGGTTCACCACGGCGTCGTAGGCGGGCGCAGCCTCCAGACAGGCGTCCAGCGCTTCCAGATTCGAGTGGACATCGCTGAGCAGGAGCAGGCGCAAGTCAGCGGACCTCCGGCGCGTAGCGGGTCAGTTTGAAATAGGGATGCGCGCCTTTCGTGCGCCGGCACGAATCGGCGCGCCCGGATCCCTCGCTGCGCAAAGGAAGCTTGCTCGGGATGACATGGCCAGCGCTCCGCGGCCTGACTGCCCGAAAGTCAAACTGACCCACGACGCACCTCCGGCGCCATCACGGGACAGCGCGCCAGATGTCCGCGGGCAACTTCGACCAGCGGCGGCAACGCGGCGGAACAGCTCGCGATCCGCCAACTACAGCGCGGCTCGAAGGCGCAGCCCGGCGGTAGAGCGGCGATCGCCGGAACGGTCCCTTCAATGGCCGGCAGCGGTTTGTCCCGATCGGAGCGCAACGTTGGCACCGAGTTTAACAGGCCGCGCGTGTAAGGGTGCGCCGGATTACAAAAAACATCCGCCGCCTTTCCCATCTCGACCACGCTTCCCGCGTACATGACGCCGATGCGGTGCGCGATCTGCGAAACCACGGCGAGATCGTGCGAGATGAAGAGCATGGCCAGGGAAAATTTTTCGCGCAGCTCGGCAAGCAGGCCAAGCACCTGCGCCTGGATGGTGACGTCCAGGGCAGTCGTGGGCTCGTCAGCGATCAGCAGCGACGGGCGATTGACGACGGCCATGGCGATCATCACCCGCTGGCGCTGGCCGCCGGAAAGTTGGTGGGGATAATCACGCGCGCGGCGGTCGGCGTCGTCGATGGCTACGGTATGAAGCGCCTCCACCGCCAGCCGCCATGCCTCGGCCTTGCCGATGGCGGAGTGCGATTTGGTAGAGCGGGCCTTCAGGCCCGCGTCCTTCGCGACGGTGGTAGAGCGGCCCTTTAGGGCCGCGTCACGCCGCTCCAAATCACTCGGGGCTTTAGCCCCGGCGTGTGCCAGCACGGCCTCGGCAATCTGGTCGCCGACGCGCATCACCGGATTGAGTGCGGTCATCGGCTCCTGGAAGATCATACTGATGCCCGCGCCGCGGATGTGGGGCATCTCCGGTTCAGGCAACGAAAGCAACTCTTGGCCGCGAAACCGAATGCTGCCGCGAATGCGGGCTTGCGGAGGCAGCAGGCGCAGAATGGCCAGCGCGCTGACAGATTTTCCCGAACCAGATTCCCCGACCAGCCCCAACACCTCACCCGCACCGATGCAAAAGCTGACATCGCGGACAGCGGTCACCATCCCCTGAGCGGTCGCGAATTCTATGTTGAGGTTACGAACATCCAGCAGCGCAGGCACACAGGTATGCTAGCAGGACAGGGAAACCTCGTTCATCGCACTTTCGCATACAGCATCTGATCCAGAATGACTCCGTTCTTGATCGCACTGCGCCGCAGAATGCCTTCGCGCTCGAATCCGGCTTTCTCCAACACCCGAATGGATGCCACATTGTGGGAGAACACCGTGGCGAAGATGCGGACAATCTTGTAGCTGTCGAAAGCCCAATCGGAGGCCGCGGTCACGGCGCGACTGGCAAAGCCGCGTCCCCAGAAGGGTTCGGCCAGCCAGTAGCCCATCTCCACGCTGAGCCGCGCGATGTCCACACCCGGCTTGAATCCGATGCCGCCGATCGCCTCGCCGCCGTACTCTATCGCGAACGACATTGGCACTTCCATGGACCGCACATAGTTCAAGTAGTCGATGCCGGCGCGCCGGGTGTAGGGGTGGGGAAACTGATCGCGCAGGTTGGCCGCGATCCTGGGATTATTGGCGCAGCGGAGCAAGGCGTCGAGATCGTCTCTCCGCCAATTGCGTACCCGCAGATC
>JBEKQY010000111.1:0-12108 GCA_049519235.1 Candidatus Korobacteraceae bacterium | reverse complement strand
GGAGGAGTCTCAATCATGCGTATTACGACTGCATTCACCCGTGCCCTGGTGGCCTTTGCCTGCCTAATATTCCTTACCCTGCCTGCCGCGGCGGCAATCAACGCCAACGGCTTGGGTGCGAGCTACGACTCGACGCAGAGCAATGTCACCTTCCGCGTCTATTCCTCGCGCGCCACGCGAATCGACATCTACCTCTACGCGTCCCCGATGAGTTCTCCCGAGGTCCTGAGTTTTTCGCTGACTGCCAACAGCAGTACCAATATCTTCTCCGTTTCGATACCGGTTGCGACGCTGCAGGCGGCCGGTATCACCGGGCCGGTGTATTACGGCTATCGTGCCTGGGGGCCGAACTGGCCTTTTTCGAGCGGTTGGACCAAGGGTTCCAGCGCCGGTTTTATCTCGGACGTGGACGCACAGGGCAATCGCTTCAACCCCAACAAGCTGCTGATCGATCCCTATGCCCACGAGATCAGCCAAGACCCAGTCAACGCCCAGTGGACCGACGGCACCGTGTATGCCTCAGGTGCCAGCAACCGCAACGCGGACAGCGGTAACATGGCGCCGAAGAGCATCTTGTGGATGCCGGTAAGCCAGAGCATCGGCACCAAGCCCACACGCGCGCAGAAAGACGACATTATCTATGAAGTGAATGTGCGTGGCCTCACCAAGAACGACAGCAGTGTCTCCTCCGCCGTGCAGGGCACGTACGCTGGCGCCGCGCTTAAGGCGCCGTACCTTGCGAGCCTTGGCATAACCGCGGTCGAATTCCAGCCCGTGCAGGAAACGCAGAACGACTCCAACGACAACACGCCGAACTCGACGATCGGGCAGAACTACTGGGGCTATTCCACGCTGAACTACTTCGCACCGGATCGCCGCTACGCGTCGAACAAGGCTCCGGGTGGGCCGACCAGCGAGTTCCAGGCCATGGTGAAGGCCTTCCACGACCAGGGCATCAAAGTTTACATCGACGTGGTGTACAACCATACGGCTGAAGGCGGGCCGTGGAACGCGAGCGATCCCACCACGTATTCCATCTTTTCCTGGCGTGGGCTCGACAACCCGACCTACTACGAGCTGACTTCGGACATGCAGTCCTCCTATGACAACACAGGCACAGGCGGGAACTACAACACCTACAACCCGGTCGCGCAAAACCTCATCGTCGATTCGCTCGCCTACTGGCGCGACACCATGGGAGTGGACGGTTTTCGTTTCGACCTCGCCGCGGTGCTGGGCAATACCTGCACCGTAGGCTGCTTCAACTTCAGCAGTACAGATGGCAATACGGCCGTCAGCCGTATCCTGCGGGAGCTGCCACCGCGTCCGGCCGCCGGCGGCAGCGGAGTTGACCTTTACGCCGAGCCTTGGGCGATCGGTGGCAACTCCTTCCAGTTGGGCGGCTTTCCGGCGGGCTGGTCGGAATGGAACGGCAGCTACCGCGACACCCTGCGTCAGGCGCAAAACGATCTGGGCGGGTCGACCATCGCCACCGGCCAGTTGGCGGCGCGCTTTGCCGGTTCGTCCGACCTTTTCGGCAGCCGCAACCCGTGGAACTCCACCAATTTCATGGTTGTGCACGATGGCTTCACGCTCAATGACCTGTACATCTGCAACTGTTCCAGCAACAGCCAGGCATGGCCCTACGGGCCGTCGGACGGCGGCAGCCAAACGAACTACAGCTGGGACCAGGACCCGGGCGGTGCCGCTGCCGCACCGCGTGCCGCCGCTCAGCGTGCCGCCGCACGCGTAGGCTTCGCCTTCATGATGCTGAGCGCCGGCACACCGTTGATGACCGGTGGGGACGAATACCTGCGCAGTCTCCGCTGCAACAACAATGCCTACAACGTTGATTCGGTCGCCAACTGGCTCAACTACAGCTGGACCAGCGACCAAAGCAACTTCAACGCCTTTGTCCAGGGTATGATCGCCTTCCGCAAGGCCCACGCCGCGCTGCGCCCACTCAATTTCTACTCGGGCACGCAGTTGGTTTGGTGGACGCCGGCCGGTACGACACCCGACGCGACCTACTTCAACAGCGGCAGCAACCACTCTATCGCGTATCAGTTCTACGGCAGCGCGCTGGGCGATAGCTCTTCGTCTATCTACGTCGCCTACAACGGTTGGAGCGGCAATGTGAATTTCACCCTGCCGTCGCCGGGCGGGGGCACGAACTGGTACCGCGTCACGGATACCTGCGCTTGGGCCGAAGGCCCGAATCAAGTACGCACTCCGGGGGCAGAGGACTCTATTGGCGGACAAGGCTATGTGTATGGCTTATGCGGTCGTGGGCTGCTGTTGTTGATCGCAAAGTAAAGTACGGACACTACGAAATGGAGATTCAGGATTAACAATTCCGCGCTCGGCGTGAAGTCGTGCAGGGCTTCCATTTCGTCGTCGCCGATGGTCGCGTCCGTGGGGTTGTGCTGGCTGTTGACCAGGATGACCTTGGTCTTCGAGTCGGCGAGCCGATTGATCTCGTCGAGGCCGATGCGGAAGCCGTTCTCGCGGCGCAGGCGATAGCAGCGGGTTTCCAGGCCAAGAGATTCCGGGAGCGGCGATGGCGCCGGATGCCCCACCCAAGCCGGTTTTGCTTGGGTGGGAGTATCGGCGAGGAGCAGCTACGCGGTGAAGTTGCTCCTCACTTTTCAGGTCCGTCCGGCAGTGTGCGTTTGGATCGCAGGCCGCCTCGGCACACCGGCACCGATACCGCTTAAGCGGTCGGAAGCAACACTAGCGCGGGGCAAAGCTATGACGGCAAGGAGCGAGTAAATCTTTCGGTCCACAAAGCCCGCGCAAAGAGCGCCTTCGCACGCATTTCCACTCGCGCAGTCACGCCACGCGAGTTTAATGTCGCCGTTACCACTATCCAACGAGGGCTTGCCGAAGATATCCTGCGACATCACTGACGAAGCGATGCACCGACACCTCTGCGATGCGATGGCCGACGATCGCGTTCATGGTCTTTCCCACGGCACCGAAAGGTGGTTCGTAAATCCCAGAGAAATCCAATTGTGTTTCGGTCGAGGTCAACGGGTATACGGAAAGCTCACCCTGCATGAGGGGAAACAACCGCGGCAACGTTGCGGCCTCCCATTCCAGGAGCAGTCTCGTGCTGGCGCTTGAAGTGGGATCGGCGGCCTTCTCCTCGATGCCTTTCACGAGGATCTTGATGTCGGCCTTCACGCCCACACCACCAAAATCGACGTGCAGCTCAGCGGCGACCGATTCTGCGCGGGAAGCGGCAGCCTTGGTAGCGGACTGGAACACTGCGACGGCGTTCTGTTTGAGCGTATCGCGGACGCGATCGTAAGGATGGTTCACGTAGTCGTAGCTGCGAATCTTACGCCCGGTGTTCATCGAACTTATTCCAACCAATTAGACCGCCAACTTACGAACCGGCAGTCACGCAACTGTACCATAGCGCGGGCCGGAATCGATGTTTCGGATTTCGTGCGGGACAACGCCCCGTGTTGTCGCCCGCTCGGATGTCGCCCTCCAAAACCGCAACAATGATTTTGCTTGTATGATATCTACCGCTTCAGATTCAACCGGTCGGTGCGATCCAAAGGGTAAGGAGGCTCGATGGCTCACATTGATGTCCCATTGTCGCGCACGGGTTTCGGACAGACTCGGCGCGTGGACAACTGGTGGGTGCAGCCGCTGGTCGTGTTTCTCGGACTCTCTGCATTCATCGTCTATTCCACCTGGGCGGCCTTGCAGGGACAGCACTACCGGTTTGGGCCGTATCTCTCGCCTTTTTACTCGCCGGAATTGTTCGGTCCCGACGGCTGGTTGGGCCAAATGCCACACTGGATGCCGGTCTGGGTCACTGGGGCCATGCTGATCCTTTGGGCGCCGGGTGGATTTCGAGTCACCTGCTACTACTACCGAGGGGCCTATTACAAGGCCTTTTGGGCCGACCCGCCTTCGTGTACAGTTGGCGAGCCGCGGAAGACATATCTCGGCGAACGGTCCTTTCCTTTAATCGTGCAAAACATTCACCGGTATTTTCTTTATCTGGCGCTGGTGTTTCTGGTCATTCTTGGACGCGACGTGTGGAATGCGTTCTGGTTCAACGGCCGATTCGGCATTGGCGTCGGCACTCTCGTCCTGCTGGCGAACCTCGCGCTATTGACCTCGTATACGTTCAGCTGCCACTCTCTTCGCCATCTTGTTGGTGGCTTTCGCGACCGGCTGGCCGGCGCTCCAATCCGCAAGCGGGTCTATGACTGTGTGAGTTGTCTCAACCGTCGGCACATGGTCTTCGCATGGTGCAGTCTGTGCAGTGTGGCATTTGCTGACCTCTATGTGCGGATGTGCTCAATGGGCGTGTGGACGGACTGGAGGATCGTCTAGTGGCCGAGTACATCGCGCACGAACACGATGTCGTGATCATTGGAGCGGGAGGAGCGGGGCTGCGCGCTGCCGTCGAGGCATCCGCCGCCGGCGCAAGCGGCGCCGTCATTTCGAAGTCACTTCTGGGCAAAGCTCATACTGTAATGGCAGAAGGTGGAATCGCCGCGGCCATGGCCAATGTGGACGATCGGGACAGTTGGCGCGTTCACTTCTCCGACACCATGCGCGGAGGCCAGTATCTCAATAACTGGCGCATGGCGGAGCTCCATGCCAAAGAAGCTCCGGCCCGTGTCCGCGAGCTCGAAGCCTGGGGCGCTCTCTTCGATCGCACCAGCGATGGGCGCATTCTGCAGCGCAATTTTGGCGGGCATCGTTATCCCCGGCTGGCCCATGTTGGCGACAGGACGGGGTTGGAAATGATCCGCACGCTGCAAGACCACGGCATTCATCTTGGCCTCGATGTCTTCATGGAGCACACGATCGTCACGCTGCTAAAAGATGGCGATCGTATCGCGGGCGCATTTGGCTACGATCGCGAGCGCGGGCGATTTCATTTGTTCCGCGCCAAGGCCGTCGTACTGGCGACGGGAGGAATTGGCAGGGCTTACAAAATCACCAGCAACAGTTGGGAATATACCGGCGATGGCCACGCTCTGGCATACGATGCGGGCGCGGCCCTGATGGATATGGAATTTGTGCAGTTCCATCCTACGGGAATGATCTGGCCACCTAGCGTGCGCGGCATTCTGGTGACGGAAGGAGTGCGTGGCGATGGAGGAGTACTGCGGAATAGAAATGGCGAACGTTTTATGTTCAAGGACATTCCTCCACTTTATGCCAACCAGACCGCCGATTCCGAGGAGGAAGGCTGGCGTTACACGCAAGGCGATAAGAACGCCAGGCGCCCGCCGGAGCTGCTGACCCGCGACCACGTGGCCCGCTGCATTCGACGTGAGGTGCGGGAAGGACGAGGGAGCCCGCACGGTGGCGTATTCCTAGACATCACCTGGATCAAGGAGAAGATCCCCAACTCTGCCGAATACATCAAGAAGAGGCTGCCCAGCATGTACCACCAGTTCAAGCAGCTTGCGGACGTCGATATCACTCAGGAGCCTATGGAAGTTGGGCCCACAATGCATTACATGATGGGCGGCATCCGGGTAAATGCCGATTCCCAGATGTCGGACGTCCCCGGATTGTTTGCCGCGGGAGAATGTGCAGCAGGTTTGCATGGCGCCAACCGCCTGGGGGGGAATTCGCTTTCCGATCTGCTGGTGTTCGGTCAGCGCGCCGGAGAGTACGCCGCGAGGTTCGCTAAAGAAAACTCATTGGGCGCGATTGATACTCAGGAACTTGCATCCGCAGAGAAATGGGCGCTTCGGCCCTTCGAGCGCAACGGCTCGGAGAATCCATACGCGGTGCAACATAAGCTGCAAGACATAATGCAGGACCTGGTCGGAATTGTTCGTCAAGAGGAGGAGATGCTGCAAGCGCTCGAGCGAATTCGAGAGCTTAAGATTGCCGGTGACGCCGTCAGTGTCGACGGCAACCGGGAATACAACTCGGGCTGGCACACCGCACTCGACCTGCATAATCTGCTGACTGTCTCAGAAATTGTGACCCGCGCCGCTCTGGAGAGAAAGGAAAGCCGCGGCGCTCATTTCCGCGACGATTTTCCGGCCAAAGACGAGCAGTCCGGCAAATTCAATATCGTGGCGCGGAAAGGACCCAATGGAGAAGTGCAGCTCACGCGCGAGCCAATCCCGCCCATGCGAGAGGACCTGCAGCAAATCATTGAGGAGATGAAGTAATGGCGACGGCAACGTTCCGCATCTGGCGTGGAGAAAAAGGACAGGGAAACTTCCAGGACTACTCGACCGAAGTCTCCACCGGCATGGTGGTCCTGGACGCGGTTCATCAAATCCAGGCGGAACAGGCCGGCGATCTAGCCGTCCGTTGGAATTGCAAGGCGGGGAAGTGCGGTTCATGTTCCGCGGAAATCAACGGAATGCCAAAATTGATGTGCATGACCCGGCTGAACTCCCTGCCGCTCGACAAACCTGTGACGGTCGAACCTATGAAGGCTTTTCCTCACATGAAGGACCTGGTCACAGATGTGTCGTGGAATTACAAGGTGAAACAGCGCATACCGAAATTCCAGCCCCGGAAGCCTGATGCCGAAGATGGCACGTGGCGCATAGCACCCGAAGACGTCGATCGAGTGCAGGAGTTTCGAAAGTGCATCGAGTGCTATCTCTGTCAGGACGTTTGCCATGTATTACGGGACCACCACATGCACGAACAGTTCATCGGGCCACGATTCCTGGTTTATGTAGCAGCCCTGGAAATGCACCCTCTGGATGTCGGCGACCGCGTTGAAGAGCTGCGAAAGCAGTTCGGCGTCGGCTTATGCAATATCACCAAGTGCTGTACCAAGGTGTGCCCAGAGGGCATCACTATTACAGACAATGCGATTATTCCGCTGAAGGAGAGGGTTGTAGATCGGTTTTTCGATCCACTTTCCAGACTGTTCCGCGTTTTCAGCTCGGCGAAAGCATAGGAGACGTTATGCAGTTCGAACTCAAGTCCATTTCAGTAGACGGTATTCCCGAAGCGCTCACCAAGGTGGAGCGTTACAGGCTTCTCAATGAACCTGCTCTTGCAGAAAGCATTTGCCTTGACGTTCTGGCGGTCGTGCCCGATCACCAGCAGGCACTGATTTCGCTGCTCCTGGCGCGGACCGATCAATTCCACTCCACCGCGCAGCCCAAGGGAGCCCTGGAAGTTCTGGCTGGAATTAAGGGAGACTACGAGCAGGAATACTACGCCGGCGTCATCTGGGAGCGTCTGGGAAATGCTCGCATTCGTCACGGCGATCCCGGAGCTCGCACTTCCGGATATCACGCTCTGCGGGATGCCATGAGTCATTACGAGGCAGCCATGAAATGTGCCTCGCCTGGAAACGACGACGCCATTCTGCGATGGAACACCTGTGCGCGCCTGATCATGCAGAACCCGGACATTCAGCCGCGATCCGAGAACAATCCACAGGCATGGCTGCACGATGAAGCCGATTCTAAAATCGCAGACGCTTAGCGTCGATACTACTGTCCGTTCCTTCTGTGTGGCGAGAAGCATGACGGCGCTCTAGCTCTCAGGCCGGTGCCAGCGCGCCGTCGGCCTCGAACGCACGGGTTCAAATCCCGTCGGGGACGCCAACAAATCAACGGCGTTCGGGCCGTTCTTCCCACAACACTCCACAACCATCATGCATGATCTACCTTGTCCGTGTGCATGATCAAGTCCGCCAGTTGCTCCTGCGCCCGGCGCTTCGGTTGTTCCGGTGCCGAAGGCGCTTTCTCCGAACCTTATCACCTTATTCGGTGAGCAAGCTCACAGACAGGTGTTCCGTGGAGCGATAATGTCTGGTACAAGTTCGCGATAGCTTCTCTTCTCCCGGAGAACACCCCAAAGGTACTGTGGAGTAGCAGCCCGCTAGTGGACTATTAGGTCGCTAGAGGCTGATTAGGATAATTGCGAGCCAACCCTCACATACTTCTATCGGCGGCAAGAACACCTTATGTGACTGAGGAAGGCGAAGCCTTACTTGGTCGATGGGTCGGTCTGGCTGAAATCCGAATCACGAGAGTTATTCAACCGGCCGTAAGTAGTGTCCCTCGAAACTTCGGACCGATCCACTGGGCTGTACATACAACTACTACGAACCCATGCGTCCCTTTGCCTTGTTAAGGCAAGTGCTTTAAAGAAGCTCCAATTAAGTCACAGCGAGGTTTCTCGGCGGCTAAAGCCGCGAAGGTTTTGTGGCGTTTACGGACGGCCTGAAGTGTCTGCGTGAGAACCCTGCCGTCCCTACGGGACTCGGGACAATTTTCCACTCCACCCAGCACTCCGCCTTCGGCTCCGTACTGGGCTAAGTTATTCCGCGCCTGCGGCGCTCGATTTTCTGGCTTCGCACTCCAGTGCCGAAACACAAGGTTAGTTCTCACGCAGACTCGGAGGGGTGTCCCCTTCGAGAGACCAGACTTAATCAGAGTCTCCTTAGCGACTAAAGCACGAGCCCAGGATCCCAGGGCCCGAAAGAGTTCAAATGCGAATTGCTTCCACTGAAGACTGTGCTTGCACAACCGCTTCGAGCCAGCCCCACCGGCCTGCGGAAGATCCGCAAACAACCATGCCGATAAAGTGAAAGCGAACAGAGGCTTGCTCTCAGTGCCGGAGACAGGTTCGTGCTGGCAGCGCATAAAGCACGTCAGCGGCATGGATCGCGCCATCGCCTTCACGCTCACCGCTCGTGGGGTGCAGATGCTGGGCAGCACGGGCACGGTCCTGCTCATCGTTCGATTCTTGACTCCAGCCGAGCAGGGCTATTACTACACGCTGTTAAGCCTGGTTGCCTTGCAGGTACTTTTTGAACTGGGCTTCGCATTCGTCGTGCTGCAATTGGCCGCCCACGAGAGCGCGCGGCTCAGCATTGCTCCCGACGGATGCATTAGCGGCGATGCCATGGCACACGCCAGGCTTGCCTCGGTATTGCAGAAGGCGGTGCGTTGGTATGCGTTTGTCGGCCTCATCATGGCCTTGACCTTGCTGCCTCTGGGCACACATTTTTTCGCCAGCCACTCGCAGCAGGGGATAGCCGTCCACTGGCGCATGCCCTGGGTCACCACGGTGACGATATGCGTGCTGACATTTCTACTGAATCCCGTTTTCTCCTTTCTGGAGGGTTGCGGGCAAGTACCTCAGGTCGCTCGCATGAGAATGTGGCAATCGGTGACCGGCACCGGCTTGGCCTGGTCGGCGATGATTTTGCACCACGGCCTGTTTTCTCCTGCGATGGTGCTGCTAGGAAATGCCGCCGTCGGCCTATTATTCATTCGGCGGCGCAGAACCCTCCTGGGACCGCTCCTGCGCTATCCGGCGGGTGCAAACTCAATTGCCTGGAATCGTGAGGTGTGGCCCTTCCAATGGCGCATCGCTTTCACCTGGATGGGCACCTATTTCACGGCACAAGTTTTCATGCCCATTCTGTTTGTGTATCGTGGTCCGGTCGAAGCCGGTCGGATGGGATTGTCCCTCAGCATCACGGGCTATCTGGGAGCTCTGGTTCTGTCCTGGATGCACACCAAGGCGGCTCCTTTCGGGCAACTGGTAGCGCAACGCAAATACCCGCAGCTTGACCGGCTGTTTTTTTGTACGTTAAAGCAGTCTGGCACGATTCTACTGGGAGGCATCGCGGGATTCTTAGCGGTGGTTCTCGCTCTGCAATACCTTTACCCGCGTCTGGCCCACCGCATGTTGTCGCCTCCGTTATTCGCACTTCTGCTTGCAACCGGGTTCAGCAATTACCTGGTGCAAAGCGAGGCAATTTATCTGCGGGCATTCAAACGCGAACCCTTCCTGGTTTTATCTCTTATCGTCGGGAGCCTGACGGTCAGCAGTGCGCTTCTGCTGGTGCAACGGTGGGGGGTGGCGGGCGTTTCGTTCGGCTACTTCGTCAGCAGCGGAATTGTAGGGCTGATTATCGCGACCACCATCTTCCGGAAATGGCGCATGGGCCAGGTTGCCAGATCCGGCGCAGCCTCCTGCCAACACGACTGGCCGGGGGAACCTGCGATCGCGCAACAACCTACGCTGGCACGCTCCAGTGAATCTGCTCTTTAAGCCAATACCAAATCCGGTTGCGGGAACGATTGGCTTCGCTTCCAAGCCGCTCATTTGGCCCGCTCTCAGCATCATGTTGGCCCTCTCGTTTGTGCCTCTTGGGCTGCGGCCCACGCAATCGGTGTTGCTGCTATTTTCATTTGCTTTGCTGCTGCTGGGATTACCGCAATTGAGCTGGCGCACCGGGTTGCTGCTGCTGCTGATTGCAGGCATCGCAGCCGCGCAGGCAATCGGCATAGCCCACAGTACGGTGGAGGAAAAGAACTTCATCCGTCCGGCGGCGTTTCCGTTCTTTCTTCTGCTTGGCGTACTGGCTCGCATGTTCGCGCGCTCCATTCGTATCGAGGAGCAGGGCAAGTACATGGCGAAAGTCGCAACCTGGCTGCTGGGGTTCTTCTCCCTTGAATGCCTGACCAGGTTTGTTTTGTCGCCGTATCTCTGGGCCCGGCACGTTGAGCTCGATCTTACTGGTATGCCATTGGCGGTCGACCAGGCGTTTTATCACTATAAGTTCAGTATTTTCTATGTTGATTCGAACAACGTGGGCCTCGCTCTGTTATGCCTGCTGGCTTTGATGCTTGCCTTTCGCAGTCACCTAAGCACCCGACAACTGGCCCTGGGTTACCTGCTTCTGCTGCTCACATTTTCGCGGGCCTCGATTATCGCCGGTCTGTGCCAGTATCTGATCTACAGGTTCTGGCGTGCTCGACGTTGGATTCTGCTGTTTATCATCGTAACGGCGCCTATTGTTGTATATGGACTGCTGGCTTCCTACATTTCTGCCGGCTCGGAACAGCTTCGCCAGTTCGACGGCAGCCTTGCCAGCAAATTTCTTATTCTGCAAAAAATGGGCGAAGTCTATGCTGGCGGCGACCTGAGGCTGTGGTTGTTTGGTATCGGCGCTGGTAACACCGAGCAGCTAATCACCATAGCCGCACATAGCATTATTGTCACCTACGCGCTGGAGTTTGGCATCGTAGGTTCCATCCTCGTTACATGCTATGTCTGGGTGCTTAGCCGACAATCTCAATCGGCCAAGTATCTTCTGGTGCTTCCGATGGTGGTGAATGGGTTCGCATTGATCCTTGCATCTATGCCCTATTTCTTTGTGACGTTGGGTGTGCTGAGCGCGCTTACCACCTCGGCAGCGCCATCCGTAGAGCCGTCTGGAATGAACAAAGGAGGTTGAATGGCTCTCATCAGTGTCTTAATGCCAGTATTTAATGTCGAGCGCTATGTTGAAGAGGCGCTTCGAAGTGTTCAGCAGCAGACGGTCCATGACCTCGACATTGTAGTGGTCGATGACGGATCCACCGATAGCACGCTCTCGATCGTGGAAGATATCGCCGCCAGCGACGCCCGAATTCGGATTTTCCGCATAAGCCGAAACCGGGGAATACCGGCGACCCTTAATTTTGGCCTTGCCCACTGTCTGGCGCCCTATATTGCCCGCTTCGATGGCGATGATGTGGCCCATCCGCAGCGACTGGAGAAAGAACTGGCTGTATTGCAGGCGCATCCGGAGATCGCGCTGGTTGGATGCGCAGCCATTGGTATTGATGAAAATGGGTTGCCGAGAAGCGGGGGAGTGGTATCGCCAGTCGCGGTAAGTCGCGACGAGATCGCGAAGACGCTGCTTCTGTCGACTCCTTGTCTTCATATGTGGTTAGCACGGCGGGAGGTGTACGAAAAATTAGAAGGCTACCGGGAGCTGACTGTCGCCGAAGACTACGACTTTCTGCTGCGCGCGGTAACCGCCGGATTTCATCTGTCCAATGTGCCGGAGCCGCTGATGTATCTCCGCACCCGAAGGGGAAATTCAGCCCACACGCATGCCATTATGCATCGCAAAGCGCAGAGTTATGCGGTCCGGCTCTATGGCGAGCGCCTGCGTACGGGCGGCGATAGCTTCAGTCCGGAAAATTTCGCCAACGCAGTGCGGGCGGATTATCTTACGAATCTCATTCACAATGCCGCAACCAGCATGGTTAAGGCCGGGTTCGATTCCCGAAGCCGAACCACCAGGATGCTGCTCTGCCTACTGGCTTCGCTTTTATCGCCTTGGCA
>JBEKQY010000110.1:0-12221 GCA_049519235.1 Candidatus Korobacteraceae bacterium | reverse complement strand
CTCGGTGATGGGTGTAACCTTCGCCATGGGTGTAAGTCTCCTTTTCCAAGGGGCTTTAGCTTGTGAGGCCAAAGCCAACTTACACCCTCTCGCTTTTTACACAATCGAAGTTACGTCACCTCTCGCTATTCGCTCCTCGCCCTTCGCTCTTCGCCAGAAGACTCTCACCCTGGTTCCGGCGAACAGCGAAGAGCGAAAGGCGGTTCCCTAGAACGTGGTTGCCACGGTGAAGCGGAAGGTCTTCAGCGGCTCCGCCAGATAGTACTTTGGCTGGTAAGTCGAAATTGCCTGGGCGTAGGTGTAATCGCCCGCCGCGCCCGGCGGAAACATGGAGCGGGTGATGGGGTTCGGCGAGTTTACCACTTCGTCGATGCGCATGGGGTTGTAGGCCCAATAGATGCGGAACGGGGCGTTGACCACGGGCACAATAACCTGCAACTCCAAACCGGTTGACATGCGGGTCTGGTAGTTAGTGCCTGGGACCGCCCGTAGCACAGGGTTGATGGGCAGCAGCGTGCCGCCGACACACTGGAAACTGGAATTGACTGATGGACAACCGAAAACCGTTGTTTGGAGGCTGGTGACTTGCTCGCCGGCAATGCGCAACTGGTTGGGCGCGGAGATGAAGTCCCATCCGGTATCGACGAACGGGGCCAGTGTAACCGGTCCCACAATCGGCACCCGGTACTCCAGGTTGGTCACAATATTGGTGTCACCGCCGGGAAAGATGATCTGTGAAACCGGAAGCGTGATGTTATAGGTGCCATAGCGCGGGTTGGCGGGATTCAGGGGAACGGTGGAACCGTCCGGGTTCTGTAGCGGAATGGTTACCTCGGTAGGGAAAAACGAGACCGGCGAGATGGCGCGGATATCGAAGCCGCGGATATCGGTGTCGCCGCCGTCATAGAAGCGGTCAAACGGAGGAGCAACCTGTCCACCGTATCCGGTGAGCCAGGAGCCCAACACGCGGAAGCCGATGGTGTTACGACCCTTGTTCACGGGCGTGAATCGCTTGTATTCGGCGACCGGCTTTACGTATTTTACGTTTCCGCCCAGACCCGCGATCTCGCTGGCGAAGTACACGCTTTGCCCCTTATGTTCCCGCTGCGGGTTGTCAATCTTGTTGTAGGAAAAATTGGGGATGATCTTGCTGGTAATGATGCCGTTGAGGGCGTTGGGGCCGGAAATGCCGCGAAACTCCAAAGCCTCGAAGTAATCCGTGGAGGCGGCGCTGAATGTCTGTACCGAGGAATTGTCGAAGCCGTAAGTAATGCCGACGCGCTTGAATGAGCGCTTAATCGGGTAGCTCAAAGAACTGGTGAATCCGGTGCTGGTTTGGGTGAAGTTCTGTAGCAAGGCCTGGTAGCTCGCTGGCAAGTTGAGGGTCTGGTTGAGCTGAATCTGGGTGAGGGCTGCCTGGTTGTAGTTGTAGCTGTTGTGGTACACCGACCAGCCAAACTGCAACGGCCGGTCGAACAGATACGGCTGGGTGAAAGACAGTGTCTCGTTGCGCTGATATTGACCAACCTGAAATTGCACACTCAGGCTCTCGCCTTTGCCGAACAGGTTGTTGGTGGTGTAATTGATGCCAATGAAAGCCCCCGCCAATCCGCTGACGCCACCTGTCAGCCCGATGCTGTTCTTGCCCTTCTCTTTTACTTTGAGTGTGATGTCGACAGTTCCGTCCTGCACATTCTGCTTGATCTCAGAGTCCTGCTCCGGCTTGAGCGGCTGGAAATACTGCAACTGGTTTAAGCGCAGCAGGCTGAGCTCCCACAAGTTGCCGTTGTAAACCTGGCCTTCTTCCAGCGCCAGCTCGCGGCGAATTACTTTGTCGCGGGTGGTGGTGTTGCCCTCAAACTCAATGCGGCGTACATAAAACTGCTTGCCCTCGTCCAGGTCGATGCGCAGGGTGATCGTTCGCTTCTCATCGTCGGCATCGGTGTTCGGCACCGGCGTGAAGTTGATGTACCCCAGCGCGGCATACGCCTTGCGCAGGGCTTCGAGACCTTTGCGGATCGCCTCGGTATCGAAGATATCGCCATCCTTGATCTTGAACAGCGAGCGCAGCGCCTGGGTACTTTTTACCGCCTTGTTGCCGGTGAAGGTGATGTCTTTCAGCCGGTAGCGCTGTCCCTCCTCCACCGGCATGGTGATATCCACCGCTTTGCCCGGCGAAGGCTTGAAGGGAAAATACCAGCGCACGCCGCTGGTATCGTGGATCTGGGTCTTGGGATCGCCCACCAGCGCCTTGAAGTAGCCCTTGGTCTGATAGAAGTAGCGCACGCGTTCCGCGTCCTCGGTTAGCTTGGTGGAGTCGTAGGTGCGGGCGAACAGGTTCTCCAGGATGATGGAGTGGGGGATGCCGATGGGCTTCAGGTTCTTCATCGCGCTCTGCAGTTCACGATTCTTGAGCGCCTTGTTGCCTTCGAACCTGATTTTGCCGACCTTGACCTTCGGTCCTTCTTTCACCACGAAGGTCAATGAAACGGCTGCCGGGGGAATGGGGCGCACCTCCGATTGCACGGTGGCAAACTGGCGCCCGTGCGCCGCCAGCAACTGCTTGATCACCACCTCGGCGTGTTTCACCTTGGTCGGATCGTACTGACTCTCCTGGGTAAGGCCGACCTTCTGCTCCTTGAACTTGTCGAGCACATCGCTCTGCGAGACCGAACTCAAGCCGGTGTACTTGATCTCGCGGATGGTCGGTTTTTCCTTCACATAGACGTGGATGATCCAGCCTTTGGAGCTTTGCTCCCGCTCAATCCGCAGATCGTCGAAATATCCCGTGTTCCACAGGGAGTTGAAGTCGCGTTCCAGCGCTGCCTGATCGTATACGTCGCCCGCCTTGGTAAACATGCGGGCACGGATGGTTTCCGCCGGGATGCGGCGGTTGCCGTGGATCACGATACTTTCAATCACGTCCTGCTGGGCTACGGCTGCCCCAGCCAGCAATAGAAGTGCGAGGAAAAAACCAATCGCCCTGGCGCAACGACGTGTCCCGCGAACCAACATCATCGCGGGCCCTACCTGACGGTGGCAAGAAATGACAGAATCCTCTGTGCTAAGGTTTAATGAAAGCGCAATTATACGGTACGCGCGCTCCGGTCTGAAAACCAAGACTGTCCGCTGTTGCGGTGCGGCAGCTACGCTAACCCCCGCTCCCGGTCGAAGTTGCGGGCGGAGGCCCCGGCCAAGCGCCGTCGTTGCGCGCGGCGATTCGGGGCGCAGCGCGCTCCACTTCCACCAGAGTGGAATAGAAGGTCGCACCACCGCCCAGGTCGGTTAGCCGCGCCGAGGTCAGTACGTTGATGTTAAGGCCTCCGTCCGATAACTTCGCCCAGCCCAGGCGCGCGCCCACCACGCCGGCTTGCACCTCGCCATCTACTCGGGCATGCAGGAAGATTTCGCCGCGATCATTGAACACGCGCACCAGGTCGCCGTTGACGATACCGCGGCGCCCCGCGTCCTCGCTGGCGATTTCCAGTTCCCCGTGATGCGGCTCCATTTTCTGATGCGCCGGCAGATTCACGAATGTGGAATTGAGGAAGTTGTCGGCCTTGCGCGCTAACAGCTCAAGCGGATATTGCCTGCCGGCGGGGCTGTGGCGCGATTCTTCCGGCGGAACGAACGATGCCACCGGATCCATTCCCTTCGCGATCAATTCTTCGTCATACAGTCGCGCTTTGCCGTTCGGCGTGAGAAAGCCGCTGGCGAACGGCAGCCAAGGCTTACCATTGGCATCGCCATTCAAGTTCAGCCGCACATGCGGATCGCTCTCCAGCCGCTCCCGCGTGATGCCGCTGAGTTGCGGCGCTCCCGATGCCAGAGCGGCGTCGATCATCGCGTCTACCGGTTCCCGGAAACACTCATCTTCAAAGCCCATGCGCAAGGCGAGTTCCCGGAAGAAGTCCACGTTCGACTTGCACTCGCCCAGAGGATCGATTGCCTGGTGCGAGACCTGCAAGTAGTAGTGCCCATAGGCCGGAAGCAAATCTTTATGCTCGAAGAAGGTGGTCGCGGGAAGGACCAAATCCGCAAAGTCGGTGGTGTCGGTGAAGAACTGCTCATGCACGATGGTGAACAGGTCATCGCGCTTCAATCCTCGCCTTACGAGATGCTGCTCCGGACACACTGCCGCGGGATTCGAGTTGTACACCACCAGCGCCTTGATCGGAGGATTGTCCAGTTCGGTGAGCGCCTTGCCGAGTTGCACCATGTTCACCGTGCGTGCCGGGCGTCCCAGCGGACTCTTGAACATCAGGTCGTGCCGCTCCATGGCCTCGCGATCGAGCTGAAAGCCGCCGCTGGTCGAGAGTTGCAGTCCGCCGCCAACTTCCTTCCACGATCCCGTGATCACCGGCAACATGCAGACCGCGCGCACCGCCGCGCCACCGTTCTGCGAGCGCTGAATGCCGTAGTTCAAGCGGATCGCCGCCGGACGGGTTGTCGCATATTCGCGCGCCAGCCGCTCAATGTCCTGGGCAGGGATGCCTGTCCACTGAGACACGCGCTCGGGCGGGTATTCCGGCAACCGCTTCTGCAACTCGTCGCAGCCCTCGGCGTAGCGCGCGATGTAATCGGTGTCGTGCCAGCCTTCGCGCACGATCACGTGCATCAAGCCCAGCGCCAGCGCTACGTCCGTACCGGGATTGATAGGGATGTGCCAGTCGGCAATGCGGGCGGTGCGCGTGCGATAGGGGTCGATGACAACCAGCTTCGCGCCGTCGCGCCGCGCCTCCTCGATGAATGGCCACAGATGAATGTTGTTGCCGTGAATGTTCGCGCCCCAGGCAATGATGTACCTGGAGTGGCGGAACTGCTCCGGCTCGGTGCCGATTTTGCGGCCATAGATGGAGATGATGGCCTGCTCGCCCGCCAGTGAGCAGATGCTGCGATGGAGCTGCGACGCGCCCAGCCGATGAAAGAAGCGCCGGTCCATCGAGGCGCCGTTGAGCACTGCGATGTTGCCGCCGTAGGAGTACGGGAGCACAGCTTCCGGCCCGAACTCGGCGCTGATTTGCTTCAGCCGCGAGACAATCTCGTCGAATGCCTGGTCCCACGTGATGCGCCGGAAGGCGCCGTCGCCGTGCGTTCCCTTCGCCGCAACCCGCCGCATGGGATAAAGAACGCGATCGGGCGCATAGACACGGTCCAGATATTTGGCAACTTTGCCGCAGAGAAATCCGCGTGTGATGGGATGTTCGGGATCGCCCTGGATTTTGCTCGCCCGCCCATCTTCAACCGTGATGAGCACGGCGCAGCCGTCAGGACAATCATGGGGACACGCCGCGTGGACAATTCGTTTCATCGGAATGGGGCAACCGTGAGTATCGATTATCCCACGAACCATCGGAGGCATTGGACAAGCAATGAAGACCCGGGGCGCTCTCTTCCACCGCGCGCTGGCTCCAATCGCGCCCAATGGGGCAAACCGCCTGTTTCATGGGACGAAGCGCAGGCGCGGCGGTTGACGATTGCAATTCCGCCTTGCCTTGCCCACCCGCGAAGGGAGTATGATTCTTAAACCAGTGGCCGCATTCTCAGTTTGTGGGGGAAAGGCATTATGGCTCGCAAACTACTTGCCTTGATGGTTGTGCTCGCCGCGGTTTCTCTACCGTGCGCGGCGAAGATGCGCACGCTTTTAACCCCAGAGGACCACGAGCGCGTGGTGGACTACGCCCGTAGTCTGGAAGAACATCCCCTCGCTAAGGACAACCTCGCCAAGCGTATGTGGCTGACCGAATGGATTGTGAAGGCCCCCGACGTCACGGTTGACGTTTGCTGCAAAGAACTGCAATCCCTGGACGAGGTGAACAACACCTATTCCGAGCAATTGCGCATGCAGGCCATGTATTCGCAGGCAGCGTTTGAGCTGGAGCATCCGGACGTAACCAACTCCGCCACCATTCAGGCTGCCGGACTCGCCGGTACCCTGCGCGCCTATCGCGCCATTCAGCGCTTCGATCCTTCCGCCAAGTATCCTGTGCTCGACAGTCTGCTGTCGCTGGAGAAACAAGGCAAGCTGCAAAAGTACGTCGAGCGCCAGTCGAAATGTATGGAGGAGTAGCGGAGTAGAGTTTGCTTCGGCGAAGGGCGCGCTGGCCGCGCCCTTTTGCATCTTTTGCCCAGTACTGGAGAGGGGTTCAAGCTTTGCGCCTGAAGTAAGCCCTACAGGCGCTCTTCCAATCAATTCGATTCTAATGCTGAGCCCCCACGCCCGCGATCTCCCAGACCACGCCACAGCCGTCGGTGCAGTTGGTTCCCGTTCCTCCGTAATACGTTGTGCCGTAGAGATTGCCGTTCGCGTCGAGGACCGGACCCCCGTAAGGGGACGCGCCGTCACTACCGCTGAAGTCGTGGAGATCGACCAGGGTGCACGTTTGGCTGCAATTCGTCAGCTCGAATATCCAGCCGTCTTGATGGGCGCCGCCATCGACACACACCCCAAAAAAATGACCGACTGCGTCGATGGCTACGCCACCGTAGGATTCGCAGGGCGAGTTGAAGGTGTAAAGCGCGGAGTAGGTGAACTGCCCGCCCGAGGGCGTCAGTTTGAAAACTACGCCATATCCATTACTTTGGTAGTTAGAGGTGATGCCGTAGAGATTGCCGGAAGCATCGATGATTAGGTTACCGGACGGGTTATCCCCATTCGCCCCGTTGAAGTTAACCAGGACATTCTCCAGCCACCCTCCGTTGGAAGGTATGAGCTGGTAAACTGTTCCGCAGCCGTAGCCGCCGCATCCTCCTTCTTCGGTCCCTCCGTAGAATGTGGTTTCGTACACATTTCCGGCGGTATCGAGGACCACACCTGAATCTGGGTTCTCCCCGTCAGTACCGCTGCCGAAGCTATGAAGGATGCTCTCCGTGTATCCTGTGCCTGAGGGGGTCAGTTCGAACGCAGTCCCATATAAATACATACCTCCCCCACTTGTCGTGCCGTAGATATTTCCCGCTTGGTCGAAGATTAGATTCTCGGAAAACGGTTCATACCCATCCGGATTTCCCGTAAAGGTGTGCAGCACGGTTTCGTTCCAATAGCACAGTATTGCCTTGCAAACCGCGGGCGAAGGTCTCAGTTGGAACACTATCCCGGAGTAGTCTGTGCCGCCGTCTGTGGTGGTGCCATATAAGGCACCATTTGGGCCGATCACTAACCCGCCGTATGGGAAGCCCCCATCGCTGCCCCCGGTAAATTCGTACAACGGACTGAGAATCCAACCCGATTCAACCAGGCTGAGCCTGAAAACTGTGCCATAGCCGTGGGTTCCGCCCTCGAACGCCGTTCCGTACAGAACTCCCGAAGGCCCGACGATAACCCCGGCATAAGGGTATGCCCCGTCTCCGCCTCCACTGAAGTTGTGAAGCACGCTGAACGTCTGCGCCTGCATGGCGTGGGTTGTGAGGAGTGTCAGCGCGGAAACGAACGCGAAGGCCATCGCGAACCTGCTCACGCACGAGTTGACGTTGAAGCGGAATTTCCCGAGAGAATTGCTCTGCTTTTTCATGGCCTTCTCCTTGTCTTGATCTTGCCGGAAATGGCCTCCCGGATGCTGCGAAGCTTATTCCCGAACCAGAACTTGCGTCAACAGAATCCGCTCTGCGGAGACTTTTCGCAATTCATTTTGGGAAAAACTGCCTCAGGGCAGCGTGAAGGTCACGCTGGAGGCTCCGTCGCAAGGCACGCTTATGTTTGTAAGGCACGTTTATAGCGAATGTCGTCCTGACCGCGTTTCTTTGATACCGCCGCCGGGCAATCACGGTTTGACCTAGTCTGCCCAAACACGCTACACTTCTATGGTTTGCCTGTACTACTAGGTCCCATCAGGGACACCCCGCTGAAGATTCCTTCCTGGCTGGGGAAAGTGCAAGCGCACAAACGACTTTAGGGAAACCCTAGTCAAGTCGCGGCGAAGTCCCGCAGCGGCTAAAGCCGCAATTATTTGCGGCGTGAACGGACGGCCTGAAGGCCGTCCCCTTCGAAAGCGGTACTGATTTCAGGGTTGGAGGCATTGCCATGTACGCGGTGATCCGCGCCGGGGGAAAGCAGTATCGCGTCGCACCGGGAGACGTAATCCAGATCGAGAAGCTGTCGCAGGCGGGCGGCGAAAACGTGCAGTTCGACGAGGTGCTGGCAGTCAGCGGCGCCGAAGGCGAGCTGGGCAAGCCGTCCAAGGCCTTCGTCACCGGGCAGGTGGTGGAGCAGGGCCGCGGCGACAAGGTGCTGGTCTTCCATTTCAAGCGCAAGAAACAGTACAAGAAGCTGAATGGGCATCGCCAGCCATACACTGCCGTGAAGATCACCGGCATCAATGTGGACGGCAAGGACCTGAAGGCTTAACCGGCGATGCTGCTCCACCAGTTCATCTTGGTGATGGTTGGCGCCGTGAAGCGCTTCGAGTCGGTGTTGCTGGCCATTCCGGGCGCCGTCCGGCGGTTGGTGTCGCGCAGGAAATTGGGCGGCTCCGACTTGCGGGAGACGTAGGTAGAGCTGGCCTTTAGAGCCCGCCCTGCGAAGTCGAAAGGCCAGCGTCCACGCGCTCTCTTTATTTGTCATCCCGACCGAGCGCTTCAGCGCGAGCGGAGGGATCTGCGGTTCGAAACATTTGAGGACATTGCAATGGCACACAAAAAAGGTTTAGGTAGTTCGCGAAATGGCCGCGACTCGAATGCGCAGCGGCTGGGCGTGAAATCGTTTGGCGGGCAGATGGTGCCGGGCGGCTCCATCATCGTGCGGCAGCGCGGCACGCGCATCAAGCCGGGCACCAATGTCGGCCGCGGCAAGGATGACACGCTCTTCGCTAAGATAACCGGCGTAGTCGAGTTCAAGGACCGCGGCGCAATGGGCAAGTTCGTGTCGGTGATTCCGCAGCAACTAGCAACTAGCGACTAGCAACTAGCTTGCAAACTTCGAGCGACAGGTAGAGGCCTCGTCACACGAGGCCTTTTTCGTTGCAGAAGCTGTCAGCTATCAGCCATCATTTAAAGAAATGCTGCATGTCCAAGTGACTGGGTAGCTCTTGGTATAGAGCCTTCTTCGGGTTCCAACTTTCCGGTTTCGGCTGATAGCTGATGGCTGACAGCTTTTGGCTAGTTGCTAGTTGCTAGTTGCTTCTTCCCCATGTTCGTCGACGAAGCGAAAATCCGAGTCAAGGCTGGCGACGGCGGCAATGGCTGCTTGGCCTTCCGGCGCGAGAAGTTCGTGCCGCGTGGCGGGCCATCGGGCGGCGACGGAGGCCGCGGCGGCGATGTCATCATGGAGTCCAGCGAGCGCCATAACACGCTGGTGCATTTTCGCTTCAACCCCGAGTACAAGGCCGAGCGCGGACGGCACGGCGAAGGTTCCAACAAGACCGGCCGCGAGGGCGAGAGCGTCGTGCTGAAGGTGCCGGTGGGGACCATCGTCTACGACGAGATCACCGGCGAGGTGGTGCACGACTTCTCACATCCCGACGAGCGCGTGATCGTGGCGCGCGGCGGGCGTGGCGGACGTGGCAACGCGCGCTTCGCAACCTCGGTCCACCAGGCGCCGCGCGAGCACGAAGAAGGACGGCCCGGCGAAGAGCGAGAGCTGCGCCTGGAACTGAAGCTGCTGGCCGATGTCGGGCTGGTCGGCTATCCCAACGCCGGCAAGAGCACGCTGATCTCGCGCATCTCGGCGGCGCGACCAAAGATCGCCGACTACCCCTTCACGACGTTGCAGCCGAACCTCGGCGTGGTGGTTGCGGGCGAGCCGCCGGACGATGTCAGCTTCGTCGTCGCCGACATTCCCGGGCTCATCGAAGGCGCAAGTGAAGGCGCTGGCCTGGGCACGCAATTTCTAAAGCACATCGAGCGGACACGCGTGCTGGCGCATCTGGTGGATGTTTCCGATGCCAGCGGACGTCTCGACCCGGTGCAAGACTACGAAGTCATCACACGTGAGCTGGCGAGCTTCGGCGGCGGACTCGATCGGAAGCCGACGATCGTCGTCGCCTCCAAAATGGACATCGTGAACAAAGACAAACTCACCAAGCTGAAGCGCTACTGCAAGCGCAAGAAGCTGGAGCTGTTTCCCATTTCCGCGGTCAGCGGCGAAGGCATCGAGGAGCTGAAGTGGGCCATGGCGAAGAGAGTGGCCAGGGATTAAAAGAAAGTTTCGAGTTTCGAGCTTACTCGCGCTTTTCAGGCTCTGCCGGTCCTCACTGAAAAATTTCCCGCCGACTAATTGGTTTTGTTGGGGACGGTTTCTTTCGCCTCGGCGGAACGCGGACTCTCATTGCCGCGCAGGTCCACCGCGGAAACCGCATAGAAATACGTTTTACCCGGCTCGACGTTTTCGTCGCGGTAGGACGAAACCTGCACCAACTGCGTATTCAGTTTCTGCGGTTGTCCGCCCTCAACCCAGCGGAAGAGGTTGTACCCAGCCAGGTCGCTTTCCAGGTTGGGGGCCCAGGTCAGATCGACGAACGGCTTCTGTCCGACGCTGGAGAAGACCGCCTGTAGTCCGGCCGGTTGCGCCGGCGGATAGATGTCGCGCGTGAAGACCTCGACGGACGGCGAATCGTCGCCCTCAACTCCGGCATTCATGCCGTTGGCATGGACCTGGCTTAACGTCGTAATACGATATTCGTAATTCTGCTCCCAGGCAAAAGTCTTGTCGAGATACGAACCCGTAGCGGCCGGCTCAACATCATCCAGCACGATGTAACTGGGAGCGCCGACTGGCCGGCGCATGACGCGATAAAGATAGGTGACTCCCGCCGGTGGCGCGGGCGGCGGCGGTCCGGACCATGCGATGCGCACGCCGTCGGCGCTCACCTCAGCCGAAATCTGGTCGGGCGCGGCGATCGTCGGGGCCACGGGGATCGGCACCTGGTTGGAGATTCCGGCGCTGCGCCCGTGGGCATTCACCTCTTCCACGCCATACATCACGAACCCGGCCGGGTTATTCATCCCCAACTGAGGCGGCAGAGTGTCGACATAGTGGATGCGAACGGGGCCTGGCGGCGGCTCGTTTTTCTGTTTTTCCGCCGGCTTCGGCGTGGGCGGTGTCACCTCGGCCACGACCGTGCAGTTGGCCATCAAGGTCATGCCCTCACGCCGGCAAATGCGGGTGGTGGGATTGTGCTTGATGATGGTTTTATCCGTGTTCTTGCGCGGCAGGGTCCAATCCAGATCGACTTTGTTGCCTCGGCGCGAGGCGGTCAGATCGGTCACTGCAAGCGGCAAGTTCAGCGACGGCAACGACGGCGCGCCGGGATTTCCGCACCCGGCCAGCAGCGCAGTCGACAGACAACCTCCGATTAGCCCAACGAGCCGCAGTCGCATGGAAGCTACAGAGTAACAAATCAGGCGAGGTTGCAATCCGGCTTTGTCACCGGGGCCGTAACCTAACGGACACTTGGAATTGGGCCGTCTTAAGTGTATGTTGCAGTCGATGCAGCTCGCGTACTTTTCACGCCGCTTCGGTTCCCAAGCCACGGACGGCCCCGAGTTCGTCGACAAGAAGAAGGACATTACTCAAATCCTCACGGAACTGACAGCTCCGTCACTGCCGACGTCGCGCTGGGGCGCTCCGGCAGCGGCGCGCTGGGCTGTGAGTAACGGCCTCTCTCCTCTTGCTGGCGACTCCGGGTCGACATGCAGGCTCGAACGGGTGAGTCACTCTGCAAGAATGGCGAACGTTGCCAGCTTCTCGCCGGAGGAATCCCGTGTTTCCGTGAACCAAGTGCTCGTTGTCGCATTGCTTACGACTCTTGCGGGTGGATTGCGCCTCTTTCACCTCACCGCGAGAAGTCTCAGCGCGGACGATGGCTACAGCGTTTTCGTGGCCCGCGCGCACGGCGCCTCGTTCCTGCACAGCATCGTTGCTGAACTGAACATGGCGCTGTATTACCTCCTGCTGCATCTTTGGGCGCAGTTTGGAATCGGCGAGTTCTGGCTGCGATTGCTGTCGGTGCTGCTGGCCACAGCGACCGTGCCGGCAACTTACTTCGTCGGCGTCCGGCTCTTTGGGCGAAGTACGGCGGTTCTGGCAGCTCTACTGTTTGCCGTCCACCCATTCCAGATTGAGCTGTCGCAGGCGGTGCGCTCGTATGGCCTTGTGGTGCTGCTGGTGGTGCTGTCCAGTCTCTGTGTTCTCCGGCTGCTTGAGAACGCCTCAGTCAGCAATCAGATCCTGTACGTGCTCGTATCCGCCGGGGCGATTTACAGCCAGTTCCTGGCGGGGCTGGTGA
>JBEKQY010000109.1:0-18778 GCA_049519235.1 Candidatus Korobacteraceae bacterium | reverse complement strand
ATAGTTCACGATGAAGTTGAGCACCTCGTCGGTGCCGATGTTGCCCAGCCCTGAGGCGAACAGCACAGGGAAAATCTTGTCTTCGCGAATCGCATTGTGCAGGCCGCCGATAATGTGTTCTTCGTCGATGGTGTCCTTATCGAAGAACTCTTCCATCAGTGCATCATCGCCTTCGGCCACCAGTTCCACCAGCCGCTCGTGCGCTGCCTTGGCCTGCTCGGCGAGATTGTCGGGGATCGGCCCGATCTTGGCCTTGCCGTTGCCGCCCATCTCGTAGGTGTACGCCTGCATCTTCACCAGGTCGATGACGCCGCTGAAGCTCTTCTCCGCGCCGACGGGCAACTGCACCGGAACCACGGTGCGCCCGAAGGCCGTAGTCAGCGACTCCATCACGCGAGTGAAGTCGGCGCGCTCGCGGTCCATGCGCGTACAGACGATGACGCGCGGCAGCGCCAGCTTGTCGCAGTAGTGCCAGATGCGCTCGGTCACCACCTCCACGCCGCTGACCGCATCCACCACCACCAGTCCAGCTTCCACTGCGGGCAGCGCCATCTCGGCTTCGTGGATGAACATGTTGAAGCCGGGCGTGTCGACCAGGTTGATCTTGGTCTTGCCCCACTCCACCACGGCGGTCGCCGCGGAAATCGACATGGCGCGCGAAATTTCTTCCTCTTCGTAATCGGTGGTGGTGTTGCCTTCATCCACGCGGCCCAACCGCTGGGTAGCGCCAGCGGTGAACAGCATGGCCGAGGTGAGCGAGGTCTTGCCCGAGTGCGAGTGCCCAACCAGAGCGACATTACGAATGTTTGCGCCTTCGTAATTCTTCACGTATGACTCCTTAATTCATCTGAAAGTCGGTAGAGCCAGCCTTTAGGCTGGCGTTAACCTCAGCGCATGTCAGCCCTGAGTCGGGCTGGTCATCTGTGATGACCAACCCGACTCAGCGATTTGACTGGGCTGCAAACGCGGCGCTGAAAGGGCCGCTCTGCCTGTACTCATTGGTTACAAAATCGTGCTTGTAAACTCCCCGAGGTTGCCGGCGAGGCAAAAAGGCGGGGCACCATGCTGGCCCGGGGCCTGAGCATGGTGAAGCTGTAACAAACCTGCAATGCTAGCACATGGAGTTTGCGCGTCTCAAACCCGGCCCGCGAGCGGCGCCAGAACGGGTCGCTCGCGGACGGGATCGGGAAAGTGGAAACTACTGGTAGATGGCGTTGGTGCGACTCAGGTAATCGCGGTGCGGGGTGAAGTCCACCATGGAATCGAATGCCACGCCGCCCAACGGGTTCGACTTTATGGCATCCCGCACGGCAGCGTTGACCTTGTCTATGCCTTCCGCATTCGCCGTCATGTAAACAACCCAAAACGTGCCAGGGGCTTCAGTGTGGACCGCTTCGGTATCGATTTCGTACTCCTGAATCGTACCTTCGGCCAGCAGTTTCTCCAGTAGCGGCACGAGGAGATTCTTACTGAGCATACCTACAGCCTCGTCCGGCGCGTCTGGCTTTAATTTGTAGGATCCCACATGCGTGTACGCGCCCTTCACCGATCCGGAATGCCAGTTGTAATAGCGGCTGACGTAGATGCCATCCCAGTGCTTCGTGGCGCTCTCCAGGACCGGAGAAGTGGCACTGCCGTTGGCGTAGAACTGGCTGAGTACATTCATCAATCCGGCCATGGACATTGACGACCACCAATCGTCGTGGGTTGGGCCGTCGGGCGTGTGAACCAGATTCACATCGTTGCCATAGCCCACAATTGTTCCGCTGGACATAGCCTTGTCCAGGACTGCCTGATCCGCCGCATCAGCTTTCGCCATTTCCGCCCACTGCGCGCGCGGGATCGTCCAGAAACTTACATACGAGTACATCGGCGGTTTTTCTTTGACCTCTGCCATCTGCGCACCGGCCGGTATGGCCCAAACGGCGGCCATCGCGAGCGTACACAGTCCTGCAAACCTCCACGGCGTCCGGTTCATACTTTCTCCTTGGTAATTTAGTTTGAGTCAGTCTTACAGCTAAATCAATTCTGTAGCGGGACCCGCATATTCTCGAAGTCGAAAGTTACAGCATACGGATTGAAGAGGTAGTGTCCCACCACGTCGGCAAGACAAAAGCCAAAACGCACTTCCGACACAAAGGGTTTATCGGAAGTCCAACAAATGTCTTCTTAGAGTTTTAACATTGTGCGCTGTCTGGTCGCGCAAAACAAGCTGCCCATGCGGGTAGCCGAGCGCCGCCAGAAAGTGGCGACCATGCAGCCATTAAAGGGTCAAGCAGTCGAATCAGTTTCCCGACGCCGACACCGCCGGCAGTGTCTCGCGGTTGGGTGTCTTTGGCTGGCCTAGCTGTAATACCAGTATCTCGCCGTCGGTGAGCATCTCATCGCCGCTGCCATTGGAAGTTTTCTTGGGAGCGTCGGGCCGGCCTACGTACGCGTATCCTTTGGCCATCTCGTTGTACAGCAGGTCCACCTCGATCACGTCGCGCTCGCGGTCGACATGAGGATCGATACGATGCGACCACTTGGTTCCCTTCTTTGAATTCGCGATGTCAATGTCGTGGGTCGCGGCGCCAATCCAGACCTCTTGGCCATTGTAGGTCTCAGCCAGCTTCCAAATCCGGATGTGATGGCGCTTGGCGAAGGTGTCAAGTCCCTTCTGGAAGACGTAGTCGGGCGGCGCGCCGTTCAGCGTCAGCAATGAGACCGGCGCGCTGTTATAGCCGGTCTTGCGGATGGTCGCTTGAACGCTTTTCAGCCCCGATCCCACACCGAGGCTCTCGGCCTGGTACCATCCGGCTTCGTCGAACGCGGTAAACAACTGTTTTTCCGTGCCCAGGAAGATCACGTTCGTCAGGTCCGACGGGACCTGCTTGCTGGTTTGGGTGCGCAGCGGCGCGTTGTGTACAATCTTCTGCAACTCGGGAGTGACCGGCAATTTCGGCCAGCCCGTCCACTTCGATTTTTCCTTCATCATCGACGGCCGCACCACCTGGACAATGATGTCCGTGCCTTCCGGGAAGCAGATTTCGCGGCGGATCGACAGGCCGTAGATGGTCTGCGCGCCCTTGATGGCATAGCCTGCGATGGGATTCGACGCGGCCGCCGCGGCGGTAATCAACGACACCTTGGTTGAAGCGTGCGGTTGCACGATGCCGATAATTTCGTTGTTGCGCACGGTTTCGCGGGCGTTCTCCACATCCAGGACGCGAAGGTAGAGCGGCGAGCGCGTGCCCTCCTTGTGCGGCACGTTGGAAAAGTCGAGTACCATGCGCGGGCGGTCGTATTTATTCGGCGCCTTCTGCGCGAACAGCACGGTGCCGTCGATGATGGTTCCCGGCGCGATCAGCAATTGCTTGCCGTTATAAACCGGCTGGACCACCCAGGCCGTGATGGGATCGCCGGTGCGCGAACGGTCGCTGTAGACCGGCGATTGCAACTGGATGCGAAACGTCATACCGGGCGTCAGGTCGGCGGTTCGCGTAGTGGCGATGCGGGCAGCCTGCGTCTTAGGAAAGCCGGCGGAGACTTGGTCAAAGAAATGGCCAAAGGCCGTGAGGAAGCCGCTGGTGGCGCCGTTTTCGATCAGCAAGGTCTGCATCTCGAAGTTGGGCGAATAGAGCAGATAGTCAAGCGCGGTGTCCTGGTAATGGTCTTCCCGGTTCAATTCGACGCCGCGCTGAATCATCCCGTCAGCCAGCTTTTCGTACGCCACCAACACCTTCGGCTTGGTTGTGTAACTCGATCCGAAGACCGCCCAATGCAGCGCCGTCCGGCCTTGCGGGTCAGTTGCCTTCAGATCGGCGCCGCTGTCAACCAGCGCTTGTGCTTTCGCGATCTGCTCCAGGATCGCCTGCTCCTTGGTCTCGCGCGTGGCCTGGTACAGCGCCTGGATCAGCGGCGAATCTTTCGAGACGTCGAACGTGACCGCTGCCGGCGCGAGTTCCTCTTCTTCGCCCTGCTCAGCGGCCTCGGATGCATTCTGCGGCTGCTCTTCCTCGCCGGCTTGCTCCTGCGTTTGCGCTGGGGCTTGTGCTTGCGCCGCCTTGCCCGATTTTGTTGCCTGCTGCGGGGATGCGGCGCCGGCCGCCGGTAGCTCCAGCACGGGAATGCCGAGCAGCAGATAGAAGGTCAGAAGTAGCGATAGCCAACGGCTTTTGGGATGGAGCATCGTGCCCTCCAAGGTTTGGTGCTATAGAATCGGGACCTGACAGATCGGAAGACTAGCGGGGAATTTTATCATTGTCGGGCGGTGCGCTACGACAGAAAATGAAACAGGACGCCCCGCTCATTCGCGGTGCTCGAATGAGAGGGAGAGGAAATCACATCGCCTCCCGTATCATGTCACAGACACCATTTGATCGACTGAGGCCCTGGATTTTGCAGTTGGCCAAAGATGGGAACGGCAACTGAGGAGCATAAGATGAAATACGCGCCAACGTATCTGATCGGGTTGTTCCTGATAGGACTGAGCAGCGGTCTGTACGCTCAATCCCACCCAGCGGAAGTGCAAATTGTGAACCGAAGCCAGCGCACAATGGAAATAAAAGTAATGCGAAACACCAATCCAGGCGCTGTTAAGTACCACGAAGTGTTCATTCCAGCAAACAGTCAGGTGGACATCAACATATTTCAAACCGGGACCTACTATCTGAAGGCGAAGGCGGAATTTCCCGGCCGTGACCCGGTTTATTCCATGGGCAATCCTTTCGAGTGCTATGTCGGGCCCAACGGCTATTCAGTATTGACCTTCACCTACACCATCGACGAAAGGGCTGTAAGCATGGAGGGGAGGAATATCAGCCGAAGTGACTATGATAAAGACAGGGATTAGGCGCGTGGCCGAGCCGGGTGCTCCGCTCATTCGTGGTGCTCGAATGGGGTAACGCCATTAAGCGAAAGGGCGGCCACGTGGGCCGCCCTTTCGCCTCAGCTAGTTGCTAATTGCTAGCTGCTAGTTGCTTCTTCACGCCTGCGCTGGCCGTTCGCCGGGGGCCACGTTCGGCTGGCCCGGAGCCGGTTTCAGCACCTGCTGCACATCTTCCTTCGCAGGCGGAGGAACGTTGGGATTCACCCGCACTGGAAGCTCTTTGCCTTCGATGATCAACTGGATATCGTTGGCATCGATGACCTCGCGCTCCAGCAGCGTCATGGCGATGCGCTCCAATATCGGCCGGTTGTTCTCCAGGATGTGCCGCGCCGAGTTGTAGCCGTCATCCACGAAGCGGACGACCTCGGCATCGATCTTCTGCGCTGTCTCTTCGCTGAAGTCGCGATGCTGGCTGATCTCGCGGCCCAGGAAGATTTGCTCTTCTTTCTTGCCGAAGGTGATCGGCCCCAGCGACGACATACCGAATTCGCAGACCATCTTGCGCGCCAGGTCTGACGCCTGCTCAATGTCGTTGCCCGCGCCCGTGGTCATGGTGTTGAGGAACAGTTCCTCGGCAACGCGCCCGCCCATCATGATGGCCAGCCGCGTTTCCAGATAGTTGCGCGTGTAAGTGTGCTTGTCGTCGATGGGCAACTGCATGGTGACGCCCAGAGCCATGCCGCGCGGGATGATGGTCACCTTGTGCAGCGGATCAGAGTGCTCGCGCAGGGCGGCGACCAGCGCGTGGCCGGCCTCGTGATACGCGGTCACTTTCTTCTCTTCGTCCGAGAGCAGCATCGACTTGCGCTCCGCGCCCATCAGGACTTTGTCCTTCGCCTGCTCGAAATCCCACATCAGCACCGTCTTGCGGTTCTGACGGGCCGCAACCAGGGCAGCCTCATTCACCATGTTGGCCAGGTCGGCGCCGGAGAAGCCCGGTGTGCCGCGGGCCAGCACGCCCAAATCCACGTCGTCATTGATGGGGATCTTGCGAGTGTGAACCCGCAGGATCTCTTCGCGTCCGCGCACATCAGGACGCGAGACCACCACGCGGCGATCGAACCGGCCGGGCCGCAGCAGCGCCGGATCAAGCACATCAGGACGGTTGGTCGCGGCGATCAGGATCACGCCTTCATTTGACTCGAAGCCGTCCATCTCGACCAGCAACTGGTTCAGGGTCTGCTCGCGCTCGTCATGTCCGCCGCCGAGACCAGCTCCGCGATGACGGCCGACGGCGTCGATTTCGTCGATGAAGATAATGCAGGGCGCATTCTTCTTGCCCTGCTCGAACAGATCGCGGACGCGGCTTGCACCGACGCCGACGAACATCTCCACAAAATCCGAACCGGAGATACTGAAGAACGGCACATTGGCTTCGCCGGCCACGGCGCGCGCCAGCAGCGTCTTGCCGGTTCCCGGAGGCCCAACCAGCAACACGCCCTTCGGAATGCGACCGCCCAGCTTCTGGAACTTCTGCGCCTCGCGCAGGAACTCGATGATCTCCTTCAGCTCTTCCTTGGCTTCATCCACGCCGGCGACGTCCTTGAAGGTCACCTTCTTCTGCTGCATGGAGAGCAGGCGGGAAATAGCACGACTGGCAGCGCCAAGTTCAGCAACCAACTGGGCCAGCCGCCGGCGGCGTCCTTGACGGCCATGTTTACGCCTTTGTCGCGCAGTTCCTTGACCATGTCCGTATAGCCGGCCATGATGGTGGTATGGAAGCCCGCCTTGTCGTTCTTAAATTTGCCGCGGACCTCCTGGCCAATAATCGTCACTTCGCTGACGTTGCCCTGGTCCACCTGGGAGAGAAATTCTGAGAAGGTAATCTCGCGCTCTTTCGCGCCCGAGTTCGCGCCCTTCACGACCTGCCACAGCAGCACGCCGGAGAGCACGATTACGAGCCAGAACACGACCGTCTTGACCGTCGAATTCACTGACAACTCCTGTTGAAAGGGGCAGACACGGTTCCCGCGCCCAGGAAGGTCAAGCTATGTTGTTCATGGCAAACGCCGGCTTCCCGCCAAACGTTACGGAGGCCAAAGCTTGGCCTCCCCGGAACCACACTCAGTCAAACCTTCCCTGGAGAGTTAGATGCCGCCCTCGGCTGCCGGATTTAGAAATTCCGGCACACTACTGATTGTAACTCGCGAGTAAACGGAACGGTACTGCTCGGATTTAGTGTTGCTGGTTTTCCACAGGTGCGTTTTCATGCCACGGCTCTCCCGCATCGCGCATCCGCTGAAACGTTCGAATCGACTGCCTCATTCGTTTGATTCGCATCTTCGCATCCTGAATAGCCCAATCCCATCCGACTAATTTTTCTGTGCATTTCGTTACTTTCCGATTGACATTCCGATTCAGCATGTCTATTATCCTTTATATATGGCAGATGATTACACTCCGTATCGGCAGCAGATTCGCTGGGCGCTCGCTCAGCTTCACGAATGGGACGAGAAGAAGAAAGAGGCCGAACGTCAGATGACGAAGCTGCGAAGCCTTATTCTTGCCAACGCCAATATGCTGTCGGACAGCGAGCGAGCGGGTTTTGTAGAGGCCGTTGAATCCTACGGCACAGGCATCACTGATTCGATTCGAGAGATATACCGCCAAGCCTACCCGAACGGTCTTCTCCCTACTCAAGTTCGAGACCAGTTGATTGCTACAGGTTTCGATCTCAACTCTCAAGCCAACCCAATGGCTTCCATTCACAGCGTTATAAAACGGCTTATCGCATCCACTGAAATTGAGCCGTTCGGTGATGCTGCATTTGGCGGATATCGTTGGAAGAGCAAAGGGCTGGCTCCCCGGAAGGAAGGCTTTACTTACGACAAAAGCCCTAAACCTCCCACGAAGAAATGAGTTTATGTGTTCAATCCACTGGAAAGGAGCACTGCTATGACGAGATCGCCACCATTGACTAAATAGGCGAAGGGCATTCTTGGGCGCGAACCCCTGAATGCCCTGTCCTTGTGGTGACGGTAGCTCAATCCGGAAGAGCGGAGGATTTGTAATCCTCTGGTTGTGGGTTCGAGGCCCACCCGTCACCCCAACATTTAACGCCCTGCCACTGGCGCGAACCAGTGACAGGGTTGTTCGACACGCAGAGTGACCTGCAATGCCGACCCAAGCTAATAGTAGGCCACGTCTGCGAGAAAGTGCAAGGATGATGTGACCTGCAAGCGTTGTCAACATGATACCGTGAAGCGTTTCGGCTTCTACGGTAAGCGCAAGATACAGCGATACAGATGCACCTACTGTTCCACCACGTTCTCTGACACCCCCACCAAGATAGGCAATCATTACACCGACCCTGATGCTGCCGTTCGTGCTCTTGGCATGATGCTGGAAGGTGCCAGCGTTAGAGCAATCTCGCGTCTCACTGGTCTGCATCTCGAAACAATACTTGCTCTGATGAACACTGCTGCTGGCAATGCCCGGAGAGTGTTTGATGAGCGAGTCCGCAATGTCCGGCCCACATACGTCCAGCTTGATGAGCTTTGGACATACTGCGGCTGTCATGGACGTAGGCTCAGGAACGGTTCGCCTAAGACGTGGGGCGACCAATGGACGTGGCTTGCACTGGACAGTGAGAGCAAGATGATTCTGTCCTACCATATCGGAGCAAGGAACACGGTCAATGCCTTTGCCTTTGTTAAAGACCTGAGCAAACGCACCAAAGGCGTGTACCAGATCACTGCTGATGCCCTTCGCGGGTATGTCGGAGCAATCGAGGAGTGGTTTGGTGCTGATGTACACTTCGCCCAGTTGCGGAAGATTTACGGGCGCTTGGAAACGGGCCCAGAATGGTACGGAAGCGGCAATATCATTGCAGCAGTGCCTAATGTCATCATGGGAGAGCCCGACCACTCCCGGATATCCACCAGTCACATCGAACGCGCCAACTTGAGTGTCAGAATGCATCTGAGACGATTCACCCGTAAGACCAATGCAGCAAGCAAGAGCGTTTACAACTTGGCTGCTGCTGTCACGCTATTTGTAGCGTGGTACAACTTCTGTCGCGTACATACGACTCTAGGCACCACTCCTGCTGTTCGTGCAGGATTGACAGATCATGTTTGGACGCTGCAAGAGCTTGTGTGTCAGTAATAATGACTTGGACTGCTACAATTTTGTGGCTATGGTCAAATACATCGCTGCGTTTATTGTGGTTCTGGGGTTGGCAGTTTACATAGCCCGTCAAGATGAAAGCTCCGCCAATAATTCCGCAGCACCAGCCACAGCACCTAACAAACAGGCTGTCGCTGCTGAACCGGATGAAAATCATCCCCAACAGAACATAGGCAATACCGAACGGAACACTCCAGGTTGGTATGGCTTTTTCAGATGGCCAAACGGGACGACAACATGGGCCATAATTCTGACTCTGCTGGCCATCGCTGAACAAACCAGAGAGACTGCCAAGGCTGCTAAGGCTACGCGGGACAGCATCCCGCACCAGCGAGATGCTGCCGAAGCTGCTCTTCTTAATGCCAAAGCGGTAATCAATGCTGAGAGAGCGTGGTTGACTGTGAAGATTCAGAAAGACCCCAACTCTCCTCCTTTCCCAATTGAGAATTTCATAAATGTTTTGAATAATCGGGGGCGCACTCCGGCTGTAGTGATAAGCATTCATATTCAGTACGAATTTGTCAGCACGCCCGACCTTATGCCCGTCCCCCCTGTTTATAAATGGCAGGTTAGCACTCCTGAACGAATGTTTGTTGTGGGTGAGAGCGATCTCCCGATTGGAGTTGGGCTGGACCCAAAGAAGCAAATTTTTGTACAGAGCGTCGCCGGTAAATTCTTGGTGTGGTATGGGCGCATAATTTACGAAGACGTGTTCGGGGAGCAGGCCGTAACTCGCCGACAGCCCCACGAGACCCGGTGGTGCTATGCGTGGATTGCTGGCGAGAAAAGGTTTGCGATTTGCGGGCCAGAAGAATACAACCGCAACACATAGTCCCAAAATCCAGATTAGGGTGCAGCAACACGGTTTCCGATCAGTGCCAACGGAACGGCAGAAAAGACTTTTACAAAAATCAATGGATGGCCGAAGGCCCTTTCCGGATTTGGAAAGCTCAAGAAATTGCCGCCGCGGTACTTCTCTCAATTCATCTGCGTTCCGATCTCGCAATTCACCAATATTGACGCGACACTGCGAAGAAAGCGAGTCCGGAAACCATGGCTGATGTATAACCTGATGTTGGCTGCGCGGCCAAGGGCTGAGCGACAATATCCCTGCCGCAGTAACTACAGCGGACATTGGAGAGGTGCATGGATTATCGCAAGTCGTTCGTGGTGGAAGCTGGCAAAAGGCCGAAGCTGGCCAAAATCGATCCCGGCTACTGCGGCAAACATGTCTCGGAGAAGCAAGCGAAAGCTGAGATCGAAAAGTACTGCGGCAAGCTGACCAAACTCCAGTACCTCCTGTTTTCGGAGGGCAGGCACTCCCTGCTGATTGTGTTGCAGGCAATGGACGCCGGCGGCAAAGACGGCACGGTGAGGCACGTGGTGGGTGCGATGAACCCCGCCGGCACCACTGTAACGGCGTTCAAGCAGCCTACAGCGGAGGAACTCAAACACGATTTCCTGTGGCGGGTGCATCCTCATGCGCCTGCCAAGGGCATGGTTGCGGTCTTCAACCGCTCCCACTACGAGGACGTGCTCGTGGTGCGGGTCCACAAGCTCGTCCCCAAGGAGGTATGGTCCAAACGCTACGACCTCATCAACGACTTCGAGGAGACGCTGCATCGCCAAAACAACACTCACATCCTGAAGTTCTTCCTTCATATCAGCCCGGAAGAGCAACTGGAGCGGTTCCGGCAGCGCCTGGTCGATCCTGCGCGCAACTGGAAGATCAGCGAGGACGACTACCGCGAGCGCGAATACTGGGACGATTACAGGAAGGCCTATGAGGACATCTTCGCCGAAACCAGCCGCAAGCACGCGCCGTGGTACATCATCCCCGCCAATCACAAGTGGTTTCGCAATCTGGCGGTCTCGCAGATCGTCGCCGCGACCCTGGAAGAGCTGGGAATGCAGTTGCCCCGGCCGCAAGTGGATCTTGAGATGATCCGAAAGAAATATCACCGGGCGGCTGAGGAGGAGATCAAGTCAGATGGAAAGAATCCGTCCGCCAGGAACAAGAACCCCAAGCAATAGCATCTCCCGCGTGAGGCAGCCGGAGAACGGTGAGACAATTTGGCTGCCTCGGAAAACTCTTCACTCTTGACGGGAGTGTTACATTCTCAGGCGTGTACGAGAGTCGCGACAAGGACCAAGTTGGAACTGACGGAGCCGCCGAACGACCCCGAGGTCAGGAAATGAGCGAGGGTGGAGAGAACCGGCGCTCGTGGACTCTGTTCCAGAGTGTGCGCCCGCTAAGTTGGACGCGGGCGATTCGCGATGCCCTAGCCGGCTTCCAACTGGCGGCGATGAACATCCCGCAAGCCCTGGGTTACACCAAGATCGCCGGCACGCCTGTGGTCACCGGTTTCTATACGCTGCTCCTGCCGCCAGTCGCCTTCGCCGCATTCGGCTCCTCGCGTTACCTGGTGGTTGGAGCCGACTCAGCAACCGCGGCGATTCTTTCCGGTGGCCTCGCGGGCCGGGCGCCGCTGGGCAGCGCTCGTTATGTCGAGCTGGCCGGTCTTGTCGCCCTGCTGACGGCCTTGCTTCTGCTGGCGGCGCGACTTCTTAAGCTGGGCTTTCTGGCCAACTTCCTCTCGCAAACTGTCCTGGTCGGCTTTCTGACCGGCGTGGGATTTCAAGTCGGCATCGCCGTGCTCGGCGAGATGCTGGGCCTGGAAGTGACCTCCCGCAGAACAATCCCGCAACTGGCAGAGGTATTGCGCAATTTGCCCCACGTGCATCTGCCCACCCTCGCTGTCTCGGCAGCGGTGGTGGTCGGGGTTTTGTCGCTGGAGAGAGTGGTATCCAAGTTTCCAGGGCCGCTCATCGCCGTCGTGGGCGCCGTAGCCGCCAGTTGGGTCTGGAACTTTGCCGGTCACGGTATCAGCATCACTGGGCCCGTAGCAGCCGGTCTGCCTCATCTGGGATTGCCGCACGCCGACACCAAGGAGATCGGATCTCTGATTGGCCTCGCGGGATCGTGCTTCGTGATGGTCCTTACTCAAAGCGCGGCCACGGCCCGCGTCTACGCTGCACGCCACCATCAATCGCTGGACGAGAATTCGGACCTGGCAGGATTGTCCGCAGCCAACGCCGCCGCCGCCTTCAGCGGGACCTTCGTGGTCAATGGAAGTCCTACGCAGACCGCGATGGTGGAAAGCTCCGGCGGAGGCAGCCAACTGGCGCAGATCTCCACCGCCATGGTGGTTGCGCTGGCACTGCTCTTCCTGACCAAACCGCTCCAGTATCTGCCGCGCTGCGTGCTGGGCGCCATCGTCTTCATCATCGCTATCAAGCTGGTCGATTTGCGTGGCCTCGCCAGCATTCGCCGCGAGAGTCCCGGCGAATATTGGCTGGCTGTAATTACGGCGGCGGTGGTGGTGCTGGTAGGCGTCGAGCAGGGCATCATTCTGGCGATGGTAATGTCGCTGCTCCGCATCGTGGGCCACACCTACAGCCCGCACACGGGAGTGGTGGTGGCCGACGGCGCTGCGGACTGGCGTCTTATGCCTCCCGCGCCGGGTGCTATGACCCAGCCTGGGTTGGCCATCTACCGCTTCGGGGCGCCGCTGTTCTACGCCAATGCCAGCCGATTTACGGAGGAGATTCGCACTATAGTTGGCCCCGCGCCCTCGCCGGTGCGCTGGCTGGTGGTCGATGCCGAGACCATCACCAATCTCGACTACACGGCTGCGCGCGTGCTGCGCGAGCTTCATCAGGCGATGTCCCGGGCGGGTGTGACGCTGGCCTTCGCGCGAGTGTCGCCCTATCTAAGAGCCGACTTCGACCGGCATCACATCACCGAGGCGATTGGCGCCGAAATGATCTTCCCTCATTTGCATGACGCGCTGAACGCCTTCGCGAAGTTCGACCAACAGTCCGCAACCACTCCGGCTGCTGAAGCTATTGAACCGAAGGAACTTCCTGATTGAAGGGGACGGCCTGGTAGTGCGGCGCTTCAGCGGCTGTTACGAAACGTATGCCGTCCCTACGGGACCCGCATTCTTTTCCCACTTGACCCAGCACTCCGCCTTCGGCTCCGTGCTGGGCTAGACTGTTCCGTGCCTACGGCACTTGGATTTCGTTGTTTTGTTCCGCCGCGGAAAAGATGAGCTGAGTTTCGTAACAGCCTCTTCAGCGCCGCGTCTCGCCGCGGACAAGAGAACCGCTTGGGCCGCTGCGGTCATTGGAAATGACCGCAGCGGCCCAAGCCTCATAAAGGTGAGTTGCCTGGACGCCAGCCTGAACGCTGGCTCTACCCGATCTACACTAACTCCGAAACTGGCATAGCCACTGAGAGACCTCGCTGTGACTTAATCGGAGCTTGCCTAAGCCAGGCCGGGCATGTTGACACCATAGGAATCCAGAACGTCACGCAAGGTCACGATGCCTTCCAACCTGTGCACATCCGCACGACTCACCACGGGCAGGATTTCAATCTGGTTTGCGCCCATGCGCTCCAGCGCCAAATCAAGCCCCTGGTCGGGATGAACGTGCGGAAAGTCCAGCCCGCTCACGATCTCACCTAGCCGCTTGGCGGCACCGTTCGCTGCCTCCCGTTCCAGCGTTGGGAGGTTGATAACGCCAACCACACCGCGTCGGTCCGTCACCAGACAGGTGCGGAATTCACTTGCACGGACCCATTCCAGGGCTTCTCCAACCGTGATCTCGCTTGGCAGCAACTCGGTCGCAGTGTGCATGACTCGGGCTACCTGGCGCTCACGATGCCGGTGACGCGTCTCTTCCGTAGGCAGGTGTATGCCATCCTGTATGGCCAGGGCTTCGTAGATGGGCTGCCGCTGCAATCGTGAGGAAATGAAAAAACTCACCAGATTGGAAATCATAAGCGGGACGATGACCGCATAGTCGTGCGTCGTCTCGAAAATCATCAGCACCGAGGTCATTGGAGTGCGCACGATACCCGCGAAAACCGCGCCCATTCCGACCAGCGCGTAGGCGCCGGGCCCCGCGGTGTAGGCGGGCAATAGATGATGTGCCACGGTGCCCACCGCACCTCCCAACATGGCGCCGATGAACAGGGCGGGGCCGAAAATACCGCCCGCGTTGCCCGAAGCATAACTGGTGGTCACGGCTAGAAGTTTCAGCACCACCAACAGGACCATCAGCTTGAACGCCATCCGTCCATTCAAGACATCGCCGACATAGCCATAACCCACGCCCAAGACTTGCGGCACAAACCATCCCATCAACCCCACCAACAAACCGCCCGCTACCGGCTGGAACCAGACGGTCTTTTGGGGGAAGCGCAGGAAGCGCTCCCGCATGTCCAGCAAAAGTTTCGTGAATGCCACAGAAACCAGACCGCCGGCCACGCCCAGCACCGCGTAGATGGCAAGTTCCAGCGGATGTACCAGTTCGTATTGCGGGACCTTGAATAGAGGGTTATTGCCGAGCAAGAGACGGAGTACGATCCAGGAGGTAGCGGAGGCCAACACCACCGAGCCCAGCACCGGCGCGTGCAGGTCGCCCACGATCTCCTCCAGCGCAAACAGTACTGCCGCCAGAGGCGTGTTAAACGCGGCTGCAATGGCCGCCGCCGCACCTACCGGCAGAAGCGCCTTCACTTTTTCGGGCCGCAATCCCAGGAAGCGCCCCAGCACGGAAGCAATGCCCGCGCCCACTTGAACGGAAGGTCCCTCGCGGCCCAGCGGAATTCCGCTGGCCAGGGTTGCCGAGGTGCAAAAGAACTTTCCCAGCACGGTGCGCAGGGTGATGCGGCCTTCGCGGGCGAACAGCGCAGCCTTGGTTTGCGGCACTCCGCTGCCGCGCGCGTTAGGAAAATAGCGGAACAGCAAGTAACCGATGCCCAATGAGCCTACGACAGGGAATAGCACCCGTCGCCAGCGATCACTGCCCGGCGGATACAGCCGCATCCCCTCTCGTTCTGTCAACAGGATGAAAGCAACCACCGCCAAGCCGGTCAGCGCGCCGATCACCAGCGCCAGAACCAGGAATACCTGGTCCTCGCGCTGCTGCAACATGGTTGCGAGATATAAGCGCGGCGCTCTCCGCCAACTTACGCTCGTCTTCTGGCCGATCTCACTCATCTCTCTTGGCGTGACCTCCCAAGATCATACCTCTCGGAGCGCTTTGGGAGGGCGGTGGTTTCGCTTGATGATGTTATGCGTGCCTAGCTCGGGAGCCGGTCTGAGCGAGATCCATGCCGAGCCGGCCAGGTTGTTCCCTAATCGCGGAATCGTCGCCTACCCCTTGCATCCGGCTGCCGGAACACCGAAACTGTACAGACAGCCTGCATGAATATCGCACTCTTCGGCGGCACCTTCGATCCTGTTCATCGCGGACACATAGTCGTGGCCCGCGCGGCGGTTGCGAAGTTTGCCCTGAAACAGGTTTGGTTCATTCCTGCCGACATTCCGCCCCACAAGCAGAAGACGCCGATCACGTCCTTCTATCACCGCTATGCAATGATTGCGCTGGCGCTGGCGGGCGAGAAGCAGTTTGTGCCGTCGCTGCTGGAGGCGCTCAATCCCGAGCTGCCGAATAAGGAACGCAAGCCGAGCTACTCCATCGATACCGTGCGGCGGGTGAAAAAGATGCTGGGCAACAGCAACCACTTATACTTTCTGATTGGGATGGACGCGTTCCAGGACATCGCCGCGTGGTACAGGGCGGAAGAACTGCTGGCGGAGTGCGATTTCATCGTGGCGGCGCGCCCGGGATATTCGCTGGCGGATGTGGCGTCGTCGCTTCCGGAAAAGCTCCGCCCGCGGGCCGAGGTCACCAGGCTATTCCGAAAAGAGAAGATGACAGGACCGCTGGTGCTACCGGGAGTGACGCTGCATATGCTGCCGGAGACGCACGAGAATGTGTCGGCCACGCAGATCCGTGGGGCGGTGGATCGCGGCGGGGCGTTGAAACGGCTGGTGCCCGAGGCCATAGCGGAATACATCCAAAAGGAGGGGCTCTACCGCAAGGCAGCAGTTAGGGGTCCGGGGATTAGGGATTAGGGATTAGGGATTGCGTCTGCGCGTCTTGGCGAAGAATCCTGAAGTGGAACAATCCAGTCCCGCGTGCGGGACGGGGACAAGATAGCCAGCACTTCAGGGTCTTTGTGAGAACTGATTTCTATTTTCGGCAGAGGAGGGCGATCCGCGAAAAACGAAACCCGAAGGGTGGAATTGCAGTTAGCCCAGGACGGAGCGAAGCGGAGTCCTGGGTAGGTGGGATTTTTTCCCGGAGCCCCTCGGGGGCGGCACATACGATTTGAGCGCGTCGGCGCCATGAATTTTGACGAAAGGCGAATAGCGATTGAAGAACCATGAATTGCGCTTGCAGGTCGCCCTTGCGGTGCGCGCCTGCCTGGAAAAGAAGGCCGAGGACATCGCCGTTCTGCAATTGGATGAGCAGGCCAGCGGCTTCACCGATTATTTCCTGCTTTGCTCGGGCGCAAACCCGCGCCAGGTGCAGGCGATCGCCGATGAAATCGACCAGAAGCTGAGCGCCACCGGAGTGCAGCCCAAGCACATCGAGGGCTATCACCAAGCCGACTGGGTGCTGATGGATTACGTGGATTTTGTAGTGCACATTTTCTCGGAGAGCGCGCGCAAATTCTACGGCCTGGAGCGGCTGTGGAAGACGGCCACACGCGTGGAGTTGGCTGATCTGGAGAAGCCGGCGCGCAAGCCCGCGGCCAGCAAGCCGTCGAAGCGTGGGACAGTCGTGGGCAAGTCGCGCAAGACACCGGCGAAATCCGCAACACGCAAACCAACCTCCGCCAAGCGCACGCGCAAGAGTTCCGGACCGTGAGACTTCACATTGCATGGATCGGCCGCACCAAGAGTCCGCCAATTCAATCGTTGACCGCGGAGTACTTGAAGCGGCTGTCGCGCTTTGCGGCCTGCGATGCCCGCGAGTTACTATCGGAGACCGCGCTGCTCAAGCTGGTGGAGAAGAGCGCCGGGCGTACCCAGCCAGTGCTGGTGCTGCTGGATTCGCGTGGCCGCCAGCTCAGCTCGGAAGAGATCGCTAACTTCCTCCAGTATCACCAGTCTCACGATACGCAGGATCTGCTGTTTGCCGTCGGTCCCGCCGATGGCTGGAGCGATGCGACGCAGGCGGCGGCGGACAGCGTGCTCTCGTTCGGCAAGATCACGCTGCCGCATGAACTGGCGCGCGTGGTGTTGCTGGAGCAGCTCTATCGGGGATTCACCATATTGAAGGGACATCCGTACCACAGGGGACATTGAGGTTCCGGGTGGATTGGTGCCGCGATGGAGCTGCAAAATTCGTATGACGAGTAGCTTCGGCTTGGCAGGGAATCCACCTCACGACAAACCAGTCCCTTAGGGACGGAATAGTCTAGCCCAGCACGCAGCCGAAGGCGGAGTGCTGGGTAAGCCAATAGAATTTATCTGAGTCCCGTAGGGACGGCAGGTTTTGAAAGAATTCTGAAGGTCAACCTCTTGGGGAACGAATGAATTTTCTTTGCCGTAGAATCGCATTTCTGTTTATCGCGATGGCCCTCGCAGGCGCTTTATCTCACGCTGTTGGACAGGCTATCCCAAACTCTGCCGCTCATTTCCCCCCACTCGAGCAGTGGAAGGCCGCTATCATCACCGGCAATGCGACGGCCCTGCGGGCGCTGTATAGCAGCGATCCGCCGGCGCGGGTTATGACGGCAACGGGCGACAGCAGCACCGACACCGAGATCGCCTTCTGGACGGGACTGAAGCCGCGCCGCATGAAGCTCGATGTCATCCAGTCGGAGTCGCCTCAAGCCGGAGCGCAGAAGGTGGTCTTTCAGGTTGAGCTGCAATCCGCTTCAGCGCCGGGCGAACACGTGCTCTATGTCACCGAGGGCCAACTGTGGCAACAGACGATCGGCGGCTGGAAACTGGTCGCTTCCAAACGCAGCGAGGCGACAAAACTGCAGCAACCCACTTCCACCAGCAAGGCGATCTACGCGCCCGGCCTCGATGCCCACGCCGAGATCCAGCAGGCTTTGGTGCTCGCATCGAAGCAGCACAAGAATGTGATCATCGTCTTTGGTGCCAACTGGTGTTACGACTGCCACGTCCTCGACCTGGCTTTTCATCGTCCTGACCTGGCCGGCGTGTTGCAACGCAATTACGAAGTGGTTCATGTGGACGTGGGCGAGGGCGACAAGAACCAGGACATCATGCAGCAATATCATGTGCCGATGAAGAAGGGCATTCCGGCGCTGGCCGTACTCAACGGCTACGGCAAGCTGCTTTACAGCCAGCAGGGCGGCGAGTTCGAAAAAGCACGCTCGCTGGCGCCCGAAGATCTGCTGGCGTTCTTGAATAAGTGGAAGCCGGAAAAATAGGCGCTCGCGGAAGGATCTGAGCCGTGCGGAATGGCGGCGCCGCAGAGACGCAGCGAAGGCGCGGGAAGCTGCTGTACTTCTTCTGCGCCTCTTGTGATCTTGTGCCGCTTCTAGTAACGGTGCGGCAGTTTCTGCTCGGTGTCCACCGAGCTCGTCAAGGATCCAACCAGGTAACTCACAACGATAACGCCTACCACTGCGATCGTAATCAGATCCGTGTGGCACCTCCCCCACCCGGCGGCTGGCGCCGGCCCATGCTCGCTCGAATATTCTTCCGCGGCCACTTGATTAGACACTGCCGTGCAACGGAAGTTGTGCATTGTTTGTAGCATGATTCTTGTTCCGGTGCAGCAGAAATCGGAGGGGCGGCCGGCAGAGAGATTAGGTCGCGGCGGGCGGTCCGGTTTCCGCCACCACGCGGATCAGAGCATCGGGGCCGTCGGCGCCCA
>JBEKQY010000108.1:0-12363 GCA_049519235.1 Candidatus Korobacteraceae bacterium | reverse complement strand
ACGCCGTCGGATGTCTTGATTGGGCTAAGGCTGATTTCCAGGGCAAACTCCGTGCCATCCTTGCGAAGCCCAAACAGCTCCAGGTCTTCTCCCATGGGCCGCTGACGCGGGTCGGCAAAGTAGGATGCCCGGTCATGGGTATGCTGCGCATGAAAACGCTCCGGAACCAGGACCTCCACAGAGTACCCCAGCAGCTCCTGCCGGGGATAGCCAAATAGTTCCTCGGTACGGGAATTGACCAGCACAATTTTCCCGTGCTGATCGACAATCACCATGGCGTCGGGCGCCGATTCCAGCAAGGCGCGAAACTTGTCCTCGGCCCCCTTGCGCGCGGTCACATCACGAATAGCGCTGATGACCATGGGGCCTTGCGGAGTCTGCATTGGACTCAGGCTGATCTCCACCGGAAATTCCGTGCCATCTTTGCGCAGCCCATGAAGCGTAAGGCCAACTCCCATGGGCCGCACATGGGGATCGCCGGAAAAGTAGCCGGAGCGGTGTCCCGGGTGCTTGGAGCGGAAGCGGGGCGGGACCAGAACCTCGACCTTCTGACCAACCAGCTCAGAGTGGGCATAGCCGAACAACCGCTCACCCTGTGTATTGGCGAGCACAATGCAGCCGTGCCGGTCGACGACCAGCATGGCGTCGGGAGCGGCGTCCAAGACCGCGCCAAAATTGGCTTCAATGGAGATTTCCACGGGTGTCCCAGTTAGCTGGCATTGTATACCCCTTATCCAGCATTGGAATCTTTATTTCTGATCGGCTCGCCTGACGGTTTCCAGCGCGGGTTTGCCCTCCGGCATTGCACACTCAGGTTCGGCGCGATGCAAATCGCACATAATCGCACTGCGGCGCAGTTTTGCACATGCAGTTCTGCGCTATACTGCGCTCGGAAACACAAATTCCTACGAAGGTCGCTCAGCATGACGGCAAATGCAGTTGAAGTGGCTCCCACCACTGCGGATTTCAAGTCCCTGGAAGAAAAGATCCTGCGCACGATTGAGTTGTTGAAGTCGGCGCGCGAGGCCAAGGCGGTCGCCGAGCGCGATGCTGCCCGGCTGCGCGAAGAGCTGAACGAACGCGAGGAAGAACTGGATAGCATGCGCCAGGAGCTGGTCGGGTTGCGCCGCGAGCGGGAAGAGGTACGTACTCGAGTAGAAAAGATGCTCGGACAAATTGAGTCTTTGGCGCTGGAAGAGTCGGCGGGATAATGGAAAACAGTTGTCAGTGGTCAGTTGCCAGAAATACCAGATGAGTTGACGTTTCTGATCACTAGCCACTGGCCACTGCCAGGAGGGCGAGTTTGAGTCAGGCGAAGGGAAATGGCAGCGGCAACGTTCGGGTCGAGATCTACGATCAGACATCTCATCTGCGAGGTTCCGATGGGGAGTACATTGCCGAACTGGCAGAGTATGTCGATACCAAGATGCGTCTCATCTCGCAGCAGGCGGCGACCGTGGACTCGCTGCGGGTTGCGGTGCTGGCCGCGCTGAATATTGCCGATGAACTTCACGTGTTAAGGCGGAAGTATGAGTCCATTGCCAGCGACTACAATGAGCGCGCCGAACAGTTGGAGGGCGCGCTGGACAAGATACTCGACGAAGCGCGCAGGGTAGGGTAGAGTGGGCCTTCAGGCCCGTGTTTGCGACTGCTATGGAATTTTAGTCCGCCGTCGAGATCTACCGATCTCGACGGCGGAAGTCTGTACGCACCTTCGACGCAGGCCTAAAGAGACTGTGTCGCAACCCTGTATCGCCGCTCCGCGGCTCGGATTTATTACCACTCTGACCCGGGGCCTGCGCCCCGGGCTAACTTCATGCCGCCGCTTCGCGGCTGGTGGCGATGAAATCCGGACCGTTTGTCCCACCAACGAAATTCACGACCGGTCGCGACACCAGTCCCTAAAGGCCTGCTCTACCCTGTCCTAATAGTTCAACCTAAAGTTCAGCATGTGCCAGTTCAGCAGGAAGAACGCATAGCCCACGCAGGCCAGCGTCAGCAGCGTGTTCCACAGCTTCGTCCAGAACCATAGCCCCTCAGACTGCCACGAGCGCACGCAGTAGTTGATCGCCACCAGCGTGCCGATCACTCCCAGCACTCCGATGACTTGCAACGCGCGCAGCTTCGCATCAAAGTGGCTGCTCAACAGGCCTATATTGTCTTGGGCGGACATAAGCCAGGCTGTGAGTCCAGCCAGGACGGCCAGGTTAAGAGCGCAGACCCACCTCATCCAGAAGCGCAGGCCTCGATATTGTGAGCTAAGTTCGGCGCGATAGCCGTAGTGCCAGCGCAGCATCGCGTTCAGCGGCCAGAACAGCAGCGTCAAGACGAACATGACCGCGGCAAAAATGAGTAGGCCAAAGTTGAGGTTCTGGTTCTTCAGCACGGGCACGTGCTGGGCAACGAAAAATGGCCAGTCGATGACGATGATCTGCTGTCCCGCATAGTCTTTGATGAAGGCGAGCCGGCTTTGGCCGTTGACCTCGCGAAACATCAGCGGCGAGATTTCTTTGAAGTGTTTGGGATTGCCTGCATAGTCCTTGAATTGATCAAGGCTGATGGTGCCATCGGAGTTCACGCTTACCTTCACCTGGCTAAGAGCGGAAATCACGGCAGCAACGTTGGTGTCGGAGCGGCGGCTCAGCCAATAGGTCCCGGTCACCGACTTCGCGTCCTGCGCGGCGTTAGCTACCGTCTCGCCCGCCGGAGGCTGGTAGGGGAAATAACGATCGAGAAATGTCTGCCACAAGGCCGAGCGTCCTGAGAACTCAGGTTTGCCGGCGCTGTTGTAGGAGATGAAGAAGCCGAGGTTGTCGTCGGGCATCAGGTGCAGGTCGCTATGGAACCACTGGGTGTCGCCACCGTGTCCGATGATGCGATGCCCATTGCGCGACTCCTCGTAGAATCCGTAAGCCATAGCGTTCATCGACGGTACCAGCCCGAAGACGCGCGAGTGCATGAGCTGCGCCGTCTCCGGCTTCAGAATGCGAACGCCGTTGTATTCGCCGTTCTGTAGATGCGCGATCATGTAGTGCGACATGTCTTCTGCCGTCGTTGACAGACTGCCCGCGGGCCAGGCCTGCACGAACTCGAAGTCCTTGGGCGGTTGCGACGCCTGCTTGTAGCCCTGCGACATCAGCGGCTTTAGATGTTCCGGCAGCGGCTGGCGAAAGGCGCTGTGCGTCATGCCAAGCGGCGTAAGAATGTTCTTCTCGATGTAGTCGTCAAACGGCATGCCGGACACGCGCTGCACGATGTAGCCGGCAAGCGTCGCCCCGTAGTTCGAGTACGCCGGAGTCGTGCCCGGTGGAAATATCTCCTCCGGCAGATGCGTCTGCACGTACTGCTGCAGCGGGTGCATGTCCGCGGCCTCAGCAACGAACAATTCCTTCAGTGTCTCCTCAAAGCCCGGCGTGTGCGTCATCAGGTCTTTCATGGTGATGGGCTTGCCGAAGGTCGCGGGAATCTTGAAATCGAGATAGTCGTTGACGTCGTGGTTGAGGTCGATCTTGCCCTGCTCGACCAGTTGCATCACCGCGGTCCAGGTAAAGGTCTTGGAGATCGAACCTGGCCGGAACAGCGTGGCATTGACCGTGACCGGCTTCCTGGTCTTCACATCGGAGTAGCCGTAGCCTTTGGCGAAGAGCACCTTGCCGTCCTTCACCACCATGACCACAGCGCCGGCGATGTCGTCGCGCTGGATCTCGATCGGAATGAAGCCGTCGAAGAAGGCTTCCAGATCTTCTTTGGTTAGTTGCGGCGTAACCTGGGGCGCTTGCGGAGGCGGCGGAGCAGGTTTCTCCTCAGCGCGCTGCGGCAGGACCTGCGGTTTTTGCGCCGTAACCAGAACGGACGAGAAGACGAGAGCGGCCAGAAGCCCGGCGAGGAGAATCAGCTTGCGTCGATTCATAAGTTGCGCCACGAATGGAGCGCTAACAGAGTACTACGGGGACGCCGGCGGGAGGTCCGGAAAGCGCTCCGGGAAGGTTTTGCCGGACATGTGCTAGTCACGGTGGCGGAATTGGACGATTTTGCGGCGATCGCGTTTGGACGGCCTGCCTTCCGGCGCGGGAGCGAAGATCCTCATGGCCTTGCGCTCTGCGGCCACCTTGATGCGCAGCTCGCGGCTGGCATCGGTTTCTTCATAGAGAGTATGAGCGACCGCTGCCGGGCCACGCATTTCGCTCAGGAGCAGGACCTTCACCTGAAAGTCGCCGCTGTCGGTCCTGATCTGCAATAGCTCACCCAGCCGGACCTCGCGGGCAGCCTTAGCCGGCTGGTTGTTGGAGCGAATCCTGCCCAGCTCACAGGCTCGGGCAGCCAGGGAGCGAGTCTTGAAGAAGCGGGCCGCCCAAAGCCACTTGTCCACGCGCACGCTGGCCATGCCGTCTATTCCTATCGTCAGTTCAGGTGTGAGGGGAATCGTTTTCCGCCCCTCGTCCGAAGCGGGCGAGAACACCGGCGCAGAACTTTAGGTCACCGTAGTCGTGCGGTGATTCTTATTTGACTTCTTCGCTCCCTTTCGTTGCCCCTTTAATTGCTTCTTCTGGGCTTTGGCTTGCTGCTTGCTCTGTTTCTTCCACTGCTTCTGCGCCTTCTTTTGTGCCTTGGTGTTTTGCGCCTTCGGGTGCTCGTACTTCGTGCTGCCATGGGCAGCCGTCGGCGCGGACAGCGCTAGAGCAAGAAGGACAAATAGAATACAAGCCGCGATTCTCTTCACAAGCTCACCATGTAAGCGGTTCTGACTGGATTGTACAATGCGGCCTGCACTTCAGTGAAGCGATGCTTGGGGCTGGTAGTGTCTGAAAACTGCACCTTTCAGACGCTACCTGGGCCTGATCCTTGGCGCCGGCCTTTGCCACAACAAAATCGGCCGCAACACTTCTCCGGTTCCACAGCCACGGTTTCGCGCGGACGCGGAAGCAAGGTGCAGCGGCAAGTCCCCGTCCCACAACCAAACAGATAGTCGCTTCTATCCGATGGGGTAGTGACGCGAGCCGTCCGAAACGCGTGGAATTCTGCGAATTCCTGCATGTCAAGAGGAATACAGGAGTTCCTTTTTTGGGCATTTGTGCTGAATTTTGGCATAAGTCTTGCACTTACTGCCGGCGGCAAGTTCTAATTAAGCCCGGAGGGAGTTTCCAAATGTCGAACCTGTTTAACCGATTGACCATGGTTGTAGTCCTCGCTGTCGCCGGTTTAGTTACGGCGGCTAACGCCCAAAAGCTGCCGCAGGCGCCAGAAACCGCAAAACCAGCGATCGCCAGCCCCGGTAATGGATCCAGTGTCGCTACCGAAAAGGGTGGTATCAATCCGCAGTATGGCATCGGCTGGAACTACGTACATGCAACCCACTGCGACGTGTATAGCAGCGGTGGGTACACGTACCTCGTCCTTTACCCCGTAGAGGGAGGCTACTTTTACACCGTTTACGCTCCCTATCAGAACGTGATAGCGGCCGCCTGCCAGACCGGCAATTGGCTCGCCTTCTATATCTATGACAACAATGGCGACTGGGAATACCTATACACTTACGATTACTCGTAAGCCGCCTATCCCGCTCATTCGCATACATTGCGAATGAGCGGGAACTTTCCCACCCTCGATTCACCGTCGACCCAGTCCGCTCTTGACCTGCAACCGTCGCTCCTGATAGACGACGTGTATAACAGTTTCGGAGTTAGTGTAGACCGGGTAGAGCCAGCCTTCAGAGGCTGGCGTCCAGGCAATTCGCTCTTATAAGGCTTGGGCGGTTCTCTTGTCCGCGGCGAGACCTGCGCTAAAGCGCCGCTCTACCCGTGCGTGCCGGACTACACTAACTGTGAAACTGCTCTGAGTGAATCTCCACCATGCTCCAGGTTTTGTCGTCGGCGTGGCAGAGGTTCTCCAGGGGGCAGTCGGCGCACTTGGGTTTGCGGGCAAGGCACAAGGCGCGGCCATGCAGGATGATCTGGTGCGCGAAAACGATCCACTTGTCGCGCGGGATGACCTTCATCAGGTCCTGCTCGATCTTCTGCGGATCTTCGCTCTTAGTGAGCTCCAGGCGGCGCGAGATGCGCTGCACGTGGGTGTCGACGACGATGCCGTCGGCGATCTTGTACCACGTGCCTAACACGACGTTGGCGGTTTTGCGCGCGACGCCGGGAAGCTGCAACAGCTCGTCCATGGTGCGCGGGACCTCGCTGCCAAAGTCGCTGACCAGCTTGCGGGCCGCGCCCACCAGCGACTTCGATTTGTTGCGGAAGAAGCCGGTGGAGCGGATGTCGTCTTCCAACTCTTCCGGCTTGAGGGCGGCGAAGGCCTCGGGCGTCGGATACTTCTCGAAGAGAATCGGCGTGACCATGTTGACGCGCACATCCGTACACTGCGCCGAGAGGATGGTTGCCGCCAGCAGCTCCCAGGCGCTGTTGTGATGCAACGCGCAGGTGGCGGCGGGATAGCGCTGGTCGAGGCGCTGCAATATCTCGTTGACCCGCGCGGGCGCGAGGGGATTGCAGCCTTTGGGGGCGATTGCGGCCTTGCGAGATGACTTGATGGCGGGTTTGGCAGGCTTGGCGATCGGCTTTTTCGGAGCAGGCGCAGCTTTCGCGATTCGGGTCTTAGCGCGCATGGGCACGCTGGAAACTTTGTCCTGACGTCCACTGCGCGATGGCCGGCGAGGCATGATGCCGCGTGGCATAGTTATCTCCTGGGCAACGAGAGGAGATTATAACGGGAGCCGGTGCGCGCGTGCTGTGTCGCCGGGAACCGCCTTTTCGGCGGGCGTCAACCTGTGAGCCAGCTCACGAGCTTCGGTGATGGATTTTTTTCAGGCGCATCACCCAAGAGCTTAAACTAGAGTTTGGGCACTCGCGAGGACTTATGACTACTACTCCCGCCAGCAAACCGCAGTTGGCAAATTCGGTGAAAGCTGATCCTTCATCCGACGTTTACCGTACTGAGAGCCATCCTCTCGACCCCTTGTTTCTTCCCACCAGCGTCGCTGTGATCGGCGCCTCCGAGCGGGCCGGCAGCGTAGGCCGCTCGGTGTTGTGGAACCTGCTGAGCAGCCCCTTCGGGGGCACGGTTTTCCCGGTCAATGCCAAGCGCCCCAGCGTTCTCGGCATCAAGGCCTATCCCAGTGTCAAGGACCTGCCTGACAAGGTAGACCTGGTGGTGATTACCACGCCCGCCGACACCGTGCCTGACCTGATTGCCGAGTCGGTGGAGATCGGCATTCCGGCGGGGATTGTCATTTCCGCCGGCTTCAAAGAGTTTGGCGAGCATGGCCAGGAGCTGGAGCGGCAGATTTCCGAGATCATCCGCGGCAAGATGCGGCTCATCGGCCCGAACTGCCTGGGCGTGATGAATCCGATTCGCGGGCTGAACGCGACCTTCGCGCGCAATGTGGCGCGGCCGGGCAACGTCGCTTTCATCAGCCAGAGCGGCGCGCTGTGCACCGCCGTGCTGGACTGGAGCTTGCGTGAGAATGTCGGCTTCAGCGGCTTCGTTTCTGTCGGCTCCATGCTGGACGTGAACTGGGGCGACCTGGTGGACTACTTCGGCAGCGATGCCCGCACCCACAGCATCGTCATCTACATGGAATCGATCGGCGATGCGCGCTCGTTTCTCTCCGCTTCGCGCGAAGTCTCGCTGACCAAGCCGGTGATCGTTATTAAGGCAGGGCGCACGGCTGCTGCCGCCAAGGCTGCCGCCTCCCACACCGGCGCGCTGACCGGCAGCGACGAAGTCCTGGATGCAGCTTTTCGCCGCACCGGTGTTCTGCGGGTCAACAGCATTGCCGACATCTTCTTCCAGTCGGATGTGCTGGCCAAGCAGCCGCGGCCTCGCGGCAAACGGCTTTGCATTCTGACCAACGCTGGCGGTCCCGGCGTGCTGGCCACCGACGCGCTGGTCGCCGGCGGCGGCGAGCTGGCTGAGCTCTCGGCCGCCACCATGAAGGCCTTCGACGAGATTCTGCCTGCGCAATGGAGTCACAACAATCCGGTGGACATCCTGGGCGATGCCGAACCCGAACGCTACGCCAAGTCGCTGGAAATTGCCGCCAAGGACCCCAGTATCGACGGCATGCTGGTGGTGCTGACGCCGCAGGATATGACCGCCCCAACCCAGATCGCCGAGAAACTGAAGCCTTATGCCAGAGGGCTCGGCAAGCCCGTGCTGGCGAGTTGGATGGGCGGCGCCGAGGTCGCTGCCGGCGAGCAGATCCTGAACCAGGCCGGCATCCCGACCTTCCAGTTCCCCGACAGCGCCGTGCGCGCCTTCAATTACATGTGGCGTTATGCCTACAACCTGAAGGGCATCTACGAGACCCCGGCGATGCCGCAACATGCCGACGCAGCCGTGCAGCGCGGCAAAGCCGAGCGCATCATTCGCGACGTACGCCAGTTGGGACGCACCATCCTGACCGAGTACGAGTCGAAGCAACTGTTGAAGGCCTATGACATACCCACGGTCGAGATGCGCGTGGCCGCGACTGAGCAGGAAGCTTTGCAAGCCGCCGAAGAGATCGGCTATCCCATCGTGCTGAAGTTGTACTCGTTGACCATCACCCACAAGACCGACGTCGGCGGCGTGCAGTTGAACTTGCGCGATGCCAATGCGGTGAAGAGTGCGTTCCAGGCAATCAAGCAATCGGTCACGGAGAAAGTTGGCGCGGAACATTTCTCGGGGGTCACCGTGCAGCCCATGGTCAAGCTCGACGGCTACGAGCTGATCGTTGGCAGCAGCCTGGATTCGCAGTTTGGGCCGGTCATCCTCTTCGGCACCGGCGGCCAATTGGTTGAGGTCTTCAAGGACCGCGCCCTGGCGCTGCCGCCGCTCAACTCAACCCTCGCCTTGCGTCTGATGGAGCAGACCGGGATCTTTAGCGCGCTGAAGGGAGTTCGCGGCCGCAAGCCGGTCGACTTGACCGCGCTGGAAGATCTATTGGTACGTTTCAGCCAGCTTGTGGTGGAGCAGCCATGGATCAAGGAGATCGACATTAACCCGCTGCTGGCGTCGCCCGAGCGCTTGCTGGCGCTGGATGCGCGGGTCGTGCTCCATGGTCCCGAAATGACGGAAGACAAGCTGCCCGCCTCGGCTATCCGTCCTTATCCCATCCACCTGGTCAAAGAGTGGACCATGAAGGATGGGCAGCCGGTCACCATTCGCCCCATTCGTCCGGAAGACGAGCCGGAGATGATCAAGTTCCACGCCGAGCTCTCCGAGCGCAGCGTCTATCTGCGCTACTTCCAGCCCTTGAAGCTGACCCAGCGCACCGCCCACGAGCGGTTGACGCGCACCTGCTTCATCGACTACGACCGCGAAATGGCGCTGGTGGCCGAGCGCCGTAATGACGAAGGCGAACCGGAGATCCTGGCAGTTGGCCGGCTCAGCAAGTTGCACGGCAAAAGCGAAGCTGAACTGGCGGCCGTCGCCATCGATGAAGCCCAACACAAGGGCCTGGGATCGGAGCTGTATCGCCGCCTGATTCAGTTGGCCCGGGAGGAGAAGCTAAGCAAAGTTGTCTCGGTTATGCTGCCCGAGAATCGCGAGATGCGCGCCATCTGCACTCGCCTCGGCTTCAAGATGTCCTCCAGCCTGGAGGACAACATGATCCGTGCCGAGATGGACTTGTAGAGCAGGCGTGGCTCGCGTTGAGTGTCCGGGGAAATTAGGATGCGCTGCCAAGCGGATTGACAAAGGGCTTATCCTGAAAGCACTCGGCGACAAAACGGCGTGAAAACCGAGTCTTACACGCTCACCATGCCAACCTGACGAATTGAACGACGCCGACCAATGCTGATAGGAATATCGCCACGCCAAAGCAAAACCGAACCGTCCACGCCCAGTGTCCCTCGCCGTAGATCGTGGTTTTCGCGATGTACAGGGCAACCGCAAGTACAAGCCATCCCCACCACGGCAATGCCCACGGATTCATAAACGCCGCGATTATACTCAACTACCGTTGCGGAATTCTGTGCTGCGGAGGCGGCGCGGACCACTGTGGAAATCAGACTGACCCACTACCCGCGTCCTGCTTTCCAGCGTGCCCTCGGTTTTCGTACAGCTCATTCCAAGAATGTACACTAGTAGACTGCTTTTATGGCCGCAGAGGAAAAAATCGTGCGGCGACTGGTGCGCACGGTACGAGAGGGCACTCTGGTGCATTGCTATCTGGAATGTGGGCACCTGATAACCATGCATTCGCAAGACCTCAAGAATTCCCCGTCCTTGATTGAATGCTGGGCCTGTGAAGCAGCACGCAAGGAAGCAATCAAGAATGGATTTCCGCCAGGAAGATAGCCCAATGGTCCATCAACCCAGGGTTAGGCCACCACCGGCAACTGGCAACCGGCAACTGCTGACATGTTATGATTCAACCCTCCGCAAGTGCAATCGGCAGCGGGGGCTGCGGTGCGGCGGCAGGCGAATCCAAGGGGCGATCGTTACAGCGTGCCAAGCGAAAAACAGGTTCGATGGTCCCAACTTCGGGTAGGCATTACTGTCCTCATTGCTCTGGTCACCCTGGCGGTCCTCATCTTCGTCATGACCGGTTCCACCGGTCTGTTCACCAAGAAAATTCTCATACGCGCGTACGTCGATAACGCTGGCGGCCTGCGGGCCGGCGCACCCGTGCGCCTGGAGGGCGTCGACATCGGCAACGTCACGGGTATTCGCGTGGTTGCCGATCCGGCGCGGCGCCTGGTACCGGTCGAGATCACCATGAAGATTACCACCAAGTATGACAACAGCATGACCACTGGCTGCCAGGCCATGCTGGCGACCGCCGGCGTGCTGGGAGAGGTTTACGTCGATCTGGATTGCCGCCAGGCCCAGGGCGGTCCGCTGACCAACGGCGCCGAACTGATAACCCAGCAGGCGCCTCAGCTTCAGGACGTGGTGCGCGCCAGCCAGAGCACGCTGGAGAACGTGAATGTGCTGGTCAAGCAGTTGAACGATATCCTGACCTTCATCCAAGGCGGCAAGGGCTCCATTGGCAAGCTCATCTACGATGCGTCGCTCTTCGATCGCGCCAATGCTACTCTCGCTCAACTACAGCAGATCGCCAATGAAATGAATTCGCCGAACAGCTCGTTCGGCAAATTGCTCAACAGCGACGAGCTCTACAACAAGGTGAACTCCTCGATTGATAACCTGAACAAGATCATTGACGAGGCAAACAGCGGCCAGGGGACAGTCGGCAAGTTCCTGAAAGATCCCGCTCTGTATGACAATGCCAACAAGCTGGTGGCCAACGGAAATCAACTGGTGGCGGACGTGAACGCCGGCAAAGGTATGCTGGGCAAGCTTGCCAAGGACGAAGCCCTGGCGCGCAAGATCGACGATACCATTACCCGCCTGAACAACATTGCCGACCGGCTCGATAACGGCGAAGGCAGCGCCGGCAAGTTCATCAAAGATCCTGCCTTGTACAACAATGCCAACAATCTTCTGGTTGAGACGCGTGATCTGATTAAGGCGGTCCGCGAAAATCCAAAGCAATACCTCACCATTCGCCTGAAAATCTTCTGAGTCGTAGGCCTATCTGGTGAACTCCGCCGAAGACAGACTTTACCAACCGGAATCCCATGGCGATGCCGTCCTTCTGCGCCTCATCTCCGCCGATGGCACCGACCGCCTGACGCGGGCGCGGGTGCAAGCGCTGACCGCAGCGCTGGAGGAGCTGGCGAAATATCAGCCTTCGCGCCTGGTCCTCACCGGGAATGCGCACTTCTTTTCCGCGGGCGCCGACCTCAATGAGATCGCCGGGCTCAGCGGTGCGGACGCGTTTCGCTTCGCGCGCATGGGCCAGCGGCTGATGAATGCCATCTCCAACTTCCCCGCTCCCACCTTTGCCGCCGTTCATGGCTACTGCATGGGAGGCGGCCTCGACCTCGCGCTGGCCTGCGATCGCCGCATCGCCGCTCCGCACGCGCTGTTCGCACATCGCGGCGCAGCCCTGGGCCTGATCACCGGTTGGGGAGGCACTCAGCGTCTGCCTCGCCTCATCGGCAAAGCGCTTGCCTTGCAGATGTTTCTCGCGGCCGAGAAAGTGCACGCGCCGCGGGCCTTGCAGATTGGACTGGTCAATGCCATTGCCGGGGACCCAGTTGCCGCGGCGTTAGGCTAGCGCGGTTTCAACAGTAGGTGTACAGCAATGGGTGGAGCACGCCTTCACAGGCTGCGGAGAAAGTCCGAAAAGCAAGATTCCTCGCGGGCTGAAGCCCGCTCGGGATGACAAAACTAAAGGACTTTCCGGCACGACTGAAGTGTCTGCGTGAGAACCGTGCCCGATAGTTCGCACACATTGCTCTTGCGGTCTGGCGGTAGTGTCGAATTCCGTGATCTCCGCGGTTATGGGCGGCCCAGGTGGTACAA
>JBEKQY010000107.1:0-12428 GCA_049519235.1 Candidatus Korobacteraceae bacterium | reverse complement strand
AGTAAATACGCTTGCTCGGGGTTGTACACCAGAAATCGTGACATACCCCTTTGTGCATCATTTATCCTTCCAGCGCAAGTGAGTTCTCACGCACTCACTGAAGTCGTGCCCTGACACAAAGCGCTCGAAAACCGACTTTCAGCAGCCTGTGAAGTCGTGCCCTGACACATGTCCTCCGAGCTTCCAGTTTTTTCGGAACCCATTCACTCGCACCGGCAACTGACAACTGGCAACTGCCTTTAGACGTAGCCGTTCGCCCGGAACCACTCCACCGCGCGTCTTAGGGCCTCATCTACCGGCCGAGGATTCCAGCCCAGTTCGCGCTCGGCCTTAGCGCTGGTGACAAACATTTTCTTGCGTCCCATGCGTACCGCGTCGATGGTCACGCGCGGCTCACGCTTCAGCATCTTGCCAACGACAAGGGTATCGACCACGCCGGTCGCCAGCGCGACGGCGTAGGGCAGCTTGATCTTGGGCGACGGCAATCCCGTGATGGCGCCCAGCTTGTCGAGGATTTGCTTGAGGGTGAGATTCTCGCCGCCCAGAATGTAGCGCTCGCCAGGCTGCGCTTTGTCCATCGCCCACAGATGGCCCTCGGCGCAATCCACAACGTCCACCAGATTCAACCCCGTATCGACATAGGCGGGAAATTTTCGCCGCAGAAAGTCCAAAATAATCTGTCCGCTCGGGGTCGGCTTGATATCGCGCTCGCCCACCGGGGTTGTCGGGTTCACCATCACCACATTCTGCCCGCTGCGCCCCGCCTCGATGACCAACTGCTCAGCCATGAACTTGCTGCGCTTGTAGTCGCCAATCATATTCCCGAGCGTCACCGGCGACTTCTCGTCGGTGAGGCGGCCGTTGTTGCCAAAACCCATGGTAGCAACGCTGCTGGTGTAAACAACGCGCTGCACTCCGGAATCTCGCGCCGCCGCAAGGATGTTGCGGGTGCCCTCGACGTTGGAGTCGTAGAGTTCCTGGCGATTCAAGGACCACAGCCGGTAATCGGCGGCAACGTGGAAGACGAACTCACAGCCTGACATGCCCTTTCGCAGCGACTCGGAATCGCGCAGATCGCCGATTATGCGCTCTGCCGGGAGGTCGGCGATGTTGTCCAGGCGGCTGGTCGGACGAACCAGCAGGCGCAACTCAGCGCCGCGCGCCAGGAGTGCGCGGGCAACGTGACTGCCCAGAAATCCGGTCGCGCCTGTGACAAAGCATTTCATGTCTGTGCGGTCTTCACGGGTCCGGATGGCTGTTCGAACAGTTCCTTCCGGTAATAGGCCACCCAATGCACTGTTCTTAGAAGAAAGAACTGCTCCGGGACCTCCTTCTCAGACGAAGAAAGCACATCAACAATCTCTTTCAGAAACGCACTGCCTGAAATCGCTTTTGCCCCGGCCAAACTCCTCGGAGTTTTACCCATGTAGGCGATTAGCGCAATTTGGTCAATTTGGCTCGAAGGCGAGTCCGGCAGGAGACCGGAAAAGATGCCCGGAATGTATTTTCGTCCCGCTTCAAATTTCTTCGTGAACCTTCCCTCACGAGTTTTCCAGCTGTTTGCGTCAGAGGAGGTCTCGATGTGAACGAGTTGCTTCGTTTTAGGATCGAAGGCGACAACATCTAACTCGCATTCGTAGCCGCCCCTCGGCAGCGGTCCGACGCGAGCGTTGCGGCGGATGAAGTATCCTTTGTACTCATACCATTCAGCAACAAGTTCCTCTAGGAAATTTACCGACATAGGGGGCAGTCCTCACCAGGGCCGAGTCCCACCGGGGACGAAAGACCTTAGCCGAGCGCTTCGGCGCTGGGTAAGAAGCATTTTATGAACGCGAGTGCCGTAGGCACGGCAGATCGACCCGAAAATGTGCCGTCCCTACGGGACTCATCTCCAAATGAAACGCCAACCCAGCCTTGAAAGGCTGGGCTAAGCTCTTTCGCCTCTCCGGGGCTCGTTCCTTCCAACATCAACTTATTCGCGACTAGCAGATTCGGCTTCGCTCATAGCTCGATATCCCGGCCAGTATCCTTATCGCGCTCAAAATTCAGTTCCAGGCCAACCAAGGGCGAGTCGCGGAGAAAGTCCGTGAGACTTTTCCTTGGCTTAGGCGAATCAGCTGGCTGCGTGGCCTGCTCCAGCAGCGATGCTGCGTAGGTCCCCACATCCAGACCGCGGGCAGCGGCTTGGGAAGCCAGTTCGGCTTCCACCTCAGGTTTGATCTCGATGGTAATGGTCATTGCTACAGCGCCTCCTGCTCAGTATAGCGAGTGTTCCGGAGTCGCTGGTACCGGATTTGCTTTTCAGCGCTCGTTCCTGCGCACAATGCGCAGCCGTTCTGCTTCCGGCGCCGCGGTCGCTCTGGTGTATGTAGTCAGCGCCAGCAAAGGAAAATACTGGCGGTACATGTAATACATCAGGTAGAACACACGCGGAAATCCGGTCCCGGTGTAGAGCGATTCGTCCCACGATCCATCGCGCCGCTGGGCTCTCAGCAGATAAGCAATCCCGCGCTGCAAGGAATCGCTGCGTGTGTCATTGGCGGCCAGCAGACCCATTACCGCCCACGCGGTCTGCGATGGCGTGCTGGGCCCCACTCCCTTCAGGTTGGCATCGTCATAGGAGTCGCAGGTCTCACCCCAGCCGCCATCGGGATTCTGCATCATGCGCAGCCACTCGGCGGCTTGCTGCACGCAAGGCTCGTGATAATCCACGCCAATGGCTTCCAGGCCGCGCAGCACCAGCATGGTGCCGTAAATGTAGTTCACACCCCAGCGCCCGAACCAGGAACCATCCGGCTCCTGCTCCCGCTTCACAAATTCCACTGCGCGCCGGACTGGCTTGTCTTTCAGCGAATAGCCATAGCTGGCGAGGCACTCCAGCACGCGACCCGTGATGTCCACGGTCGGCGGATCGAGCATGGCGTTGTGGTCGGCGAAGGGGATGTGCTGGAACACCATGCGATCGTTGTCTTTGTCGAAGGAGGCCCAGCCGCCGTTCTTGCACTGCATGGACAAGACCCATTCCAGGGCGCGGCGCGCCGACTTGTCCTGGTAGACTTCGTTGCCGGTCCGGACGCGGCTGAGCGCCAGCAGCACCTGCGCGCTGTCGTCCACGTCGGGATAGAACTCATTGTTGAACTCGAAGTACCAGCCGGCGGGAGCGGCTTTGCGATTCTTCACATACCAGTCGCCGCGGCGCGTGACCTGCTTTTTCAGCATCCATTCGCAAGGCTGCACCAGGCGCGGATCGTTGGCCGCAACTCCGCTCTCCGCCAGCGCAAACACAGCGTAGGCCGTGTCCCATACCGGCGACACAGTCGGCTGCATGCGGAAGGTCGTCTCTTCCTCGATGCCGAGCTTCTCGAATTCATCCATGGCGCGGATCACCTGCGGATCGTCCAGCGAATAGCCCATACAGCGCAGCGCGATGATGGAGTTCATGATGCCGGGATAGATCGCGCCCAGGCCGTCACTCATCTCCAGGCGCTCCAGCATCCACTTTTCCGCGACCTTCAGCGCGCGCGATCGCAGTGGGCGAACATGCACTCGCTCGAAGAAATGAATCAGGCGGTCGAGCACGAGGAAGAAATTGCGCCAGCCGATCAGCTTCTTGTCCCAGCGCAGCCGCAGTTGGCTCCTGGTGCGTCCGCCGACGAAGAGCTCATCGATTCCCTGCTCCGGCGGAATCTTCTTGAACGGCTTTTTGGCGTACGCGATGGAAAGCGGCACCAGGATGGCGCGCGACCAGGAAGAAATTTCGTAAATGTTGAACCAAAACCAGCGGGGAAACAACACGATCTCCGGCGGAACTGCCGGCACGGCGTCATAATCGTACTGGCCGAGAAAGCAGAGATAGATCTTGGTGAAGGTGTTGACTGCGGTCACGCCACCCAGAGCGAGAATGCACTGGCGCGCCTTCCGCAGTTGGGGATGATCGGCGCTATGGCCGGCCATCTTGAGCGCGAAATAGGCCTTCACGGAGGCGCTGATGTTGGAGGGCCCATCGTTATAGATCGGCCAGCCGCCGTCCGGGTTCTGGCGATTGAGTATCTCGGCCGCGCACTTTTGGGTGCGCACGGCGTCTTCGGTGCCCAGCAGCCGATGCAGCAGGATGTAATCGGAAACCAGGGTCGTGTCGGCGCCCAACTCGCCGCACCAGTAACCATCTTCACGGTGCTGGATGCTGAACAGGTACTGCCGCGAAGCATCGATGGCCGCCGCTACCCGGCTCTTGATGTCATCGATCTTGCCGAAACGCATTTCGGCCGGATTGGAGGGGTCTGCCATTCTGTTTGTCTCAGGCGTACTTAGCGCTGGTCCCGCTCTCGCTCCCATCCGATTAACAACTGGATGTCAGACTGAATTTGGTTGCGATGTTGCATCATGTTGGCGGCAAGGTCATCCATGCGCTTCGACAGATTGGCGGCAAGGTCATCCATGCGGTTGGACAGATTGCCGTGCAGGTCGTCGATGCGTTGAGACAGACTGCGATTCACGCCCTCAATGTGTCCCGACATATCGTCGATCCGTTTGGACAGGCTGCTGTTGACGCCTTCAATGCGTCCAGACATGTCATCGATACGCTTAGACAGATCGTTGAAGCGGCCATTATTGACCAGAATGCCGATGAGCGCAGCGATGGTGGGAAAAGCCGCCGTGAGAACAAAAGCCCAAGGTGAGTTACTGTTCAAGGTCTCTTCTCCTATTCGTTCGAGGGCCTACACCCATCGCGCGCGAACCCGACGGGTCACTAAATCATTCCGCTATGGCAGGAGCGGCGCCAATAGCCTCAACGATCTCGGGTGGTAAGCCGAAGCGCACGTTCTCCGGCATGACTTCTATCTCACGCATATCGGTAAAACCCTGCTCCTCGAGGAAAGTTACCACTTCCTGGACCAGGATCTCGGGGGCGGAAGCTCCGGCGGTAAGTCCGACGGTGTTCACGTTTCGCAGCCACTCGGGCCTGATGGAGCGACAGTTCTCAATCAGGTGCGAATTGGTGCCCAGGTTGCGCGCCACCTCGACCAGACGGTTCGAGTTGGAACTATTATCGGAGCCGACCACCAGCAGCAGGTCACATTCGGCGGCAACGTCTTTTACCGCAGTCTGGCGGTTCTCGGTTGCGTAGCAGATGTCCTGCGCGTGCGGACCTTTGATGTTGGGAAAGCGCTTGCGCAGCGCTTCGATGACGTGACGCGTTTCGTCCAGGCTCAGGGTCGTTTGCGTCAGGTAGGCGACGCGGTCCGGATCGGGCACATGAAGATCTTCCACGTCTTCGGGTGCATCCACCACCTGGGTCACCAGCGGAGCTTCGCCCAGGGTGCCGATGACCTCGTCATGGTCGCGGTGTCCGATGAGAATGAGCGTATAACCTTCGCGAGCAAACTTCACCGCCTCGACGTGGACCTTGGTCACCAGCGGGCAGGTCGCGTCGATCACGCGCAACTCGCGCAGCTTGCTGGCTTGCCGCACCTCGGGAGCAACGCCGTGGGCGCTGTAGATGACGCGCTCGCCGGCCGGGACCTCCTCCACGCTGTCCACAAAAATAGCGCCTTTGGAGGTCAGCTCGTCCACCACGTAGCGGTTGTGGACTATTTCCTTGCGCACGTAGATAGGCGCGCCGAAGGTCTCCAGAGCGATGCGAACAATATCGATGGCCCGCACAACTCCGGCGCAAAAGCCTCGCGGCTTCAGCAACAGCAAGGTCTTCGCTTCAGTTTGAGTTTGATTCATGCCGTCCCACACTCAGTATACGGATTCGAACCTGAGTTTCCCCGTGATTACTTTATTGTAACAGCGACGTAACCACCAAGCTAACCCGACAGCCGTTGTTCGCTCGTCGCTGCTGGCTGCTCGCTGTTCGCTCTTCGCTCTTCGCCAGAATGGCTGCAAACCGCGTTATCCTCGTCACTTGTCGTCTTGAGCGAAGCGGCCGCACTCGCTCAGCATGACAGTGGGTATAGCTGCGGGCTTGACCTGAATTTACAATCGTTCAGGTAACCAGTCCGCCTGGGCTACTGACAACTGGCAACTGACCACTGGCTACTGGCCACTGCTCTTGAGCATCTGCTCGGCGTGCTTCAGCGAAGTTTCCGTCAGCTTCGCTCCGCTCATCATGCGCGCGACCTCGCGGGTGCGTTCGTCAGCGTCAAGCGCGCGCACTGAAGTCTTGGTCCTGCCGCCGGCTTCTCTTTTCTCGATCAGGTAATGTTGATCGGCGAAGGATGCAATCTGCGGCAAATGAGTGACACAGAGTACTTGCTTCGTCCGCGAGAGCTGCTTCAGTTTCTTGCCGACCGCCTCGGCCGCGCGCCCGCCGATGCCGCTGTCGATTTCGTCGAAGACGAGGGTTCGCTGTGCACCCAGCCTCTTCGGACCCTCTCTGTCTCCAGAAGAAGCTGACAAGGGTGAGGCACCCAGCGGGATACCCGCACCGTTACGGCCACCGCGTTTCACTTGTCCCGTTTCCACACTGGTCTTCAACGCCAGCATCACGCGCGACAACTCGCCGCCGGAGGCGATCTCCTCCACCAGCCCCAGCGGTTCTCCAGGATTGGCCGAGATGAGATACTGCACCTGGTCGAACCCTCTGGCCGTCCAGTTCCCTTCTTCGTCTGTACCGCTGACTTCGACCTTGAAGCGCGCCTTCATCGCCAGCTCGTTGATCTCGCCTTCGACCAGCTTTTCCAGTTTGCGTGCCGCCTCGTAGCGCTGCCGGGACAGCGCCCGCGCGGCCTGAAGGTATTGTTCCGCCGCTGCCGCGAGTTCCAGACGCAGCTTGCGCAGGACTTCGTCCTTGTTCTCCATCTCGTTCAGCTTGCGTTCGAGCTCGTCGCCCAGCGCGACGACATCTTCCAGCTTGGGCCCGTACTTGCGCTTCAGCCGATCGAGCGCGGCCAGCCGGTCTTCGACTTCGGCAAGACGGCCGGGAGACGCTTCTATGTCCTCCGCGTAATCGCGGAGCCGTTGCCCAATGTCCTCAATGGTGATGCGAGCCGACTCCAGCTCCGGCACCGCATCACGGAACCGATCGTCGAAGCGCAGCAGCTCCTCGATCTGGCGCTCCGCGGTACGGATGGAAGCCGCTGCGGAAGCGTTGTTTTCATACAGCGCGTCGTAAGCTGCCATCGCCGCGTTGCGGACGCGCTCGGAATTGGCCAGGACGCGCTTTTCGGCCTCCAGCTTCGCGTCCTCTTCCGGCTGGATACGCGCGTCGGCAATTTCCTTGCGCTGATAGTTCCACAAATCGAGCAGGCGCAGGCGATCGTGTTCATCGCGCTCCAGATCGGCAATGCGATGCCGCACCTGCGCCCAACTCTCGAACGCGTTGGCTACGGCGGAACCATCACAACCAGCGAAGCCGTCCAACAGCGCCAGACGCGATCCCGCGTCGAAGGCCAGCACAGCTTCATTCTGGGCATGAATGACGGCAAGATGTGGAGCAAGTTGCTTGAGGACGGCGACGGTCGCGGGCTGATTGTTGATGAAGACGCGCCCCTTGCCGGCCGCCGTAATCTCGCGGCGCAGGATGATCTGATCTTCCTCACGATCGATTCCGTTGGCCTCAAGAACAGCATCGAGCGCGGGATGACCGGCCTCAAACACCGCAGAGACCGTCGCCTTGTCCGTGCCGTAGCGGACCGTATCGCTGGAGGCTTTGTCGCCAAGCAGCAGCGCCAGCGCGTCGATGAGAATGGATTTTCCGGCGCCGGTTTCGCCGGTCAGCAGGTTGAGACCGGAGGCGAACTCCACGGCGACATTGTCGATGACCGCGTAGTTTTCGACCCGCAGTTCGAGGAGCACGGTGATTTTCCAGTCAGCCGAAGTCTAGCAGTAAAGCAGCCAGCCGTCAGCTATCAGCCGTCCGAGACGCGGCGCGCCTTTCGCGCTTCGCTTTTCGCCCTTCGCTTACCTCCGGCTTTTAGCTCTTAGCCGTTAGCTCTTAACACACGGGGCAGTAGCTGAGAGCTGAGAGCTGATAGCTGAAAGCTGCGTTACTACCCAGGAACCTCATCGCGCAACACGTCCATGGCGCATCAAATGCTTATAATGCCAGTAACGAAAGTAGAGCCGGTTTCGTCTCATGAATGTGTTCCCTTCTTTGCTCGCTGCGGCCATCGGCGGTGAAATCTCAGGTCTGATTGAAAGCAGCGGTCTGGTCGCCAAGACTGTCCTCCTCATTCTTCTGGTATTCAGCATTGTGTCCTGGGCTATCATTTTCTCCAAGTGGGGACTGTTCCGGCGGGCGCGCGTGCAAAGCAATCGTTTCATGCGGATGTTTCGCAAGTCGGAGCGGCTGAACGATGTGGCCGCGGTGGTCGAGCAGTTCAAGCCCAGCCCGCTGGTCGCCGTGTTCGAGGGCGCTTATGGCGAGCTGCGCAAGCAGGCGTCGTATCCGCTTCGCATGACAGCGCTGCAGCGCGCGACACAGATTGCTTCGTCGGAAGAGCTCAGTCGGCTGGAGAGCCGACTGCCATGGCTGGCGACCGTCGGCGTTGTCTCGCCCTTCATCGGTCTTTTCGGAACCGTGTGGGGCATCATCGACGCCTTTCATGGACTGGGCACCGCCGGCTCGGCCACACTGCGCGCGGTGGCGCCGGGAATTTCCGAGGCGCTCATCACCACCGCCGCGGGACTGTTCGCCGCGATTCCCGCGGTGATTGCCTACAACATGTTTACCCAGCACATTCGCGAGTTCGGGGCACGCATGGACGACTTCAGCCTGGAGCTGATCAACGAAGTGGAGCGCGCCCAGGCAGGAACGGCGCGGACTCCGGCAAGCGTGGAGCGGCGGTAATGGCGTTCACCAACTCACAAGGCCGGACCCAATCGTCGCTCTCCGATATTAATGTCACCCCGCTGGTGGACGTAGTGCTGGTACTGCTGATTATCTTCATGATTACGGCGCCGGTCTTGCAGTCGGGCATCGAAGTCGCGGTCCCACACACTAAGACGGTCAAAGAAATTACGGAGGAGCGGCTGGTCATCACGATCGACCGCGACCAAAACGTTTTTCTGAATAACCAGCCGATCAACATCAACCAGATTGGGGAACGCATCCACGAGAAAATCCGCGATCCGGAAGGCCAGTCGATTTTCGTACGGGCGGATGAGAACGTGCCCTTCGGCGCATTCGCGACCGTGATGGACGCGGTAAAGCAGTCCGGCATCAGCAACGTGAGCATCGTCACCCAACCGCTGGAGAAGAATGGCAGCCGACATTGACATTTTTCAGGCCGAGGGCAACGTAGGCATTCCACTACTGGGCTCAGTGGTGCTGCATGTCGGCTTGTTTGCCCTGGCGCTGTTCGGCTATCTCATTCCCATCGGGCGCGGGGAGAGGTGGGGAGGTACGACCGGCGGAGGCGGTGCGATGAGCGCGACGCTCGTAAGCAGTATTCCGTTGCCGACTCCTCCGACGCAGACGCAGAACGTGTTGGCGAACGAGTCGAAAGGACTGACAGAATCGCAACTTCGCGAAGCCGAAAAGGAACAACCGAAGGCAATTGAGATTCCAGCGCCTGAGGTCAAACTCAAAGGCATACGGAAGTCGGAGCAGAAGAAGCCGCCTCCGAAGCAGGTGGCGAAAGTCGAAGACAACAAGATTCCTTTTGGCGAGGGCGGGCCGGTCAGCGGGCCGTATGGTGCGTTCTCGGCGGGCGGCGCAAAAGGCGGTTTGAGCTTCACCGGAGGCACCGGCGATTTTGGCAGCCGTTTCGGATGGTATGTGGATGCGGTGCGCCGCAAAGTTTCCGAGAACTGGCTGAAATACGAGGTCGATCCCAACATCGACACCGCGCGCCGGGTTTACATCTATTTCGAGATCACGCGCTCGGGCCAGCCGGAGAACATTCGCGTGGAGCAGTCGAGCGGGATTCCGTCGCTGGATATTTCGGCGCAGCGGGCGATAGAGAGAATCGACACGTTTGGCCCGCTACCGCAGGAGTATTCCGGGCGTTATGTGGCGGTGGAGTTTTGGTTCGATTACAAGCGATAAGGCGGCGAATTTAGCCGCGCAGCGGCGACAATTGTGTTAGCCGTGGGCGTAAGCCCGCGGTAACGATGGAAAAAAGCCAGAGATCCGCGCAGCGGCGACACGTCGCGCACCGGGAGGCAGGATAGTGGCGCCGCTCCGCGGCTTATGTCGAGATTAATGGGGTTCATGACCGCGGGCTTACGCCCGCGGCTAACACAAATGTCGCCCTTCGGCTGTTTGGACGAGCATTAAGTGCCGGCTCAGTCAAGACGAAGTCTGTGTCGGAGACCGTCGGCACATCTCGCAGGTAACTCATATCGGAGCTTCATTGGACCTACCTATCATGAAACGGTTTCCCGCACTGCTTCTCTTGCTCTTCTTCTGCGTCGCAAATCTATTCGCGCAGGACTGGATTCGTACCGGCACGGGCCTTGGCGTGGAAAAAATTCGTCTGGCCGCGCCTGATTTCAAGATGGTCACCACCGACACAGGCACGCAGAACCTGGCGACGACCTTCAACTTGACGTTCTACAACGATCTGCAAGCGGCGGGGATCTTCGACATGGTCTCGCGCAGTTTCTTTCCCTTGTCGATCCCTGGCGCGCCGCAGGAAGTGCATCTTGCCGACTGGGCCAGCCCGCCGCCCAATGCCAGTATGGTGGCCTTTGGCAACCTTGGTATTCAGGAAGGACATCTGAATGTCCAGGGCTGGCTTTACGACACCAAGAATCCGCAATCGCCGCAGGTCCTGGGCAAGCAGTATCGCGAGGAGGCCAACGACGCCAATGCGCGGCTGATTGCCCATCGCTTCGCCGATGAAATCATCTTTCGCCTCGGCGGGGGCGTGCAGGGCATTGCCGAGACCAAACTCTATTTCGTCAGTGCCCGCAGCGGCTCGAAGGAAATCTGGCAGATGGATTACGACGGCGCGGGCCAGAAGCAACTGACTCATCTGGGGTCGATTGCACTGTCACCGCATGTCTCGCCAGACGGCTCGCGCGTCGCCTTTTCCGGCGTGACCAAGGAGGGCTGGCAGATCCTGATGTATTCGCTCGATCTCGGCCGGCTGGTCAGCTTCCCGCATTTCGGCGGAGACAACTATTCGCCGGCCTGGTCGTCGGACGGACAGAACATCGCGTTTTCGTCGTCGCGCACGGGCAATAGCGAGATTTATTCGGTCAGCTCAACCGGTGCTAATGTCCGGCGCTTGACGCAGAGCAAAGGTCCCGAGGTTTCGCCGACCTGGAACCCGAAGACCAACGCGCAGATCGCGTGGGTCAGCGGCCGCACCGGGCTGCCGCAGATTTACACCATGGCGTCCGACGGAACCAATGCCGGCCGCATGACGGACCAGGGTTATGCGGTGTCGCCTTCGTGGTCGCCGAACGGACAATTCCTGGCCTTCGCCTGGGTGCGGCATTATGGCCCGGGCGCGCCGGGTGCGAGCGACATCTACATCATGGACGTCGCCAGCAAGCAATGGGCGCAGTTGACGCACGATGGCGGTCGCAACGATTTTCCCTCGTGGTCGCCGGACGGCCGGCATATCGTGTTTCAATCCAACCGTACCGGCAAGGTGCAGATTTGGACGATGCTGGCCGACGGCAGCGAGCAGCGGCAATTGACCACGGCGGGCGAGAATTCGCAACCGAACTGGAGTTTCAGGTAAGCTATTAGCCTTTAGCTCTTAGCTTTAGAGTTGTGTTTCATAGGTGCGAGCATTTTGAAAACTCGTTCTAGTTAACCTGAAACCGAGCTAAGTTAGGTTGCTAAGAGCTAATGGCTAGGAGCTAAAAGCTCAATGTAGGGCGGCGGAAGGAGCACACTTCGGCCCTCTCATGAACTGCTGCGAGTGCTCTCGCATGGAAATGGAGGAGAAGAGTTGAAGCGCACATGGAGTCGATGGAGCAAGATCACGATTACACTGGCCGTAGTTTTGATGGTGGGCGCCTGCCAGAAGAAGGCGCCACCGCCGCCACCACCGTCACCACCACCGCCGGCTCCGGCGCCCACTGCTTCCTTGACCGCAAATCCCAACAGCATCACGGCTGGACAATCGACCACCTTGATCTGGAGGACCGATTTCGCCACTGATGTCAGCATCGACCAGTTGGGCAAGGTGGATCCCAGCGGCTCGCGCACGGTGACTCCGACCGAGTCGACAACCTACCGTCTGGTCGCGAAGAACGATAAGGGCACGCAGGAAGCGACGGCCCGGGTCACGGTCACACCAGCCGCGCCTCCGCCGCAGACTTCCAACCAGACGGAAGCGGAGATGTTCGCGCAGCACGTGCAGGACGTGTACTTCGAATACGACAGCTACGACATCTCGCAGCAATACCAGCGGGTGCTGCAAGCGGACGCGAGCTTCCTACAGCAGCATCCCAACATGAAGTTCATCATCGAGGGACACTGCGACGAGCGCGGCTCGACGGAGTACAACCTGGCGCTG
>JBEKQY010000106.1:0-12490 GCA_049519235.1 Candidatus Korobacteraceae bacterium | reverse complement strand
TTCAGCTTCGGCGCTGCGGTGCGAAGCATAAAGAATGTTGCCACGAATCCCGCGCAAGCGCGCGCTGTCAGGAAAAATCTGCATGGCATTGTCGGCTGCCGAGAGGGCCTTGGCATTGCGGTGAAGGGCGAGCAGCACATAAGCCATGTTGACCCATCGCGGAAACGACCGGGCGCTGTGGTCCAGCGGCTGGCCGGGCAGTGGTGCGGTTGAACACGATATCGCCAGGCGATCAAGTAGCTCTTGCGTTTCGGCTCTGCGGCGCAGCAATACGATGGCGAGCTCGTCCAGGTAAACCGGCCTCCAGTTGGTGGCGCTACACAGGTCCGGCAATTGTTGCAGGGGGACCTCGTAGCCTTCGAGGGGAATGATTATGGAGTTGATATTGTAGCGGTCGGCTTCCTGCTGCCAGTCGGGGGAATCGAGTGGGGTTAACAGCAGTTGCTGCTCATGCGGCATGGCCTGCAACCCGAAAGGGAGGGCGCGGCCATCGATATAGTCCATGTACTGTGGGCCAAGTTTCCAGACCAAGTAACCGCCTGTGTTGTAAGAGTTGAAAAGATTCCCGGGAAGGTGCTCGCGTTCAATGAACTCGGCTGCGCCTTGCGGTACCCACCAGCCCAGCCCCGTGCCAAAGCCGGACAGATCATTACTGGCCAGGTAGATGTGATGGTTTATAAAACTGGCGGCCCTTACCGTAGCCAGCGCCGCAACCATGATCACCGCCGCGGTCGCGAGGATCGCACGCGCCCGGGTGCTGAGGATCCAGGCGCGAATCCGGGAAAGTTCGGCAGGCAAGACCGCTCCCGCAACTACGACAACAACACAGGCGGTCAGCGCCCCCAAGCGGACATGCCGCACGCTCGCATACGTCGCGCCCAGCAGCAGGACCGCAGCCCCCAGCCGGCGCTGGAGCGCGGCCAGGCAAGCAGTGATGACCGCGATCACCATCAGAACCGTCAAGGTATTCTGCATCGGCTGATGGGAGAAGCTAGGTAGACCGCCCGGCCAATTCCATCGAATCTTCGCCCACTCGTCGATGACTTGCGTGTGCTGCGCCATAACGCGGTTTTGCCGGAGGATGGCCTGGTAGAGTCCCCATCCCCAGGGATTCACCAGGGTCGCAGCCGCGGTAAGGACGAACCAGGGAGACGAGCGCCTCAGTCTCTGGAGCGCCGCACTCCGCCTGGGCTGCGGCGACAGCAACTCCAGCAATTCCACTCCTGCAAAACCGGCTATGAGCGCTAACCCTGCGACAAATCCCAGGTGAAGGTTGACCCAGGCAACCATCAAAAGCGGCAGCGGCCACAAGTCAGCGCGGCCCGTCTGGTAATTCTGCCAAAGTATGGAAAGGAACGCCGCAAACAGGATGACGGTGAACATCTCAGCGCGTGGAGTGGTGCGCTCCGCGATCAGCGGTATGGCAAGGATTGCAATGCCGGCGCTAAAAGCGGAGCCTCGCCGCAGCAACAGCGCGACCGTTCCCACGCACGTTGCCGCTCCCAGCCAGGACAGCAGCGTGTAACCACCAACGAAATAAACGCCATAAAACAGCAGTCCTGAGCCGACGGGATAGATCCAGGGTTGTCCCGTCGCGGTATAGGAGAAGACGTCCGTGGAGAAAATGTGATGATGCTGTGCGACCCAGCGGCCCGTCGCCATCTGCCATCCGAGGTCCGGGTCGGAGACGGTCCGCAGTCCAGCGACAAAAGCATAGATCAGCGTCAGGCCGGCGAGAATCAGGAAAACTCGCCGTTCGAAACCGGAGCTATTTCCTGTCGCAGGGCCGTTGGAGGGCGCATTCACAGCTCTGGAGTATAGCGACTTCCCACGCACTCCTAAAACGGTCATTCACGAAATTGCCCAAATTCTGCTTGCAACGCGGAGAGCGTTTGGTCATCTGCAACGACGCACAAAGTGCTTAGCTGCATACAGGCAATCCCCTCTTTTTTTGTCGTGCTAAGCCGCACTCAACATGGAAGGACGTTCTTTCTGCAACTCGTCGCAAAGCAAAGCGGCTGCGCTGATGGCCTTCAGATCGCCGGCCCGTGACTTGTTGCAGGTTTGTTTGATAATTGTGCGGCGCTTTGAGCAAGCCGATTTTACTTTACTGCACCAGCACCCCCGTCTCCCCATTCCCGTTGCCGTTTTCATCGGCTTCTTCCGGCGGGATGACTGACGCCGCGGCCAGGCGATCGCCTTCTTCCAGATGCAGCAGGCGCACGCCCTGGGTGGAGCGTCCGCATTCGCGAATGTTCTTGCTGTCGATGCGGATGATCTTGCCAAACTGGCTAATCACCATCACCTCCGACTGCTCGTTCACCAGCATGATGGAGACGACCTTGCCATTGCGCGCCGTGGTCTTGACGTTGATGATTCCTTTGCCGCCACGCGAGGTGAGCCGGTACTCATCCACGTCCGTGCGCTTGCCGTAGCCTTGCTCGGTTACGGATAGGATGAGGCTCGCTTCCTGATCGTCGCCGTTCTTTGCTTTCTTGCGCTCTTTCGGCGTCACTGCCATGCCAACAATGTAATCACCTCGACCGAGCGTCATGCCGCGCACGCCGTGCGCTGCTCTTCCCATGCTTCGCACCTTGTCCTCGTCGAATCGAATCGCCCTGCCATCGTGGGTCGCCAAGAAAATAATCTGATTGCCGTCGGTGCGGCTTGCGGCAACCAGTTCATCCTCACTCTCGATCGGGATGGCATTGAAGCCGCTGGATCGGATGTTGCTGAACTCATTGAGCGGCATCTTCTTCACGGTCGCATTGCGCGTTGCGAAGAACACGTACTTACCCTCTTCTTCCAAGTCAGGCACGGCAAGCCAGGCACGCACGCTTTCGCCCGGCTGTAACGCCACCAGGTTGGCGATGGCTTTGCCCTTGCCCGCCGCGCTCAGTTCGGGAACCTCATAGACCTTCAAGCAGTACACGCGCCCTTTGTTGGTGAAGACGAGGATGTAATCGTGCGTGGAGGCGACGAACAGATGTTCGACGAAGTCCTCCTCGCGCGTGCTCATGCCCTTGCGGCCGGTACCGCCGCGGCGCTGCTGGCGATAGGTTGAGATCGGCGTGCGTTTCAGGTAGCCGGAGTGGCTCACTGTCACCGCAACCTGCTCGTCGGCGATCAGGTCTTCCAGGCTGATCTCGGCGGCTTCGTCCTGGATCTGGGTGCGGCGCGCGTCGCCGTACTTCTTCTTGATCTCCTCCAGCTCCTTGACGATGACGCCGCGCAGCTTTTTTTCGCTGCCGAGAATGGATTCGTACTCGGCGATGCGGCCGCGAACCTCGGCCAGTTCTTTCAGGATTTCGTCGATCGAAAGCCGCGTCAGCCGGTGCAGTTGCAATTCGAGGATGGCATCAGCTTGCACCGTGTCGAACGGCTTCGTCAGCGTAGTCGGCACCACTCCCTTAAGCGAAGCCGTCTTGCCTGACTTGCCTTCTGACACGCTCACCGTCTTGCCGGTGAAATATTCCACCAGGCTGGTGCGCGCCTCAGCGCGGTTCTCGCTGCCACGAATGATGCGGATCACGTCGTCCACGCGGTCCAGCGCAACCTGATAGCCCTCAAGAACATGCTCGCGCTCCCGCGCCTTCATCAGCAGATGGGCGGTGCGCCGCCGCACCACGTCGATGCGGTGATCGACGAAGTGCTGGATGGCCTGCACCAGCCCCATTTCCTTGGGCTGGTTATTGACCACGGCCAGGAAGATCATGCTGAAATTCTGTTGCATCGAGGTGTGCTTGAAGAGCTGATTGAGCACGATCTGCGGCTCGCAGCCGCGCTTCAGCTCGATGACAATCCTCATGCCGTCACGATCGCTCTCGTCGCGCACGTCGCTGATCTCGTCGATGACCTTGTTATTCACCAGCGCGGCGATGTGCTTAATGAGTTCCGATTTGTTGACCTGGTAAGGAATCTCCTTAACAATGATCGCTTCCTTGTCCTTCGTGAGGTGCTCGATTTTCGCGAAAGCGCGCACAACAAAGCGACCGCGTCCGGTGCGATAGGCCTCCATCATGCCGGCGCGCCCATGGATAATACCGCCAGTGGGGAAGTCCGGCCCCTGGACGAACTTCAGGATGTCGGCCAGGGTGGCGTGGGGATTGTTCACCAGGGTGATGGCGGCATCGACAATCTCAGTAAGGTTGTGCGGCGGAATCTTGGTCGCCATGCCGACGGCGATGCCGTCGGAGCCGTTGATGATGAGGTTGGGAATTCGCGTCGGCAGCACCATCGGCTCGACCGTGGTGTCGTCGAAGTTGGCTACGAAATCGACCGTGTCCTTGTCGATATCGGCCAGGAGCTCTTCGGCAATTTCTGTAAGGCGCGACTCGGTGTACCGGTAAGCTGCGGGCGGATCGCCATCGACCGAACCAAAGTTGCCTTGACCATCGATCAGCGGATAACGCAGGCTCCAGGGCTGCGCCAGGCGTACCATCGCGTCGTAGACCGCAGTGTCGCCGTGTGGATGGTACTTCTTCAAACACTCGCCAACCACGCCGGCGCACTTCATGTGCTTGCGATTGTGCAGCACGCCCATGTCGTGCATGGCGTAAAGAATGCGGCGGTGCACCGGCTTCAGGCCGTCGCGGATGTCGGGCAGCGCGCGTCCGATGATCACCGACATCGAGTAGTCGAGATACGAGCGCCGCATCTCGTCTTCAATGTTGACGGGTTGGATGTTGGCCGCGCCGGGGCCCATGTTGTCGAGCGGTAGTTGCTGGTTTGGATCGTCAGGCATGGTAGCTATCAGCCGTCAGCTATCAGCTTTCGGCTGGTCCTTCCTCAAATTCGTTTCTCAAAACGGTGTCATCCCGAGTGAGCGCTGCGACCTACTTTTCCGTGCCGCTTTGGAGGACGGTCGCGGCGCGAGTCGAGGGACACCTGCTGTCCGGATTTGCAGGCACAAATTGGGCGGCGCGAAAGTTCATCAAATCACGCGCAAGTCATTGCAAAATCAGGAGATTGTCCCACTGATAAGCACTTGTGATTATAGCATGACAGAGGGCTCTCCGCTGGCTGCAACGGCAACGGTGTAACGGCCGGATCGAGTTCGGGATTCTAGTGGAATCGGCGGTTTACAACAGCTTCCTCTAGCGGTCGGGGTAGTTACGCCGGGGTGGCCAAACTGCAACCGCTTCGAAGATACCGGTGGTTAACTTAGACCCGCACCGTGTTCACTTGCCCGTGCCCAGATGATGCCCGAAGTGAAACGTTACCCCTGTCGAATAGCGGAAGGTATTGTTATTGAAACCTATGGGCGTAATCCGGCCGTAGTTCAGTTCGCGCAGCAGTAGATATTCAGCTTGAACCGGGCGCAGCGAAATGCCATGGCCGACTGCGATGTCCAAGCCTCCGCCCACTGACATGGCGAACTTGGCGTAGGAAGTGCTATTGGTCTTCCCTACGGGTTCACCCGGACATTCCCCTCCAGGGCACGTCTCGAGGACCCTGAAGTTCTGGTGTGGGTTTTGTATTCCAAAAAGTGTCTGCACAAACGGCGCGTAACGCGAATGACGATACGTGATGTGTGGACCGAACAGGTATGTATACGAGTTGACATTCAGCTTGTACTTCCCTTGCGGCCCTTCCGGCGTCACGAAGAAAGGGAACGTCCCCGCGCCATAATGGCCCGAGAAGTCACTGGTAAAGCCCAGCCAGCGATTCAGAAAGACTGTGGTTGAAGTATCCCAGCCGCTGAAGTTGGAACTCCCGAGAAGGAATGAGCTGTCATGCGAGAGTGAGTATCCGCCGAATGTCTCGACCCTCTGCGTGTCCTGCGCAGCGGCCGCCATCGCCAAAGCTACTACCACGAACAGCAGCGATATCCGTTTACACGAGCCGGCGTTCATAGTCGCGAGTCTCCCAAGCTTGAGATCAAACAGTCTAACGTGCAGCTCAAGAGTGCGCAGCCGACAACAATTCCAAGCGCCACTTTGCGCATTCATGTGCCGTCCCTACCCACCCCAAGCGCAAAACCAGCGCTCATTGGGCCCCGATCGCGGGACTCGCACGCCATGATTCTTTACCCAGCGTTGAAACGCTGGGCTAAGATGTGCTGTCGCTTGCGGGACGGCGCCTCACCGCCCTTGCGGGCCAGTCGCTCCGCGCACCGCTTCCTGGCATTCGCGGGCGGCGGTGAGCAGCTTGTCGATGTCGGGATCGGCGCGAAATTTTGCCAGCAGCGGATCGGTCAGCAGGTTGGAGTAGGAACAATAATTATTCTGGATGGCGCTCCGCAGCAGATGAAGTGCGGCCTGCTTTTTCCCGCAATAGGCAAACAGCACCCCTTCGTAATACCAGGTCTCAGGATCGGGATCGCTGGGAAAACTGCTTTCCGATTCGTGGGCGATGCGGTCCAGGTCGGACGCCGGTCCCAGCCCCAGGCACGATTCCAGCAAGTCGCGATGATAGCGCGGCGCCGCCGGCATGTGTTTTACCGCCTCGCGCGCTTCCGGAATCTTGTCCTCGCGCAACAGCAGCGATGGCGTAACGTATGCCGCCCACTCCGAGCCGGCGTCCAGGCGAATGAAATCCGCGGCACGATCGGTCTTGCCCAGCTCCATAAAGGGCCAGGCGCAGGAACGGAAAATGTAGTTGGCCGGATCGAGCCCGATTGCGGTATTGCATTCGTTCGTGGCCTCCTCCAGCATCCCGGCGTAACGATAGACATAGCTCATCACGAAGTGGGCCTGAGCGTTTTCCGGGCGCCGCTTCACCAGCGCCTGCGCCGCTTCGTAAGCCTTGCCCAGCTCGCCGCGCTCAACCCGGTTGGTGATCACCTGACCGGCAGCAACGGTAAGATTAGGATCTAACTGCACTGCCCGCTCGCAAGCGTTGTTGGAGAGCTGGAACATAATTTCGCCGCCATCGGAGTAGGTGGCATCGTAGTAAGCACGCAGGCCCAGCTCCTGCCATGCGGGCGCATAGTCGGGGTCCATCTCTACCACGTGCTGTAACACCGCGACGGCATCCTTGTTCGGTCCGGGATCGTGGGGTAGCGCCAAGGCATGAAGGTAGAGGTCGTAGGCCTCGGGGTTCTTGGGGCGTGTGCCGGTAGCGACCGTTCCGCCGGCCATGCCTAAAGTCGGCAGCAGGCCTTGGTGTATCTGCGCGGCCATATCGGATTGCAGGGCGATCAGGTCCTGCGCCGGCGCGGTGAAGCTGCTTTGCCACAACAAACGGTCGTCGCGCACATCAATCGCTTCCAGAGTAACCAGCAGGTTGTCGCCTTCTTTCACGAAATGTCCGGTCAGGACGGTGGCCACGTGCAAGTCCCGTCCAACTTTTTGCGGATCGGCGTCCTTGGCCGCGTACCTTTGAGTGAGCGACGAGGGACGCACGTCCAGCGTGCGCGTATAGGTGAGCACGTTGGCGATCTCGTCGGCCAGGGCGAAGCGCAGGAAGTCCACACTGATGTCGCCGTTCACATTTTGCAGCGGCAGCACCGCGATGGTGTTCTTGGCGACAGCCGCTCCCGGGCGATGCTTGTACCACCACAGTCCCGCCAGCGTCAGCACCATGATGAGCACGCCGCTCATGCCCAGCAGAAGATAAGCCTGCCAGCGGCTCGTGGTCTGGAAGGTGCTGGTCGCAATGCGATAAGGAAACGGAGAACGCATGCGGCCGCTGGCGGTCAAGCCCGGTTCGGTCTGGCGCTTTAGAGTTTGCAGATCGGCCTTCATGGCCAGCGCGTTGGGATAGCGGTTGCCCGGGTTCTTCTCCATCGCCCGGCCAATGATGCCCTCCAGATCGGGCGGGAGTTTAGGGTTCAGCTTAAGCGGAGGAATAGGTTTCTTGGTGAGAACGGCTTCCAAGGTCACCACAGCATTGGCGCCGGCAAATGGTTTCCGGCCCGTCGCCATCTCATAGAGCACAACCCCGAACGAGAACAGATCGCTGCGCGCATCGAGCTCTTCGCCGCGCGCCTGCTCGGGTGACATGTACACCGCGGTACCAAAGATATCTCCGGCCTCCGACAGATCGTCGCCGTGAATGGGCTCGCCGCTGCGCAGGTCGCGCGACAACTTGACCAGGCCGAAGTCCAGGATCTTGACCTGCCCACTCTTGGTGATGAAGATATTCGCCGGCTTAATGTCGCGATGAATGATGCCTTTGGCATGGCAGGCCGCCAGCGCATCGGCTGTCTGGATGGCGATGTCGAGGATTTCGTCGACATCCATCGGCCCGGCGCGCAGCCGCTCTTTCAGGCTCATCCCCTCCAGCTTCTCCATGACGATGAAGGGCTGGCCGTTCATGTCTTCGATGTCGTAGATAGTGCAGATGCCGGGATGGTTTAATTGCGAGGCGGCGCGGGCTTCGCGCTCGAAGCGCTCCAGCGCTTTGCGGTCGTTGACCAGATTTTCGGGAATGAACTTCAGCGCGACGTGGCGGCCCAGACGCGTGTCCTCCGCGTCGTAAACCAATCCCATCCCACCACCGCCGAGTTTCCCCACAATGTGATAGTGGGAGACTGTTTCGCCGACCATGCCCCAGGACCTCGGTTCCGCTCGCGGTTATGGTAGGCTGCGTGCGGAGTCGGGTCAACTCGACACTAGCAAAACCACCGGATTCATCGCATCAGCCAACCGGTAATCGTTAATGCTCACAACGCGCTCGCGGCAGACCGCAGTCGACGAGCTGAAGGTCGGAAGAGCCATGCTGTCGGCGGGAAGTATGGGACTGCTTTGCGGAACCACAAAACGCCCGTGCCGAACCCCATGCCATCGCGAACATCGTCAGGCTAGCAATCCCATACTTCTACGACGTTTAGCGTGCGGATCCTTTAACCCGCATCCTCGTAATCGAATCTGAATTTGTAAACCGCCCCCCTGTCGTGAAAACAACGATGCGGTCACAGCCTGCGGATCAGATGATATGTAGAATTCCGCTCTGCTCGACAATATCGTCGCTGAGTCCTGTCAGCATGCTAAATACCTTGTTCCGACCGTGATCGGAATCTTGAGATTGCCGCACCCTATCAATCGCGCCAAACACGACAGACGCTCCGATAATTCCAACCGCATACCTGGGGTCGACAGCCGCGGCTGCTACTGAAAGAACTCCACCAACGCAAAATGGCATCCAGTCCCTGAAGATTGCAGCATGTCGTGTCTTGCGGAAGCGTTCATATTCGTGAAGAAACTCGCGCGCTGTTCCGTCGATCTGATTCCTAAGTTCGTCAGCGTCGCCTATATTGTCCAGACGGTTGACGCGGCTCAATGTCGCAGTCAATTCCTTGAAGGTCGCCCGAATGGACCCGTATGCCTCTCGAAGTTCTCCGTACTTGTCAGGTGCCAACACGGCCACTTCAGATGGAATCAGCATTCTCGCTAACGAGCTTAGTAATGCCCCCTCAACTCCGTTGAGATTGTCCCGCGGCTCGATGTCTAGGCCATTTAGTGCCCCGAGCGCAAACGGCAGTGGCTTGTCGGTTATTGCGTCTAAGCCCGTTCGGCGTGACATTCTCTCGGCTATCCCGCAAAGAATGAGGTCGCTTGCTGTCTCATTGACGATAAAAAAACCACGATCGGCAAAATCATTCAGAGACGCTTCGAGCATCAATCCGTTCCTCCTGAGCGCTTCCTCAATCTCTGGCGATACTTTGGAAGCGTGCAGGAATGTATGGCCCTCAAACGACACGGTGCCGCCTGAAATCTGGATGGTTACATTTCGGGCACGGCCGACGTCGTTGGACTGCCCGAGGTGCGCAAAGGCTTTCTTTAAGCGAGGCAGATTCTGACTGTCGAGAGCAATGTCATCTTCTCGAGGAGCAAGCGATGAAAGACAATCAGGGACGTGAGACTGCAATCGCAACAGTTCGTCGGGGTCGTCCAGCTTTACGTCGGTCGGAACGATCCGAGTCACACGGTCGGCCAGCAACAAGACTTTCTTGAGCCAGACAGGATCAGGTTGGAAATCGGGGTAGTAAAGCAGGGCGTATTCACTCATGGCTTACTCGTTTTTCCCATGGCTTCTCGCGCCGCTTTCATCACTGTTTTCTTCATGCGGTTCTCGCCGGCCCAGTACAGGCTGATCTCGTGGCCCTCGGGGTCGTTGAGATAGGCGTGCCGCCAGCCCCAGGGCATCATGGTTGGCAATTGGTTGAAATAGAATCCCCGCTTCTGGAGACTGCGGCAGAAGCCGTCGAGGTCGCGTATTTCGAAATAGAGCCGTACCCCCTCGCTGGCGACCGAAGCGCCGGGCCCGGCCTGGTGCAGAGCAATCGTGCCATCGCCGCCCGGCGCACGCAGACGTGCATAGACGGACTTGCCCTCATAGCGGAAATCCTCGATCAGCTTGAATCCCAGCCAGTCGCGATAAAACTGCATCCCGCGCTCCACATCTTTCATGTAGATCATGGCGTGGTTGAAGGTGAGCTTTCCATCGTCCGGCTGAGCTGCCGAAACTTTCGCTGCGGGAACCTTCTTGGATTGCGTGCGCGCCGTCTTCACAACCGCGCGCTTCGCCGGACGCGCGGCGCTCTTCTTCTTCGCGGAAGCTTTCTTTTTGGCGGGTTTCTTCTTCATGTAATCACCGCTGGCCACAGTTGCAATCGAACGGCGCAAGTATGTTTGCGATCACTGCGGTTGTCAAGTAAGTTGTCAAATGACCGACATCAAAGCGTCCTTGCCGAAAGGACCAGGCAATGCGCGACAACATCTGGAAAGGACCGAACGGTCTCCGCGCCGGCTGGCGCGTGCTGATTTACTTCGCGCTGGTCTTCGCTCTCGGGTACGGGACGAGCAAAATCGTAGACGCCCTGTCGCATGGGAGACAGTACGATTTCAGTTATCCGGCGGTGGCTGCCGTTGCCTTCCTGCTTGAATCGTTGGTCATCTTGGTGGCGGCGGGGATCATGGCAAGGTTTGAGGGCCGCAGCATTGCCGAGTACGGCTTACCGTGGCGGCGGGCGTTTTGTGGTCGATTCTGGCAGGCGTGGGCCATCAGCTTCGTCTCGCTCACCTTGCTGCTTCTGTTCTTGCGGCTCGCGCGAGCGTACTCCATGGGACCGCAGCAACTGCACGGCACCGAGATCGTGAAGAATGCTTTCTTGTGGGCTGTGCTGATGATCTTAGCGGCGATTGTTGAGGAGTTCTTTTACCGCGGCTACCTTCAGTTCACCCTCACCAGTGGAATCGGATTCTGGCCGACGGCGCTGGCAACTTCGGCTTTGATGGGCGCAGCCCACGTTTTCAATCCTGGTTGGACAATGCTCGGTCTGCTCACCGTCGTTGGATTCGGACTCATTGCGTGTTTTCTTCTGCGCAGGACGGGCGACCTCTGGATGCCGCTTGGACTGCACGCCGGATGGAACTGGGGAGAAGCTTACTTTTATGGTATTCCCTGCAGTGGGCTGATGGGCCACGGACAGTTGTTCCATGGCAGCTTTCATGGTCCCGCGTGGCTTACGGGGATGCCCTTCGGGGTCGAGGCGGGCTGGCCGGAGATTGCGGTGTTCCTGATCTGGTGGTTCATCTTCGCCAAGTGGCTGCGCCAGGTCAAATATCCGCAGCCGGTCGCAAACAATACTTAGGACCGTTATGCCGACAAGCCCATCTTTCGCAGGAATGCCGGAAAACGGGGATCGTGATAAAGGTTCTTCAGCAGAGGATCGCCCTTGATGGCCGCCAGTCCGGCATCTTTGTGAGAGCGGGCTATCCCGAGCCACTCGAAGGCGCGGTCCACGTCTCCGCGAAAGGCATAGACTTCGGCGATCTGATAGGCAGCCTGCTCATGGTAGTTGTTGATGAGCTGCTGCAAAGCCGCGTCCGCTTCCGTCTTTCTACCCAGCGCACTGTAAGCCAGGGCTTGCCCCACCGTGCGCTCGCTGTTGGGATGGTTCTTTTCGAATTCCGCCAGCGCCTGCTGCGGTTTTGACTGCGCCAAATAGACCAGCCCTAATAAGTAGTGGGCCTCGGGCCCGTCCGGACTGATGGCCAACGCTTTTTGGTACGCGTCAATTGCCAACCCCTGCTGCCCTGCGTAGTAGGCGTGCATCCCCAGCGATACGTGCGCCACCACGCTGAGGGGATCGATTTCCACCGCCCGGCGATTTAGCGCGACCGCCTCATCAAAGCGCCCGAGGCTGGCCTGCAAACTCGACGCCCCCAACAGCACCACGGAATTCTGCGGCTCCAGCGCCAGCGCTTTCTGGAAGGCCGCATCCGCGCCCGCCCAATCCCAATCGTAACTGCGCTTGATGCGCCCAATGGCGGCATGCGCCTCGGCCAGGCCGGGGTCCAACTGCAACGCCCGCTCCGCGGCCATCATCGCGTCGCGATAGCCTTCTTCGAAGGAAGCGCCTTCCGCGTTTTCGCCGCGCGCGATCAGTACCCAGGCCAGCGCCGACCAGCCGCGCGCATACGCCGGATCCAGCTTCACCGCCTGCTGGAAATATTCGTACGCCCGGCTCAGGTCGTCGTGGGTGCGGCGCTCGTAGAAGTATCGTCCCTGCAAGTACGCGTTATAAGCCTCGGCGCTTATC
>JBEKQY010000105.1:0-12704 GCA_049519235.1 Candidatus Korobacteraceae bacterium | reverse complement strand
CTCGAATTGCGCCCGCATGCTTTCCATCTTGGAGTCGAGATCGTCCAGGTAGTGCAGCATCAGCGCTTCGGGAAACATCGGCAGCTTGGGCGAGCCAAACTCATACTCGCCGTGATGGCTGATGATCAGGTGCTCAAGCAGGACCTTCAACTCATCGGGGAAGCCGGGCACGCGCGCGATCTTCTGGTGCAGCATTTCCAGCTCGATGATCATGTGGCCCAGGAGCTGTCCCTTGGTGGTGTAGGCGATGGAACGTTGATACGTGAGCTCGTGCAGCTTGCCGATGTCGTGCAGGAAGGCGCCGGAAAGCAGCAGATCGCGGTCGACCTGCGGATAATTGCGCGCCGTCAGGTCGCAAACCGTAAGCAGCGAGACGACGTGCTCGAGCAGGCCGCCAACGAAGGCATGATGCAGTGTCTTGGCCGCAGGGGCCGTCTTGTACGCCGCGACCAGCGCCTCATCCGAAGTGAACTCCTTTAACAGCGATTTCAGCCAGGGATTCTGGAAGCTCTCGACAAAGGAGCAGAGCGTCTGCCAGAGCTGCTCGACGTCTTTGGATGTCTTGGCAAGATAGTCCGAGTAGTCGATCTCCGACTCGCCCAGCTTGCGCATTTTGTGAACGGTGAGTTGCCAGCGGCCGTTGTACTTGTGGACGACACCCTTGACCTTGACGAAGTCGTCCTGCTCGAAGGCGGAGATCGCGTCGGCGACGTTGTCCCACATGTTGGCCTGGAGCTGGCCGCTGCGATCGGCGAGTACCAAAGACAGATACAGCTCACCGCTCTTCTTCGACTTCACCTGTTTGAGGGCGACGACAAACATCGAGGTGATGGTCTGGTTTTCCACCCGGGCGCAATCGCAAATGTAGAATTCCTTCATTCGGAGCCTGCGAAATTGCATCGGAGCCGCACGATGCAAGCTGCGCGCTTATGGTAGCAGTTGCCAGCGGCCAGTAGCCAGTTGTCAGTGGCCAGCCGAACAGCTTCGACTCGCCCTAGCAAAAACTAAAGTAGCACGGGGCACCCCGCTAAGAGCTAATTGCTAGTTGCTAATCGCTGCTTCCTAGAACAGTCCCAGCTTCTTCTTTTTCTTGACCTTGTTATCGGAGCCGGTGGTCGCGGTGGTGTAGATGGGCTTGGTTTCGTTGGGACTGGCGCCGGTATCGAGGTATCCAGGCTTGATATCGATGTAGGCTTCCTCGCGCAGCTTGGTGAGGTAATCGCGCAAGGCCGGCTGCATCTTGGTCATGTAAATCTGTTCCTGAACCTGAGTTTCAACTTCCTTCAGCGGAGGCATTCCAGCCATCTGATGTTCCGTAACCTTCAGGATAACGAATCCCTGGTTAGTACGGATGGGCTCGGTGTATTGTCCGGCCGCCAGGGCGAAAACCTTCGACTCATACTCCTTGGACAAGGTTCCGCGTTTGAAGTATTCCAGGTCGCCTCCAGCCGCGGCCGTAGGACCATCGGAGTACTTCTTGGCGAGGTCGTCGAAGTTGCCACCCTTTTGTAACATTTCGTAAACCTGGCTGACCTTAGCTTGGGCCTGCGCCACCGCCTCGGAGGTGGGCGCTAAGGGCAGCGCGGTCTCGCCTTTCCCCGTCTTCACCGCCGCCGTCGTCTGGGTGGAGATCAGGATCTCGCTCAGGCGCACCTGCTCAGGCCGATCCATGTCGGCCTTGTGTTGATCGTAGTATTGCTGGATCTCCTGGTTCGAGACCGCAATGTGTCCGCCCACCTCCTGGCCGATCACTTTCTGGGTGAGGATGTTGTTCTTCAGGTTCTGCTTGAAATCCTCAAACGAGATGCCCTGGGCCTTGGCCGCAGTCTCCATTTCTTCCATGGACTCGGCGTGCATTTGTTTGCGCAATTCGTCGAGCCGCTTCACCAGGTCCGTGTCGGCGCTGATGCCCAGGTCCGACGCCTTTTGCAGGAGCAATTGCTGGTCGATCAGATCGCGCAGCAAGTCCTTCTCGTGGTCCCTGGCCGTTTGCTCGGCAGCAGCGGTGTCCGGTTGCTGGTGTGCCTCGTTGTACAACTGTTCGCGCGCCTTGCGCAGATCGGCCCGGGTCACAATACTATTGTTGATGCGGGCGATGATCTCTTCGACCACCGTGTCGCTGGTAGTAGCCTGGGTCTGGGCGAACAGGAGCGGAGCGCCAAGCAGTACAGCCAGTGAAAGGAAGGACAATCTCTTCATGCGATACCTGATCAGGCGGGCCTGCACTTGAGACTCTCACCTGGTCCTTTTGGATTATTCTTGTAGCTATTTTACTGCTTCCTGCGCGCTCGTGCTGAGGGAAAAGCCTGTCGCCGAGGATTGTGCCGGCCGCGCACTACATCTGAGTGAGTCAGTTGAATAGGAGATGATTTTGAAACGAATGATTGCCATCGTTATCGCGGCCGCGGTTTTCGCGGCTGCGCCGGCATTTGCCCAAAAGCAATTCAAGGTCACCGAGCGGGTCAAACTTGGCGGCGAAGGCTTCTGGGACTACCTCACCTATGACAAGGACACTCACTGGCTGTTCATCACGCGGGGCAGCCACGTCATGGTGGTGGATACCAGGACGCTGAAGGTGACGGGCGACATTCCCGATCTGTCGGCAATCCATGGCGTCGCCCTGGCGCCGGAGTTCAAGCGCGGCTTCGTCAGCAACGGCGGCGATAACAGCGTTACCATCTTCGATCTGAAGACGCTGACCAAGCTCGACAGCGTGAAGGTTGGCGAGCGGCCGGATGCGATTCTATATGATCCGTTCTCCAAACGCGTCTTCACCTTCAACGCGCGCAGCCAGGATGCAACCGTGCTTGACGCGGCCAGCGGCAACGTTGTCGGCACAGTCCCGCTCGGCGGCAAGCCTGAGTTTCCCGCCAGCGACGGCAAGGGCAAGGTCTACGTCAACATCGAAGATAAGAGCCAGATTGCCGAGATTGATGTCCGAAAGCTGTCGGTGCTCAGCACCTGGTTCATCGCGCCGTGTCAGGAGCCGAGCGCACTGGCATTCGACGTGAAGCATCACCGGCTGTTCGCCGGATGCCACAACAAGATGATGGCTGTTGTCGATTCCGATTCCGGTAGGGTAGTCGCCACGGTGTCGATCGGGGAAGGTGTCGACGCCGGCCGGTTCAACCCCAACACGCAGGAGGTGTTCATGTCCTGCGGCGAAGGCGTGCTGACGGTGATCCACGAGGACAGTCCCGACAAGTACACGGTCAAGCAGAACCTCGCCACGGTACGGGGCGCGCGGACCATGGCGCTTGACCAGGACAACAACGTCGTTTACCTGGTCACGGCACAGCGTGACGACAAGCCAGTGGCTCCGGGGCAGCGTCCGACGATGATCCCCGGCAGCTTCGAGCTGATAGTTGTAAAAGCGGAATAGCAGTTTGGGGAAGCACTCCCACGCCGTGGATACCGTAAGAGTCACCGATCACTGGCTGCTATTCTCTATTCATACGCCACTCACTACAATGGACACTCGGCGCGACGCGCTGAGCACTTACGGAGGACACATGGCGCAAGTGAAAATCACGGTCCGTAACAACGGACCGTTGCGGATCGAAGCCCCCGAGGGCACAGTCGAACTTGTAGATGCCGACGGCAATCCCTATGACCTGACTGGCAAGCCAGCATTTTCCCTCTGCCGCTGCGGTGGGTCGACCACCAAACCTTTTTGCGATGGCACCCATTCGCGCATCGGCTTCCAGGGAGCGGAGCGCGCCGTTTCCGAAGCGCAGAAACAAGAGCCTCAACAGTAGTCGTGGCCGAAGCGGTGAGTGCGCCGGGCACGAATGTATTCCGCCACCGCCTGGGTGAACGCCGCAATCTGCTGTGGCGACAGGTCGGGTTGCGGCTGCTGTTTCTTTTCGCTTGCTCCCGAACGGCACACGCTACTCCAGGTCGCGCCAGTTCGGCCCCGTCCCTATCTCGACCTTTAGCGGGACCCTGAGCTCGTGCACGTGTTCCATTCGCTCCGTGACCAGCCGCTTCAGGGTGTCAACTTCGCTGTCAGGTACTTCGAACAGCAGTTCGTCGTGTACTTGCAGGAGCATCTTCGACCGCAGTCCTCGCTCGCGCAACTCAGCGTCGATGCGAATCATGGCGAGCTTGATGAGATCGGCCGCCGTCCCTTGCAGCGGAGTGTTGACCGCGGTGCGTTCGGCAAAGCCGCGCAGGTTGAAGTTCTTGCTGTGGATGTCGGGGATGGGCCGCCCCCGGCCGAACAGCGTTGCAACTTTCTGATCGCGGCGCGCCTGCTCTAGGGTGCGGTCGATGAATTCGCGGACGCCACTGTACTTCTCGAAATAGGCGTCGATGAAGCGCTTGGCTTCCTTGGTGTCGATGCCAATTTGCTGCGACAGCCCAAACGCCGACAGCCCGTAAACAATGCCGAAGTTTACCGCCTTGGCGCGGCGGCGATGTTCGGGGTTGACCATGAGCGGCGGCACGCCGAAAACCTGTGACGCCGTGAGCGTATGAATGTCCTCGCCCGCGCGATAGGCCTCGACCAGCAGCTTGTCGCCGGAGAAGTGCGCCAGCAGCCGCAGCTCGATCTGCGAGTAGTCGGCGGAGAGCAAAACGTGTCCCGGTTCCGCGATAAAGGCGGCGCGAATCTCGCGGCCCAATTCGGTGCGGATGGGAATGTTTTGCAGGTTGGGATTGACGGACGACAGGCGGCCCGTCGCCGACCCCGCCATGTTGAAAGTGGTATGCAGCCGCCGGGTGCAAGAGTTGAGCAGCGCCGGCAGCGCGTCAACGTAAGTCGACTTCAGCTTCGATAGCTGCCGATAGTCCAGCACCATGCGCGGGACTTCATGCTCGGCTGCCAGCCCCTCGAGAACGTCAACCGCCGTGGAGATGGTTTTGCCCTTGCCATACTTCATCGGCTTGGGCAGATTCAGCTTGTTGAAGAGCACGTCGCCAAGCTGCTTGGGCGAGTTGATATTGAACTCCAATCCCGACTTGTCGTAGATTTCGCGCGCCTTGGCTTCGATGTCGTGCTCCAGACGCTGCGACATTTCCGCCAGGACATCGCAGTCGAGCTTGACGCCGGCGTCTTCCATGCGCGCCAGCACCGGCACCAGCGGCAGGTCGATCTCGTCATACACCTTGCGCAGTCCGGCCTTCTGGACTTCAGCGCGCAACTTCTGCGTCAGGCGCAGCGTGACGTCGGCGGCTTCGGCGGGCGACGGCCCAAGCTTCAAACTGAACTTGCGAAATGCCGTTTCCGGTAAGCGGTAGGTCGAGTAGGTCGGATCGAGCAGATAGGCGTAGAGCAGTGGATCGTGCTGCACCCCGGCGAGAGTTATCCCTTGCGGCGTGAAGACGTGCATCGCGGACTTGTAATCGTGCACCGTCTTGGCGAGCGATTCATCCGCCAGCGCCTGCTTCAGTGCATTCGCTGTTTCGGAGTCATCGAGCGCGACCGTCAGCGCCGTACCGGATTCGGCGGAAATCGCGATGCGATGGCTGATCGAGGGCGCGGCTGACGATTGCGCAGCCCCGAGCGAGAGCTGCTCGCTCTCCGCTTTTTCTTCGCTGTCGGATTCAGCCGCCGCGATTGACTCGGCTGCCGAAGATTCCAGCGCAATGGCCAGCATCGCGCCAGGCCTTCTAGCGGCAGCTATGACCGCTTCTACATCGGCCGCGCTCTTCGCTTCGCGATAATCCGTCTCGCCCAGTTCGATGCTCTCGGTCAGGAAATCCTGTACCAGCGTGGTGAACTCCAGCTCGGTGAAAAGCCTCCGCGCAGCCAACGCGTCGGGGTCCTGCGCGCGCATTGTTTCGGGCTGGAAGTCGACCGCGACATTCGTGTCGATGGTGACCAACTGCTTGCTGACCAGAATTGCGTTGTGATTGTTTTGCAGCGACTCGCGATAAGTTTTGCGATCGACCTCGGCGGCATGCTCCAGCGCAGCCTCCACGCTGCCGAAGCGCTGGATCAGTTCGACCGATCCCTTGTCGCCGATGCCGGGCGCGCCCGGAATGTTGTCGATGGCGTCGCCGCGCAAGGCCATCACGTCAACGACCTTATGCGGCGGCACGCCGAGAATCTCCTCGACCTCGGCAGCATCGCAGATCAGGTTGTCCTTGGGCGGGTTCAGCACGCAGATGCGGTCGTTCACCAACTGCATCATGTCCTTGTCGCTGGAGACGACGAAAACCGTGTAGCCCGCGTCGGCGGCTTTGCGCGCCAACGTGCCAATCACATCGTCGGCTTCGAAGCCGGGAGCTTCAAGGATTGGAATTCGGTACGCGTCGAGCGCGCGCCGGATGTAGGGTACTTGCTGCGCCAGATCTTCGGGCATCGCTTTGCGATTGGCCTTGTAGCCGTCGTAAGCCACGTCAACGTAGGTCTGGGTCTTGCTATCGAACTTACGCGTGCTGACAATTGCCGTCGCCTGCTCGTCGCGAAAGGTGGGCGCGGCAACGTCGAAGACTGCGGCCAGGTATTGCGGCGCAAAGTCAGATCGCAGCTTGCGCAACATGTTGACGAAGACGTACGTCGCGCTGGTTGGGATGCCAGTCTTAGTGGACATGGGCCGCTGCCGCGCCATGGCGTGATAGGCGCGAAAGATAAACGACATCGCATCGATCAGGTAGATGCGGCCCTTGGAGCCTGCGGGTTCGGCTGGAACAGCGATGGCGGACTTCACTGCACTGGCTGGCTTGGCAGCGCTGGAAACAGCGGCGGATTTCGCGGTTTTCTTCGTGGGGGGCAAGTGAAAATTCTAACAAGCCGCGGCGAGTGTGAGAAATCCTGCCAGGATGTTGACCATCATTTGACAGCCCGGTGACAATTTCGTGACAAATCCCAGCCCACAGGGAGTTAAACTTTTGGCTGCCCTCGACCATTGCCGTGGAGGCGACCAAGTCGATCAGGAGGAAAGCATCATGTACCGCACACCATTGAACCGCGCTTCGTTGTTGATTTTCTCGATTCTGCTCATCGCTTCCCAGCAGGCCGCCGCTCAGGCTGGCCAACTCGATCCTACATTTGGCAATGGGGGCATCGTAACCACAGACTTTGGGGATCAAACCGGTTCCTCTAACGTGGCTTCTGCGAACGCTGTCATCATCCAGCCGAACGGGCAAATCGTGGTTGCCGGCGGAGTCCCGAGCAGCACCGGTTTTCCTATCCCTGCGGTAGCTCGCTACAACACCAACGGCAGCCTGGACACAAGCTTTGGAACTTCCGGCATTGTGTCGACAGCGAGCATAGAGGACGTCCCGTTTACCGCGATCACCCTGCAATCGGATGGGAAGATTGTGGCCGTGGGTGGAGGGTTCGACGCCTATGTGGTCCGCTATACCTCCGGCGGAGTGCTGGACTCCACGTTTGGGACCGGCGGAATAGTGGAGCTGAACTTCAACAATGGCCCGTCGGCAGCCGGCGTGGTTGAACAACCGAATGGCGACATACTGGTGGCCAACGGGAGCCTGATCCGGCTCCTGTCCAATGGGCAGTTGGACACCGGCTTTGGAAGCGGTGGCACGGCGAGGACCGCTGGTTATCCGGCCAGTGCGCTGGCGCTGCTTCCTAGCGGAGAGATAATGGTTGGGTCTTCTGCTTTAGGAACCAGCGGCTTTATCTCTCGATATGAGTCGAATGGCAGTTTGGACACCGGCTTTGGAATTGGCGGCCAATTGGCCACTCCCGGCACAGCAACCAGTTTGGCGCTGCTCTCAACCGGGGAGTTTCTTGCCGGCGGGAGTCTGACCAACAACACGACCGGGATTGGCGGCATTGCGAGCTCTGGCTTTGCAGTGTCTCGCTACCTGGGTGTGGGGGTGACCGACGCAAGTTTCGGCACCAACGGCGGTACGTACACCGTTTTCCTGGCTTACCAGAGCATCGCAACTTCGGGTTTAGCGGTTGATCCGAGCAGTAACATCGTGATGTTGGGCACAGCTTCCCGCTCCCCACTGACGGCGTTTGCGTTGGCTCGATACACCCCGACCGGCCAGCTCGATACCACATTCGGAAACAACGGTACGGTCATTACCGCATTCGGAAGCGGGGTCCAGGCTCCGTCCGTGAGTGCCAACGGGTTGACAATCCAGTCGGACAGCAAGATTGTCGCCGTCGGAGGCTATTCAGTGTTTGTACCGCACCATGGTTTCGACACCGCGTTTAAGGTACTCCGCTATCTGGGTCAATAGATCGTGTGCTGGGAGAAACATAAGCGTGAACGCCCTACTCCACAAACATGCAATCCCCGTAGGAGTAGAAGCGATATCGCTCGCGAACCGCGTGCTCATACGCGTGCAGAATGCGCTCGCGGCCGGCGAAGGCCGACACCAGCATCAGCAGCGTCGATTTCGGCAAGTGGAAGTTGGTCAGCATCGCGCCTACTACGCGGAAGTGGAATCCCGGATAGACGAAGATGTCGGCTTCGCCTGCCTGTGCAGTGATGCGGCCATGGGATGAATCCTGGGCGCCCCGTCCAAGCTGGTTTTGCTTGGGCGGGGAAGTTTGTCGCGCGGCGTATTCCAACGTTCGGACGGTAGTGGTTCCCACGGCGACGATGCGACGGCCGGCATCACGCGCGCGCTGAATGCGCTCAGCCGTGTCCGGGGGAATCTCGAACCACTCGGTGTGAAGCTTGTGTTCCTCGACAACCTCCACTCGCACCGGCTGAAACGTGCCCAGTCCGACATGCAGCGTAAGCTCGGCGGTCTCGATACCGCACTGGCGTATGCGCTCCAGGATTTCCGGCGTGAAGTGCAAGCCTGCTGTCGGCGCGGCAACAGAGCCGAGCGGCTTGGCGTACACGGTCTGGTAGTGCTCGCGATCTTCGGGAGTGTCGGGGCGATCGATGTACGGCGGCAGCGGAATGTGTCCGATGCGGCTGAGCACCGCGGAGAAGTCATCCACCGGATCGAAGCGCAGATGGCGCTCGCCGAACGTCCCGCGCCCGACGATCTCTGCCACCAGCTCGTGTGACCTTTCGTTCGCATCGCCGCCAAAATATATACGCTCGCCGACACCAAGCTTCCGGCCAGGATGTACCAGCGCCTCCCATTCCATCGGAGACCCGGAGAGCTGTTTAGTGAGCAGGACCTGGACGCGGCCATGCAGGAAATTCTTGGCTGCCGGATTCTGCGGCGAAGGACGCTGCGCGCGCGAGCCGCTGCGATGCCCATACAGCCGCGCTGGCAATACCTTCGTGTTGTTGAAGACCAGCAGATCGTCCGGCCGCAGCAGCTCGGGAAAGTCCCGAAACTGGCGATCCTCCAGCGCATCGCGCTTGCAATCGAGGTGCAGCAGGCGAGAAGCGGCGCGATCGGCCAGCGGCTGCCGGGCGATCAACTCTTCCGGAAGGTGGTAATCGAACTCGGAAACCAGCACAAGCCCATTTTCTCTCACCGGGGAAGCCAGCACCTACCCAAGGCTTAACTGTTGTCCGCGAAAGTACCTGCCTCACATCACTGTGTTTATCTTCCCTTTCCGGGCAGGCAAAAGCTGCGGTACGATACAGCATTGGCGATACTGCGGGGTGTCTGGTTCATCGCATGAAGACCGAGCAACAGCACCGGGAAGAAATTGTCCGCTTCGGCAAATTGCTGCACCAGACCGGCCTGGTGGCGGCAACCGACGGTAATTTGTCGGTGCGTCTGGAAAACGGCAACGTCCTCTGCACGCCGACCCTGATGAGCAAAGGCCTGCTGGAGACGGACGACCTGGTGATCGTCGGCCAACACGGAAAGAAGCTGAGTGGCGCGCGCGACGTTTCCAGTGAAATCGCCATGCACCTGCTGATTTACGGCAAGCGCCGCGATGTTGGTGCGGTGGTGCATGCCCATCCTCCCACCGCTACCGGTTTCGCGGCGGCTGGCCTGGCGCTGGACCGCGCCTTGTGCGCGGAACTCGTCGTGACCCTGGGAACGGTGCCGCTGGCGAACTATGAAACCCCCGGCACTCCGGAGCTGGCTGCGGCGCTGGCGCCGTTGGTTGCCGACCACGATGCCATCCTGATGGCCAACCACGGAGTCGTCACCTACGGCATTGATCTCCTCACCGCCTACATGAACATGGAAACAGTGGAGCACTTTGCCAAGATTGCGCTGGTCACCCACCTGCTGGGCAAACAGCAGACGCTGAGCGAGCAGCATATCGACAAGTTGCGCGAGATCCGCACCAAGTACCTGGCCCATAACCACGTGACGGTGCCCGGGAAAGACTGAGCCGGCGCCGTGGCAGTTCACTTTTCCCGCGCCAGCGCTTCCGCCTTGCGAATGGCCGCTTCGTGCAGATCGTAGGCTGCCAGCGCCTTGCGCGCAGCTTCTCGCGCCATGCTGGTGCTCATCTTGCGCTCGGCTTCAGCGAAGAGGTCCTCGGCATCCTCGTGCGCGTTGTAGGCGTCGTCATCGGCTTCGTTGATGTGCTTCACTGCCGCCAGAGCCTTCGCGTCGGCGGAATTGGCGCCCGCCGGCTTATGGTTTTTGGTTTTGCGCCGGGTGCGCTTCGTCTCGCCGTCTTCTGCCACGAGCTGGTTGTAGGCAATCTTCAGATCATCGCTCCAAGTGAGCTTGACCTTCATCTCGACGTCATCAAGTGCGGCCCTGGCCTGGTCGGCGATGGCGCGCACTCTTTTCTTTTCCATCAGCCATTTCCATACGCCCCATTGCGTGCCTTCGGTCATAACGGCGCGGGCATCCTCGACAGCGGGAAGTTTCTTCATCACAAACCTCGTAAGAACTATGATCTTGCGGGCCTGGAGGAAGCGCCTATGGCGCTTGCCAGAGTCCCATTTTGTTAACATTCCATCGTAAAGTGGCAAGGCTCGATTTCGGCCTTGACAACACTGTGATCTGCCGTGTTTTCCCAATTCGGGAACTACGCAGCAGCAACTTGACTTCGCGGTTTACTTTTTCCGCGAAAAAAGCGCAGCCTAGCAGAGAAGTTTCGGGGAGGATTCATGCGTGGATTTTGTTTTTGCGCGGTACTGGTGCTTCTCGCCGTGACGCTGGCCACGGCGCAACAGCCTGCTCCGGCGGCTTCTTCGGCACAGGGCTACACGCTGACCGTCCTCGTCGAGGGTGTCGACGAGCGTGACGGCAACATCGGTGTGCTGGTCTTCAACTCTCCCAAGGGATGGGCCGAAGACCGGACCGCAGCCCTGCGCGATAGCGTTGTGCCGGCGCATCCGGGCACGGTGACGGTTACGATTCCCAACTTGCCCGCGGGCGAGTACGCTGTCTCCTTAGTGCACGACGTGAACAAAAACCACAAGCTCGACCGCAACTGGCTGGGCAAGCCGACCGAGCAGTGGGGGCTTTCCAACAATCCACACGCCGTGCTTAAGACGCCTTCTTACAACTCTTGCACCTTCATGCTGAAGGGGGACCAGGAGATCCACATCAAGATGCAGCAGTAGCCGGCAGCTTTTTCAGTGGGCGCTAAAGCCGACGCTCTCCCACAGCGGGGCGGGATCATACAGCACGCCGTTGGCGACGACAGCACTTACGCTGCGAATGTTGCGGATGTTGTCCAGCGGGTTGGCGTCGAGGACGTCGAGGTCAGCGCGCTTGCCGACTTCCACGCTGCCGCTGCTGGCGTCGACCTTCATAGCGCGCGCGGGCACAATCGTCGCCGCTTGCAGCGCTTCCATGGGCGTGAAGCCAGCCTGCGCGTAGAGCTCGATCTCGCGATAGACGGAAAATCCCGGCACGGTCTGATCGGTTCCGGCGACGATCGGCACGCCCGCGCGATGCAGCGCGCCGATGATCGTCAGATCGTTTTGTTTAATTTTCTCTGCGTACGGAGCCGCTTCCGGAGGCAGTCCGCCGCTGACCAGTTGCTCGCGTAGCTCGGGCGCAACGCGCGCGATGCCGGGCTCGACGTCGGTCGCAGGCTCACTCGCCGGGCGCAAGGTCAACTCGAACAGCGCCATGGTCGGGTCGATCACAGTCTGGTGCTGCGCGAAGAACGCGACCGCCTGCTTGCCGGCTTCGGAGTTAACGTCGATGGAGGCGAACACCTTGAGACGCTCCAGCCCATTGACCTTCTTGGGATCGAAATCTTTCGGCAGCAGAAGATTGGCGATGTAGATGATGTGGTTGATCATGTCCATGCCATCGTCGACGCCCTTGTATGCGTTCATGCCGTTGGGAATGTGCCCGGTGACGCTCATGCCCAGCTTGTGCGCGTCGGCGCAGATCGCCTGCACGTTGTCGGGCTTCACCGAGCTGTAGATTTTGATCTGCTGGAAGCCGGAGTCGTGGTAGCGCGTGACCCACATCTCGGCGTCGGCAGGCGAGTTGACGCGAGTGATGCCGATCGCGTAGGGGCTGTCGCCGTCGACGATGCCGGCCAGCAGCATGTGCGGACCGAGCGCCTTGCCGCTATTGACCGCATCGCGCACCTGGGTGATGAAGTCGTATTCATTGCCGACATCGCGCACTGTAGTGACACCGGCGGCAAGGTAGATTGGACCCCATTCGACCTGCTCGTAGTGCGCGTGCATGTCCCACAAGCCGGGAATGATGTATTTGCCGGCGACATCGATGCGCTGCGCGCCCGCGGGGGCTTTGACCTCGCTGCTCGGCCCGACGGCAACGATCTTGCCGTCGCGAGTGACGACGGTCGCGTTGGGGATCGGCGGCTTGCCCGTGCCATCGATCACGGTTGCGCCGACGAAAGCGAAGGTGCCGGTGCGGCGACCAGGCAGCTTCGTGCTCATCTCGGTGAGCGCAGCCAT
>JBEKQY010000104.1:0-12728 GCA_049519235.1 Candidatus Korobacteraceae bacterium | reverse complement strand
GCTTTCAGCCGTGCCGAAAGCGCGTAATCAGAAAGCGGGCTCTAACCCCTGAGGTAACCGCTATTTCGGTCGCGGGTAATTTACAAGATGAGTCTAGCAATTCATCCGCTAATCTGAACTCAATTGCTATAATCCGCCACAATGTCATCTCTACTCGCAGAGCACTTATTGACCATGCTGCTGGCGCCGCATCACGCCAAGGAAAGCGTCCTCCGGATGCTCGACAACTGGAGCGACGACACCTTCGACTTCGTGCGTCACCAGGTGCCGCGAATCATCGCGGTCCTGATCATTGCTTTCCTCCTGACGCGGCTGCTGAGGGCCGTGGCGCGGCACTTCAGCGAACTCAGCACCAGCCAGGGACTGCCATCGGCGGTCCGCGCCCAGCAACTGCGCACGCTCTCCAGCGTTATCTACAACTTCGGCGTGTTCCTCATCATGTTCGTTGCGGCCTTGCAGATCCTGCCGCTGCTGGGCATCAGCATGGGACCGCTGCTGGCCAGCGCCGGCATCGCCGGGGTCGCAGTCGGCTTCGGCGCACAGACGCTGGTCCACGACTTCATCAACGGCTTCTTCATCCTGGTCGAGAACCAATACGACATAGGCGACACCATCAAAATCGCCGGCGTTCAGGGAATCGTAGAATCTATGACTCTGCGCCGCACCGTGCTGCGCGATGACAACGGCGCCATGTACAGCGTCCCCAGCAGCGAGATCAAGGTGGTCAGCAACCTCACCCGCGACTGGACACAGCTCGTGATGACGATTTCCGTCGCCTACCACGCCGACAGCGATCGGGTGATCAAGCTATTGCAGGAAGTTGGAGATGAACTGGCGGCCGATCGCACCTATTCCGCCATGATCCTCGCCAAGCCCGAGGTGCCGGGCATCGAGAAAGTGAGCGGCGACGCGGTGGACTACCTGATGCTGGTGAAGACGAAGCCGGGACAGCAGGACGCCGTCCGCCGCGAACTGCGCCGCCGCATCAAGGCCCGCTTCGAGAAGAACCAGATCGAGCCCGGCAATCCGAATCGAATATATGTGATGGACTCACCAAAGCCGGGTTAGCTGTCAGCTCGGCCATTACAACCGGCAGCTAAGAGGGCTACAATGTAGCGAACCCGGAGTACTGCTATGCAATTGGATGTTCCGCCCGATCTTGAGACGCTCATCAGGAAACGTCTTTCGAGCGGCGGTTACACGAGTGTTGAAGATGTGCTGCGCCGCGCGCTTGAGGCTCAGGATGCCGAGGAAAGCTGGAGCGATGAGGAGCGGCGGGCGTTGGCGGCTCACATCGAGGTAGGCTATCTGCAGGCCGAGCGCGGAGAGCTTATCGAAGGTGCGCAAGCCCGCCGTGAAATTCAGTCCATGAAGAATGCCTGGCGAGAAGAGCGCTCCGCCAAAAGATGAGCGGCTACGCGCTCACGCCTCTTGCGAAGGCCGACATCTTCGACATTTGGTCTTACATCGCCGCGGACAGCGAAAATGCCGCTGATCGGGTAGAGGAGGCGATTTACGAAGCCTGTGCCTTTCTCGCCGAAGGACATTTGCGTGGCCATTCTCGCCCGGACCTCACAGTCCGAACGCTGCGTTTCTGGACGCTGACCCGATATCCCAACTTCATCGTTGTTTACCGGCCAGAGACAACTCCCCTCCAGGTTGTCGCGGTGCTTCACGGGAAACGAAACCTACGCCGCATTCTGAAAGAGCGGCAATAATAAGCATCCAATCTTAGTTGCCTTGTGCTCACCTTTGCGAAGAACAGACGGGAAGGATGGGGCACTCGCTCAAAAAGTCCGTTTATCGGGCCGACCGCCGATAGGTAGGGTACGCGTTCTCCAAGTCAGAGGCCGGCACTGCTGAGGAGTTCCCAACCGAACCTCGGCGAATAAACATGCTGATCGTTGCTTGCCTTGATGAATGCCCACACACAACCCTTAGGGTGCGGTGCCGCCTTTGCTTCTTCGAGGGAGGCAAACGAACATTCAAATTCCTCCGCTGGCCAATGACCTTTGCTCTTGTGCGAGAAAGGTTCGGTGGCGCAGGTAACCGTAACGTTCATGTGGTTTCTGTCTGCGACTTCTGCTGTAGAAACAGTTTCGCCAAGCATTCTCGTTCCCTCAAGTCAACCCTGGCATGTCTCCGATACGATTTGGGAAACACAGTCGCAGGGAACCTAGAAGGTCAATTCTTTCAGCTTAGGTCGACCCATGGGGTGAGAAAGGATCGTAAACTCGGGTGCCCGCTCCTTCCGCCCCTTTGGTGAAGAGGGCAGGAAATCCACCACACTCGAAACTCGAAACTTGAAACTCGAAACTGCTTCTACACTCTCTTGATCGTCACCGCCTTCAGCACCACATCTTTATTCGGCTTATCCTGGCGATTGCGTGGGAGCTTGGTGATCTTGTCGGCGATGTCCTGCCCTTCAACCACTTCTCCAAAGATGGTGTGATTGCCGGTGAGCCACGGGGTCGCGGCCACGGTGATGAAGAACTGCGAGCCGTTGGTATTCGGCCCGGAGTTGGCCATCGCCAGCTTGCCCGGCTTGTCGAACTTGTGGGGCGAGCCCTTGGTCTCGTCCTGGAACTGGTAGCCGGGGCCACCCATGCCGGTGCCCGCCGGATCGCCGCCCTGGACCATGAAGTCCGGAATCACGCGATGGAAGATGGTGCCGTTGTACAGCGGTGTCTTGCTCTTGGCGCGAGTGTGCGGATGGGTCCACTCGCGCGAGCCTTCCGCGAGCTCGATGAAGTTCTTGACGGTGATGGGAGCCTCCGCCTCAAACAGGCGGACGACGATGGTTCCTTCGCTGGTATCAAAAGTGGCGTAAACGCCGGGTGTACGGGGCATAGGATTCCTTTCAATCTCAACAGTGCCTTCTCGTGGCATTGAGGGGACGCGGGTTCAGCCGCGCTGTGACATCCTCCTAATTATATGAGTGTCATCCCGACCGAACCGTTTCAGCGGTGAGCGGAGGGCCTGCTGTTCGCCCGCAGGAAAGCGGGTCCCTCCACTCGGGCTGAAGCCCTCAGTCGGGATGACACAAAAAAGGGGGATTACCTGCTGGCGGCCAGTTCCTGCTGCTTGGCCTTCTCGCTCATGCGATACCACTCGACCGTCCGCCGCAGACCTTCCTGGAAATCCACCAACGGCTGATACTTCAGCTTCTCTTGCGCTCGCGTAATGTCGGCGAGTGAATGCTTGATGTCTCCAACGCGCTCGGGCGCGTACTCGACGTCGCCCTTGTAGCCGGTCAAAGGCCGCAGCAGTTCGACGGTCTGGTTCAGGTTGAAGCGATGTCCGGTTGCGATGTTGAAGGTCTGGCCGGCAACGTCAGTCTCGGGAGCCGTTGCCGCCAGCAGGTTCGCGGCCACGGCGTTGTCGATGTAGTTGAAGTCGCGCGATTGTTGACCGTCGCCATAGATGGTGGGCCGTTCGCCCTTCAACATCAGGGTGATGAATTTCGCCAGTACCGCGGAGTATTGCGAGGTGGGATCCTGGCGCGAACCAAAGATGTTGAAGTAGCGCAGACTCACCGTAGGGAGCCCGTAGACCCCGTGAAAAACCCTCATGTACATCTCGCCGGTGAGCTTGGCGACCGCGTAGGGCGAGAGCGGAAGCGGCGTCATGTCTTCGCGCTTGGGCAAAGTTGGCGTGTCGCCGTAGGCCGATGACGACGCTGCGTATACCACGCGCTTTACACCGGCATCGCGAGCGGCGATGAGCACATTGAGCGTGCCTTCGACATTGACCTGATTGCTGCGGGCCGGGTCGGCAATCGACTTGGGCACGGAAGGGATCGCGGCCTGGTGCAGCACGTAATCCGCTCCCTGGCACGCCGACTGGACCGCCTGAAAATCGAGCAGATCAGCCTCGCGAAAGTCGATCTGGGTGGAGACGTCCTGAATGTTTTCGCGCCGGCCGGTCTCGAAGTTATCGAGGCCGCGTACCTGGTCGCCACGTTGCAACAACGCGCGCACCAGGGCCGAACCGATGAAGCCAGCCGCGCCGGTAACGAGATAGAGCGCCATCGCTACAGCTTAGCACGCAGAGCGGCAAGAAAAAGGCGCGACCCCGGAGAGTCGCGCCCCGAAGCCCATTTGGACTAGTGATGGTGCATACCCAGGAGCCGAGCGTCATTCAGATCACCACCGCTGCCGCATCGCGGCGGCCCGCCCAGCGGGTTGTAGTCGAAGAAGTTGTGGGGCACCATTTCGAAGCCAAACCAGTGCACCAGGGTGATACCGGTGCGGCCACCGTTGCCCATCTGGTTGTCGGCATCGGTGGGCTCATGGTGGGTCGACCCGAAATACCAAAGCACGATGGCATCGCCTGTCCCGCCCAGCGGCTGCCCGTTCAGATACTGCAGCAGATAAGCGTTGGGGTTGTACCAGGTGTACAGCCAGTTGTTGTAGCCAGTGCCGCTACCATCTTCTCCAGAGTTCTCGTTGGTCAGGTCCTGATCGTGCTGGGTAAAGGTTTCCTCAAAGTGGCCCTGACCCCAGCGATTGAAAGGATAGAACTGGTAGCCGACGTAGTGGCCATAGTCATTGGTTTGGGTCAGGCTCTGGACGGTAACGCTGCTGAATTGCTCCTCGCTCCAATCCGTGGTTTCTTCCGTGGGAATCGGCAGGTAAGAATCAGTCGCGATATATCCGTTCGCGTCCTCCTGGTGGACGAACTGCAACATTTCGTTGTCTTGTCGTCCCAGGAGCTGGGTACTCACCCGCCAAAGTCCATTATGGACGTGGGGCTCAGAGGTGTTGTACGGAAGGTTGTATCCGGTAGCGCCACTGCGGAAGGTAACGCGACCGTCCTCGTGGAAGGTGTATTCGATGATGTAGTCGTAGTTGTAGGCGTCGAACACCGACCACACCACCACCTCCTGGATGCGCCTGCGCACGTGGTTGCCAGGTTCTTTGCACAGCCAGCCAATTCCCTCGTCGCGACACTCGACCGCAATCTTGGGCACAGTATCGCGGACGTAGTGATTGCCCTGCTGGGTCCTGAAGTAGACGAGGGCGCCGTTGCTCGTCGGCAAATCGGCAGGATCCATCTGGTCCATGCGGTCATCGCCGAACGACATGTCGTAGTAGGTTTCGCTGCGATCGTCGTAGGGAACGAACATCTCCGCCATGCCCGCGCGTTTGATGAGGTATTGCGGCGAGGTATACTGCGCCCCCTGGATGGTAACGTCGAGCGCCTGAGTGCCCTTCAGACCCATGTTGCGCAGGCCGAAGCGCCAATGCGTATTAGGGTAATCGACTCGCAGATAGAGGTCCTGGTTCAGAAGGATGCCGATTGCATCTTCTTCAGTTACCTGGCATCCCGTGCCATTGATGATGATGCGGTCGGTGGCATAGGCCGAAGGGATGGTCAGTAGGAAGATCGCCAGCCCGGTGCAGCCGGCTAGAAGAAATCGCAGGTTAGTTCTTCGCCACAGGCGCCACGTCGCTATCAGGCCGGTCGCAGCGCCAACAGCCAAGCTAATGGTTAATTGCGTGGGAGAAAGGAGAATCGCTGAAAGGTTCATATGCCATCGCCTCGTCAGGAAATGCGGGTTGTCTGAAGTGAAGGAAAGTCGCGGCGGCAGAGACGCCGGACCGCGCCCCAAGTTTCGATGAAGGCATAGTAGTACGATCTACCATTTTGGCAAGGAAATTCGTGCGACTAGAGCCGGTTCGTGACAACAAGAATGGCCCCGGAGTGAGACGTCTAGGAGGCTAGTTTGGCAGGTGGCTGAACCCAGCGTTCGATTTCCGATGCGGCTCCCGTACGCCTGACTTCTTCGAGATCGAAGAAATTCTGCAGATTCAGCCAGAACTCAGCGTTCGTCTCGAAGTATCTGGCCAGGCGCAAGGCGGTGTCGGCTGTGATGCGGCGGCGCTCGTGCACGATCTCCCCAATACGGGTGGCGGGGACGTGCAGTTCGAGGGCGAGCCGGTTGATCGACAACGCAAGCGGCTTCATGAAATCTTCCCGAAGAGTCTCGCCCGGATGAACGGCGGATGTGAGTGTTGCGGGTTTCTTCATGCTATTAATCCGCCTTCGGGACAGCGAACACCGCTTCAGCGGTGTGCGGCCAGTACTTCTTGTACTCGAACTCAACATAGACCGAGATATAAGTGTACTCGGTCGGGATCAGCGTCGTTTGGGTTATGCGCTGCGCCACGCCGGGCTCAATGAAAATGAAGTCCCATCCCGATTGAACCAGATTTGTATTGAGAATTTTATGGGGGAACAGCACATGCGGCTCCCTACCCTTCCAATATTCGAATGGTTCGTCTTTTATCCCGCGGATCCGGAGCGTTATCTTGCTGAACTTGTGCAGGACTTGACCTAGATTTTCGGCCAGGACCGAAATAGTGGCAAGGAACTGTCCATTTCTTTGACCGAAGAACTGCGCCTGGACCTGCAGCTCTATGTGTGGAGTATGCCTTCTTTCGAGTTCGTCTTTCTTGTTTTCTCTTTGTTCCGCATACTGCCTTTCCCGTTCCTCACGGTCCCTGTCGCGAGCAATTGCCGATCGGTCCTCCTGGGCTTTTAACTGGCGTGTAATGAAGTACCCGACAATTGCGACCACAAGAGGTGTGACAAACTGCAAGCTTGACGATTTCCAGGTTGCTCCACAACTGGTCGGCAGATCTGGTCATCAGAGTGGCTCCGCGAAGAGTCTATGCCATTGCCCGTTTTTCCCTGGCATACTGAACGGGGCCAGATCTTACTGATCACCGGCAGCTAGAACGTGCTCAAGGTCGTGCCCGGCTCGCGCCAGGTATAGGAGCCAAGCATCTTGATGTAGTTGCCGCGCAGGAATGCCGCGGGGTTATCGACGTTGACCATGCTCATGCTGCCGCGCATCTGGCGCACCGAGACGTACTCGTGCTCTTCCATCCAGCGTTCCATGCCGGCCAGCACCACGCCAATGTGCTCGATGCCGTACTTCAGCAGCGCCGAGGTCATCATGGTGACATGCGCGCCAGCCATCATGCACTTGAGCACATCGGTTGAGTCATGGACGCCGCCGGTGATGGCGATGTAGGTTTCGACCTGATGATAGAGAATCGCGGCCCAGTGCAGCCGCAGGCGCAGCTCGTGCGGGCTGCTGAGGACCAGGTTCGGTGTGACTTCCAGTTCTTCGAGGTCGAAGTCGGGCTGATAGAAGCGATTGAAGATGACGACACCGTCGGCGCCGGCTTCCGACAGGCGCTTGACGAAATTTGCGCACGAGGTGAAGTACGGGCCCAGTTTGACGGCGATGGGGATGCGTACGCTCTTGCGGATGGTGCGCAGCAGATTGCAGTAGCGTGTCTCCAGGTCGTCGGCAGAAAGAGACGGATCGGTGGGAATGTCGAAAATGTTGAGTTCGAGCGCGTCGGCACCGGCCTGCTCCATCAGCTCGGCGTAGCGCACCCATCCGCCGGGCGAGCGGCCGTTGAGGCTGCCGATCACGGGAATGCCGACCGACTGCTTGCCTTTGTGCAGCAGCTCCAGATAGCGGTCGGGGCCGACGTGATACTTCTGCATGTCGGGGAAGTAGGAGGTGGACTCGGCGTAGCTGTTGGTGCCGTATTCCAGTGCGTTGTCGATGTTCGCGCTCTCGGCCTCGATCTGCTCTTCCATGAGCGAGTACATCACGATGGCCGCAGCGCCGGCATCTTCCAGCCGGGCAAAGTTCTCCAGCTTCTCCGTCAGCGGCGAGGCCGATACCACGACCGGATTCTTCAGCTTTAGCCCCAGATAATTCGTCGATAGGTCGATCATGATCTCTCCTCGCTATTTCTTCTCGAAGTTCATCGCGGCCATGTGCTGATACAGCTTCCAGCGCTCGTTGACGTTTTCCTGCGCGGCATGCAGCAGCTTCTTGGCTTCCTCAGGATTGCTGTTGACCAGCATGGTATAGCGCGTCTCGTTGTAGATGTACTGCTCCAACGGAATACTGGGCGCCTTCGAATCAAGCACGAACGGGTTCTTGCCTTCCTTGGCCAGCATCGGGTTGTAGCGGAACAGCGGCCAGTGTCCGGAGTTGACCGCCAGCTTCTGCTGGTCGAGGCCGTGCACCATGTCATAGCCGTGCGCGATACAGTGACTGTATGCGATGATGAGCGACGGCCCGTCGTAGGCGTCGGCTTCCAGGAAGGCCTTCATGGTCTGGCCGTCATTGCCTCCCATCGCGATGTGCGCGACGTAGGCGCGGCCATAGTTAATGGCCATCAGGGCGATGTCTTTCTTCGGCGTTTGCTTGCCGCCGGCGGCGAACTTCGCCACCGCGCCCATCGGCGTCGCCTTCGACATCTGGCCCCCGGTGTTGGAGTACACCTCTGTGTCCAGCAGCAGGATGTTTACGTTGGCGGTTGAAGCAAGAACATGGTCGAGGCCTCCGTAGCCGATGTCATAACCCCAACCATCGCCGCCGATGATCCACACACTCTTGCGGACCAGCGTGTCAGCCACACGAAGCAGATCGCGCGCGGCAGGAGATTTGTCCCTTGCGAGCTTCTCCTTCAGCGCCTTCACGCGCTCGCGCTGCGCGAAGGTGCCTTCCTCGGTGGACTGATCGGCGCTGAGAACCGCGACTGCAAGATCGTCGCCGATGGTCGCGGCCAGGCGCTGCACTAACTCCTTCGCGTAGCGATTTTGGCTATCCACCGCGAGCCGCATGCCCATACCGAACTCCGCGTTGTCCTCGAAGAGTGAGTTCGACCAGGCCGGCCCGCGCCCTTCGGCATTCACCGTGTAAGGCGTCGTCGGCAGGTTGCCTCCGTAGATCGACGAGCAGCCGGTTGCGTTGGCGATGATGGCGCGGTCGCCGAACAGCCGAGTCATGGTCGAAATGTAAGGCGTCTCGCCGCAACCAGAGCAGGCGCCGGAGAACTCGAACAGCGGCTCCAGCAGTTGTGCGTCCTTTACCTGAGCGTGGGCCAGCTTCTCGCGCGACAATTCAGGAATCGACAGGAAATAATCCCAATACTCGTTGTACTTCTCGCGCAGCGCAGGTTGCGGCTGCATGTTGATGGCGCGATGCTTGGCTTCGCTCTTGCTCTTGGCCGGGCAGATAGCGACGCACAGGCCGCAGCCGGTGCAATCTTCGGGAGCGACTTGCAGCGTGTACTTCAGCTCGCTGAATTCGCGCCACTTGGGAACCGCGGTCTGGAAGCCTTCGGGCACGTGGTTGACGGTCGCAGGATCGTAAACCTTGGCACGAATGACGGCGTGCGGGCAAACCATCACGCACTTGCCGCACTGGATGCAAAGCTGCTCATCCCACACCGGAATTTCCAGGGCGATATTGCGCTTCTCCCACTTGGTAGTCGCAGTGGGGAAGGTGCCGTCGATCGGCATCGCACTGACGGGAAGCTGGTCGCCCTCGCCAATCATCATGAGTGCTTCCACGTTGCGCACGAAATCGGGAGCGTTGGCGGCAACCGCCGGACGAATGTCAAACTTCGAGGTAATCGTCTGCGGGACTTTTACCTCGAACAGATTCTCCAGCGACGCGTCCACGGCGGCAAAGTTCTTGCGTACGACGGATTCGCCGCGTTTGCCGTAGGTCTTCTCGATGGAGTGTTTGATGGCGGCTATGGCTTCTTCGCGTGGCAGCACACCGCTGATGGCGAAGAAGCAGGTTTGCATCACGGTGTTGATGCGGCCGCCCATGCCGGCCTTGCGCGCCACATCCACGGCGTCAATCACGTAAAAACGCAGCTTCTTCTTGATGATGGTTTCCTGCGCGGTGCGCGGCAGATTGTCCCAAACTTCGTCCGGCCCGAACGGGCTGTTGAGCAGGAAGACCGCTCCCGGATCTGCGGCCTTCAGCACATCCAGCCGCTCCATGAAGCTGAACTGATGGCAGGCCACGAAGCTGGCTCGCGAAATGAGATAGGTGGAGCGAATGGGCGTCTTGCTGAAGCGCAGGTGCGAAGTCGTGACTGCGCCCGATTTCTTCGAGTCGTAAACGAAGTAGCCCTGCACGTTCAGTTCGGTCTCTTCGCCGATGATCTTGATGGTGTTCTTGTTCGCGCCCACCGTTCCGTCAGCGCCCAGTCCGAAGAACATGGCGCGGACGGTGTTAGCCGGCTCGGTCGAAAACGCCTCATCGTAGGCGAGGCTGGTATGCGTGACGTCGTCGTTGATGCCGATGGTGAAGTGATTGTGTAGCGTCGGCTTGGTCAGCTCCTCGAAGATGCGATTGACCATCGCTGGCGTGAACTCTTTCGACGACAGGCCGTAACGCCCGCCGATCACTTTGGGGAACGTGGCCATGGAAACTTTGCCGGCGGTGAAGCCCTCGGTCAGCGCGATGATGACGTCCTGGTAGAGCGGCTCGCCGATGGCGCCAGGCTCTTTAGTGCGATCAAGCACAGCGATATTCTTAACCGTCGGCGGCAAGGCTTCGAGGAAATGCTCGAGCGAGAAAGGCCGCATCAAACGCACTTTCAACATGCCGACTTTCTTGCCTTGGGCGGTCAGGTAGTCAACCGTCTCGTGCACCGCCTCAGCGCCGGAGCCCATGATGACGATGATGTTTTCAGCGTCGGGTGCGCCTTCATACTGGAAGAGCTTGTATTCGCGGCCGACAACCTTGGCGAATTTGTCCATTACGTTCTGCACGATCGTCGGACAAGCCAGATAGTACGGATTCACCGACTCGCGACCCTGGAAGTAAACGTCGGGATTCTGCGCCGAGCCGCGCAGCACGGGATGATCGGGCGAAAGTGCGCGTTCGCGATGGGCGCGGACGAGGTCGTCGTCGATCATGGCGCGCATGTCGTCGAGCGAGAGCTCTTCGATCTTGGAGACTTCGTGCGAAGTGCGGAAGCCGTCGAAGAAATGCAGGAACGGAATGCGTGACTCCAGGGTTGCGGCGTGCGCGATCAGCGCCAGATCCATCGCTTCCTGCACCGAGTTCGAAGACAACAATGCAAAACCGGTGGGACGTATGGCCATCGCGTCCTGATGATCGCCAAAGATCGACAGCGCATGGGCTGCAATGGAGCGGGCCGCGACGTGAATCACCGTGGGCGTCAGTTCGCCCGCGATCTTGAACATGTTGGGGATCATCAGCAGCAGGCCCTGTGCCGATGTGAACGTCGTACCCAGCGCGCCGGCCTGGATCGCTCCGTGCAGCGCGCCGGCAGCGCCGGCCTCGCTTTGCATCTCGATAACTTTGGGGACCGTGCCCCAGATGTTCTTTTCGTCACGCGCAGACCACTCATCCGACGACTCGCCCATCGGCGAAGAAGGTGTGATGGGATAAATGGCAGCGATCTCGCTGACGTGGTAAGCCACGTAGGCGACCGCTTCGTTGCCGTCGAGCGTCACTTTGATTCTGGGCATAATGCCTCCAGCACGCTGCTCATCATCGGACGAGGTGCGCGGTGAGGCTTCGCTGGCCGCCGATGAATCTGTATGAAGGGCGGCAGCCGGCGAAGCAGAGTATTCAGTTGTTTTCACTTCTTTCTTCCCCCAGGACCGGCCACGAGCGCGGTCCGCCATGAACTCTGGCTATCAGTACTGTCTACGATATGCAGTGGGTGGCGCTGGGGCTGTGACGGGGGTACTAACCAGTCTGTGACGCAGATCACATACAGATGTTGGGGAGCGATCTATGCCGGTCATTACGCCAGCTCAAGACTATGCTTCTGAAGATTATCAAACGATTCAAGTTTGCCTACGAAGGTAACCTGCCCCATTCGGCAGTAGCCTTCGGAACCGCCAATTCCGCAAGCTGGTGGATATTCGGCACCTCCATATCAGCCCGCGCATCGCTCAGCTTGCTGGCGGATGCAGGCTTGTTCTGCCTGCGGTTTACCCGCACGGTGGCGATTCCAAGCAAACCCGCAGGTCCCACATCGTGGTACAAACTTTCGGCGACATGAAGAAGGCGAGTGCGGGGAATCTTGAGCCTTTGCAACAGCGCCTCAAAGTTGTTCAACAACGGTTTGTAGCTACGTACCTGCTGCGCGGTGACGATGCAATCGAACGGAACTTGCAGCTTGCGCGCCGAATGAGCAAACAAGTCGTCGTCGATATTAGAGAGAATCGCGAGCTTGTAGCGCGAATGCAGGCGGCGTAACCCTGCCACCGTGTCGGCGAAGGGAGCCCAATTGGGAATTGAATCCGCCAGTCCTTCTGCTTCAGCCTCAGTCACGTCGAAGCGCAACTCGCGTGCGAAGTCGTGCACAACGCTCGCCAGCACCCCGCGATAAATTCGGTACTCGCCGGTCTGCTCGCGCGGCTCGAACTCGGAATACAAGCTGAGGACTTCGGCATCGCCGATCGCACGGTCTTTCTTCTGCAGCAGCGGCCGCAAATAGCCAAGGATGCCCGACTCCCAATCGATCAGCGTGCCGTAGCAGTCAAAGGAAAGCCACTCGAACTGCGCGAAGTCGAGCATTGGCGATCAGCGGGTCTTATTTCGCGATGGGTGTGACTTTGTGCGACTCGAACTTGCGCTGCAAGGCCTCGAAGGTTGACGATGCCGGCTTCTCGTCCGCGTCACCGGCGCTGACTGCTGCCGGCCCCCGCTCCTCAACATTTGCCCCGCCGTTGTTAGTCTCTTCGCCGGATTTGCCGTCGGAGTTGCTCGATGCGATGGTGGAGTTCGCTGCTGTGGCTGCCACCACGGCTTTCGGAACTTCCACAAGCCGCGAGTTGACCAAACCCTTCTCGAGAAACTTCTTCGGATTCAGCAAGGGACGGGCGAGCGAAGGATTGTAGCTCGTCCA
>JBEKQY010000103.1:0-15025 GCA_049519235.1 Candidatus Korobacteraceae bacterium | reverse complement strand
GTTTGGTGGGCCTCGGCGTGTTCGCTGTCCTGGATAAGCAACTGTTCAATACGTATCTGCCGAACGCGGGAAACCTGATCTGGGGCCGTATCCTGCCACAGTTCTGGAATCGCCCCATCCTGGGATTTCTTGGGCTCATGTTTGATCAGTCCTTCGGACTTATGCCGACGGCCCCGATGTTTGTGGCAGTGATTGCCGGCATGATAGTCCTGTTTGGTCGCGATCGTTGGGCATTCGCGGCCTTGTTCCTTCCCGCGCTCGGCTACATTCCATTTGTCGCGTGCTCGCGCTTCTGGATGGGCGGCTGGGCACCCCCGGCGCGGTTGCTGGTTGTAGCTGCCATGATTATGGTTCCCAGCGCCAGTCTCGTTTTGACCCGAAAAACGCGCTGGACTGCTGCTGTATTGACAACATGGAGCGGGATGCTCTCTGTGGCATACACAGTAAATCCGTACTTGCGGATGCCATCGCTGTGGCATATTTACAGAAAGAGCATGTTGGTCGAGGTGTTGCACGACCATATTCGTACTCCGTTCTATAGCATCCTGAGCGTTTTTCCCGACTGCCTGGAAGCCAGCCTGTCCGACTGGCTGCGCGCTTGGTGTTGGGTCGCGGTGGTCGGTTGTGCAGCGTGGACTTGGGCCAGGGTCTCTAGAACGGCGCCTGAATCAATTGTCGGACAATGCGGCGCCCTAAGTGCCGTCTTGGCAGAAGATCGTCCTGAAAAACGATGAAGGTTGCCATCATAACTCCCGCTGTCCATGACCCCGAGTGCCTCTTCGGCGCGGAGCGGCATTTCCTCGGTATGGTGCAGGCGTTCAAGCGCCATGTCGATACCGACTGGATACAGGTCCCTATCAGCGAAGCGCGCTGGGAGACGATCCTGCAAGGCTTTCTGGATTGCTACGACCTTGATCTCGCATCCTACGACTTAGTTGTCTCCACGAAGAGTCCCACCTACATGGCGCAGCACCCGAACCACATCTGTTGGCTGCTTCACCAGATGCGGGTGTTCTATGACCGCTTCGATGACGAATCTGCAAAGCTCCCGCCTGCGGCGCGGGCGGAGCGGCGGGCACTGCGTCACGTCGTGCAACGTCTTGACAGCCTGGGGTTACGCCGCGTGCGCAGGATCTTCACCAACGGTCAGGAAACCGCTCGCCGGCTGAAGCTCTATAACGGATTCGACGCTGAGGTCCTCTATCCGCCGGTCTTCCTGCAAGGCCAATATTGCGCCGGCCAGCAGCACTTCCTGTTGCCGGGACGCTTACATCGCTGGAAGAGAGTCGATCTGGCGATTCGCGCCATGCGGCACCTTTCGAGTGACGTTCCGTTATTGATTGCGGGAACCGGGGAAGACGAAGCGGAATTTCGCAGGCTGGCCGGCAAGGATTCACGAATACAATTTCTCGGCTTTGTAAGCGATGCCGAGTTGCTGAAGCTTTACGCCAATGCGCTGGCCGTTCTCTTTGTCCCCAAAGACGAAGACTTTGGTTACATCACCGTCGAAGCCATGCTCAGCCATAAGCCGGTCATCGTTTGCAAGGATTCCGGCGAGCCCGCGCGCCTGGTGGAGAACGGCCGCACCGGATTCGTTGTCGATCCCGATCCGGTGGAAATTGCCGGCGCCATGGGCCTCTTCGCGGGAAACCATGAACTGGCGCGGGAGATGGGCGAGCATGCGTACGCGAGCGCGCCGTCGCAGTCGTGGGACGATGCGGTGCAGCGGTTGCTCGACGCGGCATCGTCTTTGCCGGCCGAGTCGTCATCCTCCGCGCTCCCCATCCCGGAGCTTAATTCTCTTTCGCTGCTGGTAGCGGACAATCAGGTGCTCGACCCGCCGGTGGGCGGCGGCCGCATCCGCATCTATGAACTCTATCGTCATATGGCCATGCTGGACTTCGACATCACCTACGTCGGCGCGTATGACTGGCCGGGACCGGCTTATCGCGACCAGATGCTGGCGCCGCACTTTCGTGAATGTGTCACGCCGCTCACCCAGCCGCACTTTGCGCACGATCGCCGCTACCAGCGCGCTACCGGCGGCAAGACGACCATCGATGTCACCATTCCAAAGTTGCTGAAGTATTCACCGCGATTTCAGCGCATGGCCCGCGAATATGGCAGCGATGCGGAAGCCGTCATCATCTCCCATCCCTGGGTGCATCCCTATGTGCCTCGGCGTCCCGATCAGAAGCTGATTTACGACGCCCACAACTGCGAATATGTCGTCAAGCGGCAGATCCTGGGCGACACCGCTGCCGGCAGAAAACTGGTGGAGGAGGTGCGTGCGCTGGAGGGCAGTCTTTGCCGCCAAGCCGATCTCATCTTTGCGTGCTCGAACGACGACGCTGAGCAATTTGTGGGCCTCTACGGAATTTCGCCGGACAAAATTGTTCTCGTGCCTAATGGTGTCGATGTGGAAGGTATTCAGCCGGCGAGCCGCGAGGAGCGCGCGTGGGGCAGGCAGGAAATTGGTCTGCCGCCGGACAAGCCGGTGCTGATCTTCATCGGCAGCGGCTACGGCCCGAATACGGAAGCGGCAGCATTCCTGGTGGAGGAGATCGCGCCCCGGCTGCCCCACTGCGCTGTGGTGATTGCCGGGAGCGTCAGCGATTCGTACCAGGCCTCACACGGCCCGCGCGCGCCGGAGAATGTCGCGTGGCTGGGAACCGTCGAAGCTAGCCGGCGCCTCTCCCTGTACCACGCCGCGGACATCGCGCTGAATCCTATGTTCTCCGGCTCAGGCACCAATCTGAAAATGCTCGACTACTTTGCGGCTGGACTTCCTGTGGTCTCGACTCCGGCGGGCGCGCGTGGACTGGAGCTTACGCCCGATGACTGCGTTGTTTGCTCCGCAGAGCAATTTGCATCCCGGATAGAAGAGCTGATTCACGAACCGGCGGCCTGCGATCGACTCGCGGCCAACGCACGAAAATTGGCGGTCAGCCGCTACTCGTGGTCGATGATCGCGGCGGATGCGGCGCAGGCCGTCCGCAATGTTCTCCAAGGAGCGCTAAGTCATGTTTCGTGAAGGTCTGCTTCAGTACTGGTGGATGCTATATCGCCACTCCAAGGTCCTGAACCAGCGTACCGACATATTCCGCAATATCGAGGATGCTTTCACCGCAAAGCATGGCGACCTTTGTTTGAATGCGGGAAGCGTTTATGTGGATATTGGCAGTGGATCGTCACCTGTCCCCACCTTCCTCTACCAGCGCCGCCATGCCCGGACCTACGCCACCGAGACCGACCGCGCATACCTTGACCGGCAGAAAAGCTACATGGAGACGCTGGGACTGGGCAAGCGCGACGCCTTTGTGGCGCAGCGCGAAGATGCCACCGGGCTGAGCTTTGCCGATGGCTCTGTCGATTTCGTCACTGCCGTCTCTACCATTGAGCATATTCCCGGCGATGGCGATATCCGCGCCATGGCCGAGTTTGTGCGCGTCTTGCGTCGCGGAGGACGACTGGTGGTGACGGTCCCGACCGCCGCCAATTACATCGAAAATCAGACGACGTTCTACTATGCCGGCTTCGAACGCCGCTACGATCCCGCGGCGCTCGAAACCCGCCTGTTTCATCCGGAGCTGAAGGTGATCGACCAGTTGTACATGGTCCCACCACCCGCTGAGTTTCTTCAGCAATTTAAGCACTCGTTTGCAGAATTTCTCCACGCCGATAGCTGGAGCGATACCTGGTACAAGAATGGCTGGCACGATCAATATCCGGATGTAAGCATTGTTCTGACGCTAGGGCTCATTCGTTTGTCGCCTGACCCCAGCGGCTCCTTTGGAGGATGTTTGGCGTTTGAGAAGCGGTAGTATGCTGGAGTTATCTTGCGCTATTTGATGGTATCCACCTATCCGCCGACGCGTTGCGGCATCGGTGCCTACGCCGAGCAGAGCGTGGCCCAGCTTCGTGCGCAGGGACACATCGTGGATGTGGTCTCTCCTGACGGGCAGGGTAATGTGGATTTCGCCTGGGAGCTGCGCGGCGGCGCCAGGATTCTGAGGTTGTTTCAACTACTCCCGTACTACGACAAAATCTGTATTCAGTACCACTGGGGGTTTTTCTATAACAATCCTTTTCTGCGCGGGCAGCGCTGGGAGACACTGAAGACCACCCTTTGCTTCATGCTGCTGTACTTACGAACGCGCAGAATTGAAGTCATCGCCCACGAGGTCCCTTACATCCCGGGCAAGCAAGGCTGGCTTTACAAATGGCAGTGGAAGCTGGCGCCGAAGACCGTCTTCCATACTCAGAAAGAATGCGAGGAGTTCGAGCAGCACTTTGGTATACGGCTGAAGCGCTCGCGAATTGAATTCCGCGGGCATGATGAGGTTTACCAGAAGTTTGCCGAGCCCACGCAACTCTCCGCCCGGCGACAGTTGGGCCTATCGCCGCAGCCGACGGTGTTTCTGTGCATCGGCTTCATTCAGCGCCACAAGGGCTTTCATCGTGCCATTCGGGCCTTTGCCGAGGCGGGCCTGCGCGACGCGCAACTGTTCATCGTGGGCTCGCTGCGGGTAGCGGACTCGGAGAACCGAAAATATCTCGCCGAGCTGCAAGAACTGATGGCAGGCCACTCCAACATCCATCTGGTAGAGTCCTTCGTCAGCAATGAGGATTTCGATACCTGGATCGCCGCTTCGGACTGCGTCGTCCTTCCTTATATCGAGATATGGTCCTCGGCAGTATTGGGGCGGGCCAAGCTATTCGACCGTCCCGCCATCGTCTCCGCGGTCGGCGGTCTGCCGGACCAGTCCGGGGAGTACGATCTGCTTTTCAGCACCGACCAGGAACTGACATCTGCGTTCCAGACAGCCGCCGAAAGGCTCGGCCGAAGCACGGTCAGCTCGAAGCAGTGATTCACCTCTGCCAGATCCCCATCCCTGGCAAGCTGCAATTATTGGGCACATGCCGAGACCGTGCTGTGGGCGCTATCAACCGCGCGGCCTGCTGTGTACAATCGCCAGCAGAGCCGCGTGAAAACCGTCGCCATTGCCATTCCCGCGCTGCATCGCCCTGACCTCACCGCCCGTTGCATTGATTTCATCCAAAAGCAGACGCTTGCCGCGGACGCTTGGGAGATCGTGGTTGTCGAGAACGAGGCGCCGGTTGGAAAAATTCTTCCCGATCCTCTGCCCCGGAATACGCGCCGCATTGAGCTAGAGACCAATGAAGGCACCACCGGCTCCATCAACCGCGCGGTGTCGGCAACCGAGTCGCGCTATGTTCTTTTGCTGAACAACGATGTCGAACTTGCGGCTGATTATATCGAGAAGCTGGCTGAGGCTCTTGACACCGATGCGAAGCTCGGCTTCGCCACGGGTAAACTGCTGCGCGCTACGCAGCGCACTCACCTCGACGGAGCCGGAGATGCGATGCTGATGGCGGGCGCCGCGTATCGGCTCGGCAATCGTGAGGCTGACTGCGGACAGTTTGACCGTGCCATGCCGGTGCTGGCAGGTTGTGGCGCGGCGGTGCTGTACCGGCGTGAAGCTTTTGTGGCCAGCGGCGGATTGGATGCCGACTTCTTCGCTTATCTTGACGATCTGGATCTCGCCTTGCGGGTGCAGCTTCTGGGATATAGCGGAGTATACCTGCCAAGCGCAGTGGCGTATCACATCGGCAGCGCGACGCTGGGTGACACGCTGCATCCTCGCGTGATCGAGTACATCACGCGCAACCAGATCTATCTTCTGATCAAGGACTATCCGCGGCCGGTGTTTGTGCGATTGCTGCCGCGGATCGTGGTTTATCAGTGCTTGTGGCTGCTGTTTGCGCTGCGCAACGGGACGGCAGGCGCATATCTCCGTGGGTTGATCGCGGGACTTCGCGGCCGTCGCACGATGCGACAGAAGCATCGCGAACTGATGGTCAATCGCCGCATCGGGGACCAGGAGTTCCTCGAACGTCTGCGCGAATCCGAGCGGCAAATCTTTGACTGGCAACAGGCGCTTGACCAGCATGAAAGATCAGCACTGTTAAAGTTTTACTTTAGGCTATTCGGGAGGCCCTAAGTGGCTGCCTCCATCAACCAGTACTAGAAGCTGGCGGTGAGGCGCATGTCAAAGCTGCGCCCCGGTCCGATGGCATTGCCGGAGAAAAGCCCGCCGAAATCGATGACGTTTAGGACGTTGGTGAGGTTTTGCCCGTCGACCTGAAGCCGGACGTTCATCTTGTCGAACTTGTAAACGTCGGCACCGGCCGATGCGCTGAGCAGTGTCGAGGGATAGATTCGCCCCCGTGCGAAATTAATGCGGCTGATTACTTGCGGGCCGTATGTCTCCAGTGCCTCCTGCTCGGTGCCCTGGAAATCGAACGGCAGGCCGCTGCCGTATTGCACTCCGCCCGCGACCCAGAACCGCGGTTTGATCTGATAGGTCCAGCGGGTGAACAGGGTGTTGCGCTGGTCCTGCGAATCTGGAAAATGCCCGGTCAATTGCGCCAGCGCAGCCTGCGCGTCGGCGCCGATGAACAATCCACCGGACACGGGATTCCAGGCGTTGCCAACCATGTACGAGTAACTGGCAAAGCCGGAAATCTTATGCCAGTTCGGCACCTCGATCTTCCCTTCTGCGCCGTAAATGATCGCCTTGCGAAACGCAATCGGGAAGCTGATGGTCGTGTTGTCGATCTGATCGTCGTCGGCATAGTTGGCGACGTCGCGCAGGTAATAATTCACGTCGAGACGAAGGTTGTTGCCGAAAGCCTTGGACACGCCCGCCTCGTAATAGTTGCCTTGCGAAGGTACGACCGGCAGTTGAACGATATCGGGATTGATGAGGTAAACCTCAAACGACGAGGAAAGCAGCAGGTTCTCGAACGACGGGGTCTGGAAAACACGGTCATACGAGAAGTGCGCGAGCAAGCCGAGCTTGGGAAAATAGCGCGAAATCGCCAGGCGAGGCTCCACGGCCTGCTTATTGACTATGAGTTGGTAGTGGTCCCAGCGCAGTCCCACATTCATCGTCCAATTGCCAAGCCGAATCAGGTCCTGGACGAATGCGGATTGCTCCAGGTCTGGCCGCTGGGCTTGGCTTGGGTAAACTCCCGGGAAGCTGAAGATCAGCGCCGTGTTGGGCGCGAACTGCGAAGGGTCGGTAATGTTGTAATTGAAATTCTCGTTCAAGAACGTGTTGTCCGACTCGATGCCCACCTTCCATTCACTGCGCCCATGGTCGATGGTCACCATCCCTTTGAAATAGCCTTCATTAAACCAATTGTGTTGAACCAGGATTATGGGTATCGAAAGCGGGTTGGAGTAGAAGTTATTCGCGTTGTTGCGCACCATGCCGCGAAAATCGCCGACCACATTGGAGGAGAAAATGTGCCGGTAGGAAACAATGCCCATGGTTTCGAAATTATTGGCATCCTGTCGCTGGCACGGCGGTCCTTCGGTCACTCCCGGCGGATAGCACCATGTCTGTTGCACCAGCTCGTTAGGCAGTGCGTAACGTGATAGTTCGTGCCTGACACTAAGATTCAGCCGGTCGTTGGGGGTAAGATCGCGCTGGTAGTTGACAGAAAAATCTCCGATGGTTCCGTTATTGGTGAAATTTTCCGGAACTACCGGGTTCAGGTAGTGGTCGGTCCCGGCTCCGGAAGCGCTGAAACCGAAGACATTCTTACCCCACGCATACTGCATCTGGGTAAACGCGCCGGCCGAGTCGAAGCTGCCGCCGGACAATACGAACTGTCCGTGAAAACCGGGCTGCGGATCGCGGAGAGTTTCGACCTCGACAACGCCGCCCATCTTCCGCCCGTACTCGGCGGGGAACCCCGCGGTAAAGATGGTCATGGAATCGACATCGTTCGCGCCAATCTCCGGTCCGAAGCTGGGCGAGCGATTGTCGGTCAGCGGAATGCCGTCAACAACAAATTGCGTCTGATACTCAGAACCGCGTGGATGCAGAACGGCATTGCCTTCGTAGAGCCAGCCCGGCTGCGTGTTCACCAGATCCTGGATCGAGCGGCCCGGCAGGGATGTGAGTCGGTCCTGAATCGCCGCAGTTCCGATCTCGTTCACCGACCCGGCCTGAGCGGAATCCAGCAGAGTTCCCTGCCCCTTGACCGTCACCGATTCCTGTACTGCGGCCACTTTCAGTTTGATCGCATACTCGATGGGGATGGTCGAATGAACGTTGACTGACTCCGAGACAGGAGCGAAACCGGGTTGCTCGATGGTGAGCTGATAGATTCCATACGGCAGCCGCTGGACATTCAATGTGCCTTGATCGCTGGTAGTCAATGTATTGCGATACTGATTCGCCTGGCTGACCAGCGTCGCGGTAACCTTTACGCCCGCCCCGCTGGGATCGACCACCTTCAAGCGGAGTTCTCCGGTGTTGCTCTGGGCAAAGAGCACAAGCGGGCACAGGACCACCATGAACAATGTTCTCATTTTCCGGTTGACTTGGTTGCTCGGCGAAGGGGAGGCATTTGGCTATTCTACGAGACGCTGGGTAATCGGCTCGCTCGGCACGGTTACTGCAGTAGCAACAAGTTTCGCCGAGGAAGTTGCGGTAAGTAGCTACCGGGTAGCAGCGGATGTTAGAATCCTACGGATGAAGAACACGTTTTGGATTGCCGCGAACATTATATTTGAAATGGCAACAGGCAAGACTTCTGAGGTGTTGATGCTCGTTAGTCGAGAATCGGACGCAACCGTTTTCGCGACGGAAAGAGAGGCAGAAACATTTCTGCGGTTCGTGGAAGTTCGCGCGCAAACCATCCGATGGTTTCTAGATCCCCCTACTCCGCAGAGGCCCAACTACGTGATTCGAGGAGAACAAACAAGGACGGGAGGTTAGCCGCGCCTTGCCCTCCGACGAGACCCTCCTTCCCGCCGATAGTCCGGCGCCTAACCCGCAGACGGGATTCCGTCCAGAAATCACGCCGCTATCCCCGGAGCACCAAACAGGTTTTCAGCCAACTACGTCGGATCTTCTGAAACAGCAGCATGCAGATACTGCCCGAAAATTGTCGAAATGGCTCGTGTTTATCCTCGCGGGAAGCATCATACTGCAATATTTCTGCATACTACTGCTACTATTTTCCAAACACACTGATGGCATAACCTTCCTTGAGGACCTATTCCATTCATGGTTGCCGGTTATCTCAGGCCTCGCAGGTGCCGCAACCACATACTATTTCACCCGAGATGAAACCAGGCGCGGACGCGGGTAAGCGCGTCGAGGCATCGCATACGCCGCAGCGTGGCGTCTGCTGCCGCGACACCGCATTCAATATTGCGCCATAATTTCCGTCAGGCGAGTATCGTAGGTCTCGGCCGGCAGCCAGCGCACAAACTCATTGTGCGGGCCGAGGACGATCTGCTTCGACGCAACCGGCTTGTCGGCCAGTTCGAAGCCCATGATGATGATCTCTTCGCCCTGTTTGATGAGATGGGCCGCGGCTCCATTCATGCCTATCGCGCCGGAGCCGCGCGGGCCGGGAATCGTGTATGTCTCCAGCCGTGCGCCGCTGGTATTGCTGACCACCAGCACCCGCTCGCCGGGTAGAAGTCCTACCATCTCCATCAGTTCTTCATCGATCGTGATACTGCCAACGTAGGTTAGATCGGCTTGGGTAACTGTGGCCTGATGAATTTTGGAACGTAACATCCATCGCATTGTCTCGTGTTCCTCTCCGTGTCCCGCTCTCGCATAGCAGATGCAGGCACCTACGTATATGTTAGCAGTTGGTGTCAAGGACCGGCATGAGACAAGGAAGGGCCAACTGCAATTGTGGAAATAAGATCCTGGTTGGGGCGGTCAAGAAAAACGGAGGCCGCTTGCCGGCCTCCGCTGTTAACTGGGATGTCGTTGGCTCAGGGCTTCGCGGTCATGTACATCATGTCGCCCGGCTTGCCGGTTTCGATCTTGTAATCGGAGGGGACCTGGAACAGCGAGGCATCCGGCTCGCCGCGCGTGACGCTGGTCACCGTGCTGGTCATGGTTCCCATCATGGGATCGTTGTGGGTCATGCTGAGCGGAATCTGCAGATCGCTGGACACCCAGCGCTCCGTCACCACCGAAATCGGCTTGGCGTTGCCGATCTGGCCGGCAGGGATGGTGCGGGTCACGCGCGTGCCTTGCGCCGACAGGCCAAGGATGGTCTTGGCGCCAAGGGGTTCGGTAGTTACGTTCTCCTCGGCAAGCCTCGCAGGCGGTTCGCCGTTAGCATTCCCTTTTGGCGGCTTAGGCGGATGCAGCGGCATTTGACGCGCCGTCTTATTTTGAGGATTGAGCACGTAGCGCTTACCGGCAACCGGATCCATAATCACAATCATGGTTCCCTGAGTGGCGCCGGTGGCCGGCGTAACCAATTTGAACGGGACTTCTTTGCGGACCCGGCCCTGGGAGTCGCGATACTCGGTGCTCTGGTTCTCGGTATGGATGGTGTTGCCATCCGCTAAGGTTTGGTCGTGGGTCACGGTGATGGTCGCCGTCATGGGCGCACCTGTGACTACCTTATCGCCGAGGCCAATCTCCTGATGGAAGAATGCTCCTCCCATGCCGGGACCCGGCATGCCCATCATTCCCGGTCCGCCGGGCAGCGGAGGCGGCATAGGCTCGTTTTGCGCGATCGCCAAAACCGACAGCGCGGCCATCAGCAATCCGACGAACAGCCATTTCGAAATAGCGCTAATTACAACAGGTTTCATTCGCCTCATAGTTTCATCCTCGCTCGCTATCGCTCGTAAACTCGAACTTCGACTGCATCAATTCACGATCCGGACAGCCCGTACCACTCCGTCGTAGCCGACCACGACATCGGCCATCTGCGGTTGCGAATTCTGCCCGGCGCCCCTGGCCGGCAGTTCCATGCGTACCACCTGCGTGTCACTGGAGCAGCTCAGCGGATCGCAGAACATCAAGGCGATATAGCCGGCGTCCGCATCGGTCTGCGACTCGTCGGCCGCAACCGTCTGGGTGGTAGCGGTTGCTATGCTGGCCGCGGCGCTTCGCTGTATCCGGCGTCGTGCTCCGCTGGTTACGTGCTTGTTTGTGACGACCGGCGCCAACTTCGACGAATTCTCCTGAGCGGCAATGACCGGCTTCTGCAAAAGCGGCCTGGTGCTGCCGGGGGGGATCCGGCTCTGCACTGGAACCGTCCTGGAGCTGTGCTGCAAAAGCCGGACTCCAAGAAACACACTCACAATAATCGCCGCCGCTACGGCGACATATGCGCCCACTTCAAAGAAGTGGCTCAGCCGCAGCGCCACCGGAGCGGAAACGCGCGCTACGATGGACCGCAAAGGCGAAACGTGCTCCTCGACCGCATCGGGTGAAGCGGCGAACTCTGCATTGGACGGGAAACCCGCGAAAGCTGCGCTTCCAGCAGTAGTTTGGCGGAATGCCCGCAGCAAGGTCCGCTCCACGTCGGGGCCAGCCTGCAGGCTTGCGGTTTGCGCCTGAAGCGTTTTCAGCGAGGCAGACAGTGTCCGCTGTTCCCGCAGCCATCCGCCACAGCTTTCGCACTGCTGCGCGTGGTTTAGGATTCGCTCGTCTTGGGTTCGCAACAACTCCCACAAGGTGAGAGAAGCCGCACCATGTTTGAACTCACGGCATGTCATGATACGCACCTCGCCGTAACATTCGAGATCCCGGGCGCCAGCGCCGCCGAGTGCTGCAACTTCTTGCTGAGCATGTCGTGCGCCCGATGGAGCCGCGAGCGAATAGTGCCGATGGCACAACCGGCGGTTTGCGCCGCATCCGCATAACTCAGCTCATGCAGGTCGCACAACACAACCACCTCGCGATAATGCTCCGGCAAAGACAGCACCGCCTTCCAAACCGCAGTCGAGGTCTGCCGGCGGGCAATTCCCTCAGTCGGATCGCACTCCACCATCAGCGACGCCGCTTCGTCTTCCGCCGGACTGCCCAGCACGTGCTCGGGATAATTCCGCTCCAGCGCGCGCCGAACGTAATTTCTAGCCACGCCAAACAGGTAAGCAGCCAGGGTGCCGCGTTCAGCATCGAAGTCGCGGCCGCGCTGCACCAGGAAGAGGAAAACTTCCTGCGTCACCTCTTCGGCGAGGTGCGGAGAGCCGCTCATGTGCAGGGCGAAGCGAAAGATCGGCCCCTGCCGTCTGCGATACAGAACGGTGAACGCGTCTTCATCTCCGGCCAGCGCCTGCGTCAGCAGTTGCTCGTCGGTCAGCTCGGTCAGCAACGCCACCTCGGGGGGTGAACCTGATCTCGTATCTGCCACTATTTCATCCGCCAGAAACGTAAAGTTCCGTAAAGTTGGACGGCTCCGCACCGGGTGTGCGTACCCGGCGAAAAGTGCTCAGATTTATCGTAGTCGTTTCAGCAATTTTCCGACAGGGCACACCTCTTGACTGCGATTTGTCAGCAAATGAAAAAGCCTCCGATAGACAGAGGCCTTGCAAGAACAAAGTCTAGATGAGAATCAGTGGAACGACTACGAGCCGGAGCCGTCGCTGCGCTTCAGCGTGGGACGATCGTCGTCGGTCTTGCTGCCTGAGCCATTGCCATTATCGGTCGAAGGATTGTCGGCTGTTGCGCGACGCAAGGTGGGACGGCTCCCGTTATCTTTGTCGTTCTGCACTTTGTGCCGGTTCTCAATGGAAGCCAGCCGGGACTTGACATTCTGGAACTCGGAGGTGTCCACAATGTACTCGGGTCGCGCGGGCAGGATCGTCCGCATCTCGTTTTGGGCGGCGGCAACTCGGTCGGGGGTCATGGGGTGCGACTCGAAAGCCTTGGCGATCACGCCCGGCTTTTTCTTTTCCTGCGCCTCGATCTTCTCGAAGAACGAGATGAACGACTGCGGATCGTATCCCGCCTTGTACATGTATTCCATGCCCAGGAAGTCGGCCTGCGCCTCGAAGGTGCGGGAGAACTTCATAAAGGTGAGCGGGACGCCGATCCCCATCGCCGCCTGCGCTCCCTCGTAAACCGCCGTTTGCTCGCGGGCCACGTGGCAAGCGGCGACGTGTCCGATCTCATGCGCCATCACGCCGGCCAGTTCAGCTTCGTTGTCGGCCGCCAGAATCAGGCCGGAATTGACATAGAAGAAGCCGCCCGGAAGAGCGAAAGCATTGATCTCGCTGGTATCGATCACCTTGATGGTGAAGGGGACTTTGGCGTCAGAGTTACGCACCAGGTTCTGCCCCAGGCGATTGATGTACTCGGTGACGACCGGATCGCTTACCAGCTTGGCGCTGTGCTCTACCATCTGCGAATACTGGCGGCCCATGGCAACTTGCCTGTCAAGCGAGTACCAGTTGCCCAGACCCTTGTTGCAACCCACGTTGCGGTTGCCGATGGCGTCGATGTTGTCCATCGCGTCTTTAGGCGGCGCAGTCTTCTCCGGCGTCTCGGGAGCATATTGGTCGGGCGTCGACGAAGAGCTTTGGGTGGTGGACGAGGCGCTGGGATTGCTCGACGAGCTTGGGCCGGTCGAGGAGGCGCTGGGGTCCGGCGTCGAAGACGAGCCCTGATTCTGAGCCACGCCCAGCGTAACCAACATCAGCGCGAGCACGCCGACACAGAGAAAACGGAATGCGGACCGCATGGTGTACACCTTCTTGCTCTTCTGCGAGGAGACAGAGTCCGACCGTGGGAGCCTGGGCATATTCATAAACCCCAGTCGCCCTCACTTGTTGCCACCTCCTAGTTTATTCTCTTCCGCGAAGGAGGCAAAGTCCACCGCGATCTGGACACTCTACTTAATGAGATGTGAGCGTCCCATTAGAGTTTCCAAATTGTGAGGACTAGGGTTTCATTTTCTTTCGTGCTGATTGCGGGCGTGGCGCAAACAGACGTCCCCTCGCCGAAGTCCGCGTTGCTGTAACCGATTGATAACACAGTGTGTGGTTGAAGGTGTTGGCGGCTAGCTTGGAGTCCGAGTCCACATCGAGGGTAGGTGACCACGATCAAGAGGGAACGACTCCTTTTTTGGACTCTGAGTGACTCGACGTATGATGCTAGAGGGCCAATGACGAGTTGAGCTTGCGATAGAGCACTCGATGGTGACTGGCAATTTGAAGAACGATCTGAATCCTGCGCGCGTGTCCCATCGCCAAAGCGATCGTCGCTTATCGCCGCTGCCAGTGAGCAAGCCGGCCAAGATCCTGCTGGTGCGCTTCAGTGCGCTAGGCGACGTCATTCAGACCTTGCCTATCCTGACCATGCTGCGTGACGGCTTCCCCGAGGCCAAAATCGGCTGGGCCATCGACACGGAACTGGCGCCGGCGATCGAAGGCCATCCCGCGCTCGACTACGTCCATCGCTGCTCGCGCCGCACCTGGATGCAGGCACTCTCCAATCCCTCGAAGTGGCCGTCGGCGGCGGGCCAGTTTTGGGAGTTTGTGAACGAGGTTCGGTCGGTCCACTACGACGTTTCCATCGATGCTCAGGGGCTGTTCAAGACGGCGCTGCTTCCATATCTGGCAGGTGTCAAACGCCGCATCGGCTTCCGCCACGGACGCGAATTCAGCAGCGTCTTCTATACCGAACGCCATCTGCGCCGCGGCGAATACTTCGATCCGTCGGTCTGTCATCTGGAACACATGGCGTACCTGGCGTACAACATCGGAGCTGCCGATGTGCGTTACACGATTGAGCCGCCGCGCGTGAGCGAGAGCGCCAGGCAGCGGGTTGCCGAGCTGCTGGACGGAGCGTTCGCGAACCATGCGCCGCTGGTGGCAATGGCTCCGGCCACGCAGTGGGTCAGCAAGCATTGGCCGGAAGAGTATTGGTCGGCGCTGATATCACAATTGCTGGCAGAAACCGATTTGAATCTGATTGTGCAAGGGTCGGCGGCCGACGCGCCGGTCGGCGAGCGAATTCTGCGCGCCGTTCCGCAGGCGTTGCTTGATGGCCGCGTCTGCAATATGTTTGGCAAGCTGCCGATTCCGGAGATGTACGCGCTGTACAAGCGAGTGCATGCGGCGGTCGGATCGGACAGCGCTCCGCTGCACATCGCGGGCGCGATGCGTGTGCCAGTGTTGATCGGCATCTACGGGCCGACCGGCTATCGCCGA
>JBEKQY010000102.1:0-13138 GCA_049519235.1 Candidatus Korobacteraceae bacterium | reverse complement strand
GCCCGCCTGCGCCATGCGCGACCCGCGAGCCACCAGGTATTGCGCCGCGGGGTTGGAGCTGATGCCCACGGCAATGCGCTCCCGCACTTGCAGCTCCCGGCCGGGATCGATCTCCGTCTGGATATACGGTTCCAGGCTGCGGTCAACCACCTGCGCCACCTGGCGCAGGGCAAGCTCACGCAGGGCAATCAAGTTGCTGGGGCGAAAGAAACTGCCCAGCGCGCGGTCCACGCGCTCCATCGGATAAACATCGCCCCGGCGCATACGCGTCTGTAGCGCCTCGGGCGTCACGTCGGACAACACGATCTCATCGACGCGTTTCAACACCCAGTCAGGAACGGTCTCGCGCACCACGATGCCGGCGATCTTATGCACCAGGGGCGTCACGCTCTCCAGGTGCTGCACGTTCATGGTGGAGAGAACGTCGATCTTATTGTCGAGCAGCTCGAAGACGTCCTCGTAGCGCTTGTGGTGCTTGCTGCCATCGATGTTGGTGTGCGCCAATTCGTCCACCAGCACCACCTGCGGATGGCGGGCCAGAATGGCGTCCACGTCCATCTCTTCAAACACCGTGCCCTTGTAGTTGAGCTGCTTGCGCGGCACGGTTTCCAGCCTTCCGGCCAGTTCCTTCGTGACCTGGCGGCCATGGCTTTCGACTACTCCAATCACCACATCTTCGCCGCGGCTCCGACGGCGGATGGCTTCGCTCAGCATGGAATAGGTCTTGCCCACGCCCGGCGCATAGCCCAGAAAGAGCTTGAAGACCCCGGCCTTCTTCTCGGGAGCGGTCACCTCAAGCCATTGCTCGGGGGTCTTTTGCATGAGCAATCTATTCTGCGGCAGCGCGCGGGAAATGTCGATTGGTACAATCGTGGCGTGAGTGCGCAAGGCCAGCCGCAGGGTGAATGGAACCGGCCAGTGCGAGCCACGTTCTCAGCAAAGCGTCTGCGGGCCTGGCTCTACCGTTATGCGGTCGCGATGGGGACTGTCGCGATCGTGGTGCTGGCCTACACTCGCCTGCCGGTCAATCCGACCACGGTGGCGCTGACGTTCCTGTTGGTGGTTCTGGGCCTTGCCAGCCGCTGGGGACTGACCATCGCCACCATCACCGCCGTGGTAGCGACGCTCGCCTTCAACTACTTCTTCCTGCCTCCCGTCCATCACTTCACGGTTGCCGATCCGCAGAACTGGATGGCGTTGTTGGCTTTTCTCATCAGCGCGATTCTCGCCAGCCGGCTTTCGGAGCGCGCCCGCCGCGAGGCACTAAACGCCCACCGCCGCCGCAAAGAGGTGGAGCGCCTCTACTTTCTCAGCCAGCAGTTGCTGGCTACGGAAAATGTGATGGAGTTGCTCAACTCCATTCCTCAATACGTGCGCGACGCGTTTGGACTGACCGCTGCGGCCATGTATCTGCCCAAGCGCAAGGAAGTCTATCGCACCGGGCTCGACCATCCTGAACTCAGCGAGGAGCAACTCGAATCGGTGAGCTGCCGCGGCGAGCTGGTGGTGGATGAGAAGCAGCAATTGTGCTTCGTCCCTTTACGCATCGGCGTAAGGCCGGTGGGCAGCCTTGGGCTGGAAGGCGCGATACTCTCGCGCGAAACATTGGAGGCGGTCGGCAGCCTGGTGGCCATCTCCATCGAGCGCGCTGGCGCCGTGGAAACGCTCACCCGCACGGAGGCGACGCGGGAGAGCGAGAAGCTGCGCTCGGCTTTGCTGGACAGCGTCACCCATGAATTTCGCACCCCGCTGACCGCCATCAAACTTTCTGTCACCACCCTGCTCGCTCCCGATCCCGTGAGCGCTGAGGCCAGCCACGAGCTGCTCACGGTGATCAACGAGGAAACCGACCGCTTGAACCGGCTGGTCGGCGAAGCGGCGGAAATGGAGCAGCTCGACGCCCAGAAGGTGGAACTGCGCCGCGAGGCTCATCCTGTCCGCACAGTGATCGAAGCCGCGCTCCTACGGGCGAAACAGGTTTTGGCGGGACGCGAGCTCAAGCTGCAAATCCCCGACGCCTTGCCGCCCGTCCGGGTCGACCTGGAACGCATTGCGGAGGTGCTGGTGCAGTTGCTGGAAAACGCAGCCAAGTACTCGCCAGCCGACACGCCTATCACCATCACCGCGGAGCCGGCAGGCAAGATGGTAAGTATCAGCGTGTCAGACCGGGGTCCCGGCATCGATGACATGGAGCAGTCGCTGATCTTTGAGAAGTTCTACCGCGGTCGCGACCAGCGCTATCGAATTCAAGGCACGGGGATGGGATTGGCCATCGCCAAAGCCATCGTCGAAGCCCACGGGGGAACCATCGGCGTGACTTCGCAAATGGGCTGCGGTTCGGTATTTTACTTCACCGTGCCGATCAGCAATTAGCAGCTAGCAATTAGCATGTAGCACTTAGCTAAAACCTAAGAGCTTAAGAGCTAAAAGCCCCTAGCCCCTAGCCCCTACGACTCACCGTATCACCAGCACTTCGCGGATGTTGTCACGGCCGAGAAAAAACTTGATGGAGGCATATTCGTGGAAGAGCTTCTCGACGTGCCGGTTGTTGAAGACACGCTGCACCCGGAAGCCGCGCACCGGTTGCAGCTCCAGACTGTCCTTGGACACGATGTTGTAGCGGTAAAACGGCGCGGTGGGTCCCGCGTCTTTGGTGTGAAAGAAAGCCAGCATGATGCCTCCCGGCTTCATGGCCACCTGAATCCGCTCAATCACCGGCTTCACCAGCGGTTCCGGCAGGGCATCGGCAAGGTCCCAGAACATTACCGCATCGAATTCCGCGCGAGAAAAACACAGGTTCTCGCGCAGAAACCGCTCTCCGTCGATGACCGAGCCACCATTCCCATTGGGGACGAGTAGAGACTTGTCGCCGGCCAGCAGCAGCACATCTTCCTGATGGAAGCGGTGCCCCAGTCCTGTCATAAAGGTGATATTAGCGGGTGAGGTTGATCCCAGGTCCAGGACCTTCAGGCCCTCTTCGCGCGAGATGGCGCGAATGAACTCGCTGAACCCGGTTGAGCGACGGCTGATCTTCTGCCCCGAGATGACGTCCTCGTCCGCAGTCAACCGGCCAAAGCCGAATAGTTTCTGAAAGATGCCTGCCACAAGGCACCATTGTAGGGGCTGACTGCCGAAGCGGCAATCTCTCCGGACAGGGGGTAGTGGGTCAGTCTGAAATCAACGACCATCCTCTCAGTCACCGATAAACCGTAGAAGGCTGCGATCCTTCCGGCATCGCTCAGCTAAACGCCTTACGCCTTCAACCAATTCAACCTCCTCGGGTGTTGCGGCACGCTGCTCCAACTGATCCCATTCGTTGAGAAAGAGGCCCATTTGAAGGTAGTTAAAATACGTATCTCCATACCAATCAATCTTAGTTAGGAGGGTTGTGGAGCATCCATCGGCCGCAGGAAGGAGTCGGTGTAAGAAGTTCTTTGGATCACCGACCCTGTCGAATACTTCGCCAGTGTAATCCGTTACAACAATGGCCAATCCCATCAAAAGCTCATTACTTCGAAATTCTCTTTTTGTACGGGCCGCGCTTCGCCGGTTTCGGCCCGGGATCCTTGCCAACGTTGGGGCCTTCGAGTGGAGGCCCGTCCATCTGCTCTCCGATGGCCTACTCCACAACGCGTCGGGCGTTGACGAAGAAATCGTGATCCTTGTCCCCGCGATCTGCCGCCACATCCCGCGATTTCAAACTGACCCACTACATGCAGACGGCACGGCTGGCGCCACCGCCGGATAAGACGGCACGCCATGCCGCGGTGATCTCGCCTTACAGCTTCTTGGACTCCAGCAGCGCGCCCTGGGTGGAGACGGGTGCCGCAACCGGGGCTGCGGCGACTGAAGCTTGCGGCCTGGCCTCGATTCTGGGAGCCGGCTCCGGCTTTTGAATATCGATGCCGCCCTTGAAGTACGCCCCGTCCTCGATGGAAATGCGCGCGGTGGAAATCTCGCCCGTCAGCGAAGCGCTCTTGCGCAACTCAACCCGCTCGGCGGCATGGATGTCGCCGTTCACCCGGCCATGCACAATCACATTGCGCGCTTCAATGTTGGCCCGCACCCGGCCATTCGGACCCACCGTCAGGCTCTGCCCGCGCAGGGTGATGGAGCCTTCCACCTCGCCGTCCACAATCAAGTCTTCGCTGCCCGAGAGTTCGCCTTTCACTACCACCGATTTGCCGATGGTGGCGACCTCGCTGCCGCGCAGACTCTCGCTGCGCACCGCTTCGGCGGGACGTGACGGCGCAGGGGTGACCGGGATCGATGAGGGGCCGGCAATGCCGGACTCTTGGGGACTTGTGTACTCGTCTTCTTTCCGCTTCCACATATTGTTTTAGTAAGCTCCGTGGGGCGGCCGCGTCGGCGCAGCAGGAGTCGGCGGCACGCCCCAATTATAGTGCACGTAAACCACTCCGGAAGAGAATACCCAACCGCCATCAAGGCCGCAAACAGTTTTCCGCACAAAATGTGAATTTAGGATGACTTTCGAGGTCACCGGGAACTGCCTGGAGGTCCTCAAGTGGAGTCGGCCCGTCACAGATGCTGTCCGGCGCCTCCCGTATAATGGCTGGTTTCACGTCGCTCCCGCCTCGCATCGGCGAATCCCATCGGCGGGAGAGCAGGACTTTTATGGATATTGAACTTATTCTTGGCCGTGAAATTCTCGACTCCCGTGGCAATCCTACCGTCGAAGCTGACGTCATCTTATCCAGCGGAGCGCGCGGCCGCGCCGCTGTCCCCAGCGGAGCTTCAACCGGCGAGCACGAAGCCTTGGAGCTGCGCGATGGCGACAAGGGCCGCTACGCCGGCAAGGGCGTGCTCAAAGCGGTCAGCAACATCAACGAAATTATCGCCCCGGAGCTCGAAGGCATCGACGCCAGCGAGCAGCGTGAACTGGACAACGCGATGCTCGCCCTCGACGGCACACCCACCAAGAGCAAGCTCGGCGCGAACGCGATCCTGGCGGTCTCGATGGCCGCCGCGCGCGCCATGGCCGACCATCTCGGCATCGAGCTGTATCAGTATCTCGGCGGCTTCACCGCCAGCCTGCTGCCCACGCCGATGATGAACATCCTGAACGGCGGCGCGCACGCCGACAATAACGTCGACTTCCAGGAATTCATGGTGATGCCGGTGGGCGCTACATCGTTCAGCGAGGCGCTGCGCTGGGGTGTCGAGACCTTCCATGTGCTGAAGGGCGTGCTCAAGAAGCGCGGCTACAACACTTCCGTCGGCGACGAAGGCGGCTTTGCACCCTCACTCAAGTCGAATGTCGAAGCGATTGAAGTTGTGCTGGAAGCGATCACCCAAGCCGGATACAAGCCGGGCGAGCAGATTGCGATTGCGCTCGATCCCGCCGCCAGCGAGTTCTACGACAGCGCGAAAAAGAAGTACGTCTTTAAGAAGTCCGACAAGAGCGAGCACTCCAGCGAAGAGATGGTAAAGTTCTGGGCCGACTGGGTGCGGCAATATCCCATCGTGTCACTGGAGGACGCCTTTGCGGAAGACGATTGGGACGGCTGGAAGCTGCAGACGGACGAGTTGGGCGGCAAGATTCAGCTCGTTGGCGATGACATCTTTGTTACCAACATCGAGATCTTCCAGCGCGGCATTGACGCGGGCGTAGCCAATTCGATCCTCATCAAGCTGAATCAGATTGGCTCGGTGAGCGAGACCCTCGACGCGATTAATCTAGCGCGCCAGAACGGCTACACCGCTGTCATCTCGCATCGCTCAGGCGAGACCGAAGATTCGTTTATAGCCGATTTTGCCGTCGCCACCGGCGCAGGGCAAATCAAGACCGGCTCGGCCTCGCGCAGCGACCGCATCGCCAAGTACAACCAGTTGCTGCGCATCGAAGAGGAGCTCGGCCCGGCTGCGAGGTTCCTGGGATTGAAGGCGCTGAACTATCACGGGGAGCTGACGAAGAAGAAAGTAGGCGCGTAGGCTCCAGTTTCGAGTTTCCAGTTTCGAGTTCGTGTCGACGCAGCTCTTTATTTGTCATCCCGACCGGAGCGAAGCGGAGTGGAGGGATCTGCGGTTCAGACTGCTCCTTGGGAAATCACCGCTGGTTCCGCTTGAGGATCCGACGAACAACGGATGCCACAAATGGATCTTGCGCCCCTCCGATTTCGGAACAGGCACGGTTCACGGCATCGGTTACTTTTTCGGGCGCGCGGGGCGCCAGGTATTCCCGCAAGGCATCGCTAAGAACCCGACTTCGCGATCGTATCGTCCGCCGTGCGAGCCGCTCTGCTTTATGCGGGGTGACCATCATTCTTGGCGGATGCCCCTCTTGGGAATCAAATCGGTTTCTTTAATCATCATCGTGACCTTTTGCGTGGTCAACCCAGGACTGCGGTGTATAGCCATGTTCCGCAGTTCACGAATCTCATGGAATCGGGCCTTCTTTTGAGCATACCCGCAGTGAACCGCAAGATACTCGATAATGCTCCACAAATCCTCGTCGAGCCTACGCCTTCTTGCTTCGGGAACCAAATCTCTTATTCGGGCTTCGAACTCGCAACCCGCGATAGCGCCTGCCAAATACAGATCAATCTCCAGCAGGAATCGCGCCTGTTTCAAGGGCGGATAGTCGGAAAAATAGGATGTCAGAGTGTTCTTCGCGTGTCGCTGCCGAATCCAGTAATCTTCGTCGTGTGCCTTACGGTAGATCAGCTGGGTCTTCAAGTTTGAGGCAGGCGAATAAGCTAACTGATAAAAAACCCAAACTGCCCGATCTGCGGTGCAAACATTCTCTGACTCCAGAAAGCGACGTCCCCATTCCTGTAGCTCTTCGCAATATTTCAAGTAGTGCTGTATCGGTGCGCATGGCGGTATCTGCAGCATCGCCATGATCGGCGGACTGTAGACGCCAAAGCCTCCTGGATAGACGCAGCTTAAAAGTACGGAAACAACTTCCATTCTGGAGAGACGGGCAAATAGTTTTTGGACGATGCTCTCCTTCCAGCCAGGCTTGGCACATTGGGATTCATGCAACGAGATTCCGGGGCCGTCCCAATTCTCCTTTGGCACGCGCCAGTAATATCCGTAGACGGTCTTACCCTGCTCGAAAATCTTGTCCAAATCGCTGGGTTGAAGGTATCTTCTCGCGTCAGTGCGGAGTTCCTGCCAGAGAGGTTCGAGCGAATCGGGATCGAACTCTCTACCGTGTGTTGCTATCTTGCAGGCCTCGCGATAAGCATCCTCCGTGGAGCACTGCCTAAGCACCGCTTCAAAGTCGATGTTCTTCGGCATTGCCGATGCCTCCATCATTGGTAGAGTCCCTGGGCAAAATCTATCCAAGGCTGCATTGTCAAAAACCTGCCGACGGCGCTAATCGCGGGGCTCTACGGCTTATATGCTGGCCGTCCTGCGAGCCGAGTATGTATATTGCTAACAGCTTAAGCAAGAGCCTTCTTTGTAAATGCTAATGCCCACGCCCACGCCTCCAAGACCTCTCATCCTCATCATCCTTGATGGCTGGGGCCATGCTCCGCCGTCGGCGGCCAACGCCATCTCGCTGGCGCGCAAGCCCAATTATGATCGCCTGCTCGCCGAGTATCCCAACACGCTGATCCACACCAGCGGCCGCTATGTTGGCTTGCCGACCGGGCAGATGGGCAACAGCGAAGTAGGCCATCTCAACATCGGCGCGGGCCGGATCGTCTACATGGACATCACCAAAATCGATCTCATGATCGAGAACGGCACGTTCTTCTCCAACTCGGTTCTCGTCAATGCCATGACCACCGCCCGCACGGGCGAGCGGCGTTTGCATCTCTTCGGTTTACTCTCCGACGGCGGCGTGCACTCGCACCAGAACCATCTTTACGCGCTGCTTCGCATGGCCAAGCAGAACGGTGTGGAACGCGTCTTCGTCCACTGCTTCATGGATGGACGCGACACGTTGCCGACCAACGGCGCCGGCTACATCGAGCAGCTACAGCAGAAGATGCGGGAGTACGGAATCGGCAAAATTGCCACGGTGAGCGGCCGTTACTACGCCATGGACCGCGACCGCCGCTGGGAGCGCGAGAAAAAGGCCTTCGACGCGATGGTCTATGGCGAAGCCGAAGCCCCCTACTCCAGCGACGCAGTTCAGGGGGTGAAGGACTCCTACAATCGGGGGGTCACGGACGAGTTCATTGTGCCGTTCGTACTCACCGACGAACGCTACGACGCCGTCGGTCTAATCCGCGACGGCGATGTCTGCATCAATTTCAACTTCCGCGCCGACCGCGCCCGCCAGATCACGCGCTGCCTGGCGCGCAACAGCCACTTCACGCCGCAGGATGGCCGCGAACTGGAAGGCGCCGAAGATCTGGACCGCACCATTCCGCGGAGCCGTGTGCCGAAAGATTTGCACTACATTTGCATGACGCAATACGACAAGCATTTCACGCTGCCGGTTGTTTCGCCGCCGGTTTCGCTGACCAACATCCTGGCCAACGTGATGGCCGACCGCAGTATGCGTAATCTGCGCGTTGCAGAAACGGAGAAGTACGCGCACGTCACCTACTTCTTCAACGGCGGCGTCGAGAAACCATTTCCCGGTGAAGATCGCGTGCTGGTGCCGTCGCCGAAGGTCGCAACCTACGATCTGAAGCCCGAGATGTCGGCGCAGGGCATTGCCGATGCGGTGGTGAAGGCGATCGGTGACAACACCTACGACGTGATGGTGGTGAACTTCGCCAACGCCGATATGGTGGGACACTCGGGCAAGATTCCGCCAACGATAACGGCAGTCGAGACGGTCGATGGCTGTCTGGGGCAGGTCTACAGTGCGCTGCGCCAGAGTGGAGGAGCGATGATCGTCACCGCCGACCACGGCAACGCGGAGCAGATGATCGATCCCGAGAGCGGCGGGCCGCACACGGCACACACCACAAATCCGGTGCCGTTCATCGTTGTGGACGAGCACGCCGTGACGGCCCCGAACTTCAAGGGCGATCCGCGCCGCTTTACCCTGCGTCCCGATGGCGCATTGCAAGACATCGCGCCGACCATGCTGGGCATACTCGGCATCCCGCAGCCAAAAGAGATGACTGGGCGCGATCTGCGGGTGTTTGCTGGGCCGGAGAAAAGGTAGGTTATTCAGCACTTAGCATTTGGCACTTAGCAATTAGCTTAAGACCGAATACTAAATGCTAAGTGCCAAGTGCTAAATGCCAAGTGCCTAGTGCCAAGTGCTAAATGCCAAGTGCTAAATGCCAAGTGCTAAATGCCAAGTGCTAAATGCCAAGTGCTGTCTCCTTCGCCCGGCGAGTCTTACGAATCACCAACGGCATCACGCCCGGGAGGCGCAGCAGTTCGAAAACGGCAGTTCGGACGACGACTGGAAGCGAAAGCAGGGAACGCACTCGCGACGCAGCCGACAACAGTGGTGAGAATTGCCGTGCATATCCGTCCCGGTACAACGCCACCGATTCATAAAGTTCAATTTCACCGGAAAGAAACATGCAGACGCATTGCGCCGCCAGTCGCCCGCTGCGCAGTGCGATGGAGATGCCGTCGCCGACGAAGGGGTCGATGAACGCAGCGGCATCGCCCGCAAACATGACGTTGCCGCGCACCGGCTTCGGGCTGCGGTAAATCAACGGAGCAGTGCTGACCGACTGGCTCACCGGACTCCAGCCAGCCGCTCGTTCCGCCAGCTTGGGATGCAGCCGAAACACCTCTTGCAGCGACGTGGCGCGGTCGGAGCGCACCATGGCGCAGGCATTGATCACGTCTTTCGCGACCGGCTGGACGCCGCAATATCCGTGCTCGAAAAAATAGAGATCAGTCGAAAGGCTAGGATTGGGCTCGCGAAAATGAGCCTTCACGCCAATCCACCGGGGGCCGGTGGGAATGCTTCGGTCGGGCGTGAATTGCGACCACCGGCCGGCGGCAATGAGCAGTGCTTTCGCGGAACAGTTTCCACACGGCGTCGTCAAACGAAATGGGCCGCTGCCGTCAACGGCTGCGACCTCGCAATTGGTTCGCGTTTCAACCCCAGCAGCTTGTGCCGCGCTCCAAAGTTGTGCGTCGAGATCGTATCGGGTGATGCTGAGCGCCGCCGGCGACACTCGGGCTGCGATCATTCGCGTGCCCAGCCATAGGCGGGTGCGATGAATCGCCGGCGCTGCGTCGAGGAGTACCCCGGCGGTAGGCAAGTTCTGTAGCAAGCTGGCGAGCACATCCAGCGCCTCGGCCGATACGAACTCTCCGCATACTTTGTGCCGCGGGAAGTTGCGAGCTTCAAACAAGACAACACTTGCCCCCAGACGCGCGGCCGTGATGGCAGCGGAGCTTCCCGCTGGGCCGCCGCCAACAATGGCGAGATCGAATTGGGGAAGAGCACGTAGCATTTGGCAATTAGCACTTAGCACTTAGCATTTGGCACTTTGTCTTCACCCTGAGGCTATGGTCGCAGCTCCTATGCCACGGCCTTTTCGACCAAGTACTAACTGCTAACTGCTGTCTTTCCACAACAACACTCCCATTCGATAGAGATAATGCCTGGAAATTGTAATGCGCCGTGCCGGTAATCCTTCCAGCAGGCCTCGCATTTCGTGAACCGTGTAGGCGTTACGCACCGAGGCCGGCGCGTCGTGCCGGGTGATGCGGCTGCGAAACAGCGGCAATCCGGCATACACCAGCCACAGATGCAGCCGGCTGCGAATCAGGTCGTTGATCAAGAGGGCGCGCCGGCAAACCCGCAACCCCTCGCGGGCAAAGAGACGCAGCGACTCGGGCTGCAAGTGGTGCGCCAACAGGGAACAGCTCACCACATCGAAAGCATTCTCGCGGAACGGCAGATGGAGCGCGTCACCGCAGACGGAGGCAACGCCGCTGTTTGGCAGATGCTCCCACACGCGGTCCAGCAGTGTCACCCGCAACTCTGTTCCCTCGCCGGCAAGCACGCGCTGCGCCGCCAGCGGCAGGTCACCAGCTCCGGCGCCGACTTCCAGCAGTGTTAGCTTGTGGCAACTGCACTCAGCCGCGATGCGCCGCAATAGGGTAATCGTTGTCCGCGTGCCGCCAAACCAGTCATTGATGCGACGCAGGTCCGCCAATGACGACGCCACTTCCGCGGGTGTTCCCAAGTCCTGGTCGAGCAGTTCTGAAATGACCTCGCGTCGCATAGTTGTTGCGGTTGCGCCAGACAGGCAGCAAGATCTCTTCTGGCGGCCTCGCTCCGATAGTAGCAACAGGGCCATGCGGGCGCGAAACTCCGCCCCTGTCGCTTGATTGTCTGACCTATCACGCGGACCCGGATTTCAGCATCACCATGCCCAAGACCCTATTGCAAAGCAGGAATTTCGCTGCTTGGAGGCGACGGTCGAGGTGTCATAGTTGGAAAGGAGATGTTGATATCCTCTGCGCCGGTTGCCAAGGCCGCTTTTCGGTAGCACCATGTTTGTGCAGCTTCGAGAAGTGCAGCGCCAGCCACGTCCTTCTGTCCCCCAGGAACGATTTTCCAGAAAGCAACGAATGTCTGGTACGCCTCGTCTAAATAAGGGTAAAGTTACTCTGTAGAGGAGTTTCGTGGCGTTACGTCGCAGTCATATTGTGTGTGTCATGGCGGCAATATTGGCCGTGTTGCTGGCTAATGGGACCGCCTCCGCTCAGCAAAAAGCGCAGCAGGAAATCATTTCCACGCAGCAAAAACTGGACATCGATCCGCTCGAATTGGTGCGCCATGCTTCGCGGAACGAGATCAAGGCCAACAACATGCAGTATTACTGTATGTTCAAGGACACTATCCAGTACAAAGACCATTCCATCACGCGAGAAATTGTTCGCACCAAGCAGGGTGGCTTGTCGAGCACCTTGCTTATCAACGGCCATTCGCTGGGCGCCGAAGAGCGCCAGAAAGACAATGAAAAGCTGGAGAAGTTCGCCAACAATCCGGAGGCCCGGCGCAAGCGGCGAGAGGCAAACAAAGCCGACGATAAACGTGCCGAGCTCTTGTTGACCAGTCTTCCCGACGCTTTTCTCTACACCTACGCCGGCACCGACCATGGTCCCAATGGCGAGGAACTGGTTCATTTGAAGTTTCATCCCAATCCCAACTTCACTCCGCCCAACCATGAAGCCGCGGTGTACGCCGGAATGCAGGGTGATCTGATCATCGATCGCAAAGCCATGCGCATAGCCAAAATCGATGGGACGCTCTTCAAGGACGTGGAGTTCGGCTGGGGGATCCTGGGCAGACTGTACAAGGGTGGCAGATTCATCATCGTGCAGCGGGACGTTGGTGGGGGCGATTGGGAAGAAGTGCAGGAAACCCTGCAATTCAATGGCAAGATCCTGCTGTTCAAGCCGCTGACAATTTGGTCAACCGAGACTATGACTGATTTTCGCCCTGTGCCTGACAACCTGACCACAGCTCAGGCGCTCGACCTTCTGCACAAAAGCGCGGACGTGATTGCGGAGAACGGCGGCGTCCTGAAGGAAGCAGAGAACAATCACAAGTAGCTCCACAAGAGCGACGTAGGTTTGAAGGGGCACGCCTTTAGGCGTGCCGCTAAGCCAACAGGAATTTCCGGCTTTAGCCGCTGAGGGAATAGACCTCAGGGCCTAAAGGCCGATTCTTTTGCGCGCCGTGACGGCACGGCTGAAGCCGTGCCCCTTCAAGGCCGGACGCACCAACATTCGTGTCGCCTAGCCCTATCTCAGCACTCGCTCGCGTACGGTCAATGCGTCAATCAAGTCTTTCTTCAGCTCATAGCCGCGGCCAGGCTTGTCGCTGACGGCGATCGTTCCCTGGGGCGACACCTCGACCTCAGGCGCGATGATGTCTTCCTTCCAGTAGCGTTTGGAGGCGGAAACGTCTCCGGGAAGCTGGAAATTTGGCAGGGTGGAAAGTGCCACATTGTGGGAGCGGCCAACCCCCGACTCCAGCATTCCTCCACACCATACGGCAACGCCGAAATGCTGCGCGACATCATGCACCGCGATCGCCTCGGAAAAACCGCCGACGCGTCCGGCCTTGATGTTGATGATGCGGCATGCGCCTAACTCCAGAGCCGCTTCGACGTCGCGAGCGCTACGAATGGCCTCATCCAAGCAAAGGGCCGTCTGTAGTTTTTTCTGTAGGCGAGCGTGGAAGTAGAAATCGTCGCTCCATAGCGGCTGCTCGATC
>JBEKQY010000101.1:0-13332 GCA_049519235.1 Candidatus Korobacteraceae bacterium | reverse complement strand
CCATCTTGACGATCTGCGCCAGCAAGGTCTCGCTGCCCACGCGTTCGGCGCGCATCAGCAGCCAGCCGGTGCCATTGACCGTCGCGCCGATGACTTTGTCGCCGGCGCGCTTCTCAGTGGGAATCGACTCGCCGGTGACCATCGATTCGTCGACCGAACTCAGCCCGTCGAGCACAGTGCCATCGACGGGAATTTTCTCGCCGGGGCGGACGCGCAGCTTATCGCCGACTTTCACCTGGTCGAGCGGAACGTCGTATTCGCTGCCGTCGTCGCGCATGATGCGGGCCAGCTTAGGCGAGAGATCGAGCAGGGCGCGGATGGCACTGCTGGTGCGGCTGCGGGCGCGCAGCTCCAACACCTGGCCGAGCAGGACGAGTGCGACGATGGCCGCGGCAGCTTCGAAGTAGACATCGGGCAGGCCGCCCATGCTTTGGCGCGAGGCGGGAAAAAGTTGCGGCGCGATGGTCGCGATGGCGCTGTAGACATAGGCGACGCCGACGCCCATCGCGATCAGGGTGAACATGTTGGGGCTGCGAAATTTTACCGACGCCCAGCCGCGCTGGAAGAAGGGCCAGCCGCACCACAGCACGATGGGCGTGGCCAGGGCGAATTCGATCCAGTTGCCGAGGCGGGGGCTGACGGCGTGCAGCAGCGGACTCATGCGCGGCGTCATCCGCAACATAGCGAAGGCCACAAGCGGGATGCCCAGCACAACGCTGGTCCAGAAGCGGCGCGTCATGTCGCGGAGTTCGGGATTCTGTTCCTCCGCGGCGGTTACGGTCTTCGGCTCCAGCGCCATACCGCAGATGGGGCACGGGCCAGGCTGGTCGCGCACGATCTCGGGATGCATGGGGCAGGTCCACAGCGTTTTGGCGGGAGCGGCGGGCAGCTCCGGCTCCAGCGCCATGCCGCACTTCGGACAAGGGCCGGGAGCGTCCTTGCGAACTTCGGGGTCCATGGGGCAGACGTAGGCGGTGGTTTGTGCGGAAATGGTCTTAGCGGGCTGCGAAGGTGCGTGCGCAGCAGAAGTGGCGAGGTACTTCTCCGGCCCGGCTTTGAATTTGTCGGCGCAGCCGCGACAGCAGAAGTAATAGGTCTTGCCGGCATGGGTCAGCGTGGCGGCTGGCTTGGCAGGATCGACATTCATGCCGCACACCGGATCCTTCTCCAGCTTGCGCGGCGCGGCGATCTGCACGGTGGAGTTGCTCCGTTGCGCCATGCCGGTGGTGGCCGCGGGCTTGGGGGAAGCGGCCAGGTACTTCTTGGGATCGCGGCCAAACTTTTCCGCACAACCGCGCGAGCAGAAGTGATGGAGCTTGCCCTCGTATTCAGCCGTGGACGCGGCATTCGCCGGATCGACATTCATGTCACAGACCGGGTCTTTGTCCAGCTTCCGGCTTTCGGACGGCTGATTTGGGGCGACCTTGGCGGACTCAGCGGCCGGCGTCAGATATTTCGCCGGCGATGCCATGAACTTCTGCATGCAAGCTGGGGAGCAGAAGAAGTAGGTGTCGCCCTGGTAGCGGGCCTTGCCGCGAGCTTGCGGCGGATCGACGGTCATGCCGCAGACGGGATCTTTGGCGGAAAAATCCAGCGTCAAATTCTCCAGGGGGGGTTCGGGCTGGCTCATTTCGTCGCTCTCTCCAGTGGCAACGTCGCGCTACACCGGTTTCCGGATTGCCGTATCCGCGAGGCTCGGGCAGAGCGGCGCTTCAGCGGCTGTTACGAAACATGTGACAGTCCCTACGGGACTCCGACCCATTTTGCCACCCTACCCAGCACTCCGCCTTCGGCTGCGTGCTGGGCTAACGTTAAGCCGTGCCTTCGGCACTTGTTTTTCGCGCGGTTTGTTCCACCACTGCAACCTGGAACTGAGTTTTGTAACAGCCTCTTCAGCGCCGCGTAAAGCCGTTCGCTCTGGTTTGGCTCCAGGCGTAGCCCGGACGCGGACCCTTCGGCAGGCCCAGGGCAGGCTCTGAAGGTCCGCTCTACCGGGATACACCCACGCTGAAACCCCGCTATTCACAACCGTAGCCATGGTCTATATTGAACTCGGAATCGGCGTTGCGCTTCAAGTTGCGGATGTGAAGGTGGGGCGCAGGTCCCGCAGTTGCTTGTCATTATCATTGCACGTTTATCATTGCACGTTTGCGGAAGGTGAGTCCGATGACTGCTGTGGAAGTTATGTTTCGCTATGGGATGCCGCCGGGCGAGCAGGAGATGAATGCCCTGGGGCAGGTGAGCGACGTCTATGGAATTCGCCGGGTGCAGTTCAACGAGCCGGAGCGGACGGTGCGAGTGGAATACGATGCCACCCGCCTGAATGAAGCCACGGTAGAAAATTTGCTGCGCAAGGCGGGGTTTGACGTGCGGGAGAAATTGGCGCTGATCTAGAGTCGTACCGCGATGGTGAACAGGCCGCCGGGAAAGTTCACAACGCTTATTTTGCGGCGCCTATGTTTCGGCGCAGCGAATCAGAGTGCGGAAAGTCGTGCCCTGATACAAAGCATTTCAACGCGGAGTTTCCGGCAGCCGGTAAAGTCGTGCCCTGATACAAAGCTCGCGAAATCGGAATTTTTCAGGGGCTTGTAAAGCCGGGTCCTTATGACAAGTATCAAGGACATCGACGGCACAGATGAAGCTGCGCGCCCCAAGAACGCGAAGACGGCGACCCTGGCCGCAGCCTGGCTCTGGCGGGAGTAACTCTGACAAAAACAAAATAAGAGGGTCACTCTGGAGGCGAACTCTGGCCGTAATTCGCGTCCGAGTGACCCTGTGCGCCACTTCGTCTAGTGTTGAGTTGGAGCATTCGAAGCTCCAAATCGGACATCCAGAAAACAAAATGGGTTACCTACATTGCAGCAGGGATTACCATGTAGAAATTGCCGGCTGTTGGGTAATCATTACAACACCACTAAAGCGACGGCGCCGGCTCACCGACGTCGTCAAATTTTTCTCGGAAAGCCAGTTTCAGCGTAAGTGTATCCGGGTAGAGCGGACCGTCACCCGGGCCCCCAATTCGCGCCCCGCCGCAGGCGGGCGAGTTGGGGTGGGAAGTCCGCGTCCGGGCTTTCCGCGGCCACCGGAGCGCGGGCTGACGATACTGTGTCGCAACCCTGTGGCACCGCTCTGCGGCTCGGATTTTGTTCCACTTCGAGCGTGGACTGACGCCCACGCCTAACATCATCTCGCCGCTTCGCGGCTGTTTTCGTCGCCTGTTTAGGCCATCTCGATCCACCAACCAGTTCCGGAGCTGAGTTTCGTAATAGCCTCTGAAGCGCCGCTCTACCCGAGCCTCGCGGATACAGCAATCCGGAACCGGTGGCTCTGTTGACATCCCGCCAGAAGGAAATCGCTTGCCAGGCCGGGCAGAAGCAGATCCCTCAGCCGCGCCGCGGACATACGCAAGCGAAACTGATCTAGAATGTCGGCATGAAGCCGTCGCGTCCCCTGCTCGTCGTTTTCTCTGTGCTCCTGCTTACTGCAACCCTGATCGCCAGCGACAAGAAGGACGAGGGACCTCAGTCCGCGCTGAGTTTCGTGGTGCTGAAAGACGACAACGGAAAGCCGGTGCGCAACGCTGCGGTGGTGCTGCATCCGGTGGGACAGCACGGCAAACAGGCGAAAGGTGGATTTGAGCTAAAGACCGACGCCGACGGCAAGACCCACTTCGATGGAATTCCTTACGGCACATTGCGGGTGCAGGTGATCGCTCCCGGTTTTCAGACCTTCGGCAACGATTACAGCGTCAATCAGGCGGCGCAGGAGATTACGATTCGGCTGAAGCGGCCGCAGGGACAGTATTCGATTTACGAGAAACACGATGACAGCAGCGGAAGTAACCGCGCAAATGGCGACAACAGTGTGCCTCCACCGAAGAACTAGCAGCAGTAGGAACTGGCTTTTAGCTTTTAGCTTTTAGCTTTTAGCTTTTAGCTTTTAGCTTTTAGCTTTTGGCTCTTAGCTCTTAGTAATCGCCCTGGATCGCCTGCTAAGAGCTAAGGGCTAAGCGCTAAGAGCTAACGGCCCCAACCCAAGGCATTGTTGTACCTGAGGACTCTTGCATTGATTGAAGCGCGCGCACTATGGACCGACAAAGAGCGATTCCTGGGTGAGGCCAGCAGCGGTCACGCTCTGGCTGTCGACGCCGGCCCCGAAAAGTCGGCCAGCAGCCCCATGGAACTGGTACTGATTGCTCTCTGCTCCTGTACCGCCAGCGACGTGGTCGGCATTCTCCGCAAGAAGCGCGAGCCCTTCACCAGCCTGGAAGTGCGTGCTACGGGCGAACGCGCCAGCGATTTCCCACAGGTCTATACTTCCGTCCGGCTGACCTATCGCGTCGGCGGCAATGTGACTCACAAAGCGATGGAAGACGCGGTGCGGCTGTCGAAGGAGAAATACTGCTCTGTTTCGGCCATGCTGGACAAAACCGCCAGAATCGAATTCGCAATCGAGTATGCCGGATAACCCCGCAGCAGGAACTGCACCACCAAAGATGACCCGCACCTGCAGGCTGCTGTTCATTCCCATCTTTCTGCTTCAGGCTGGCTTCTTCCTGTTCGTCTCCCAGCACCGTTTTATTGATGGCGACGAGGGTTTCTATCTGCTGGCATCCCGCCTGGTGCTGCAGCACCAAGCTCCCTATATGGATTTTTTCTACACCCAGGCTCCGCTGCTGCCGTACGTCTACTCCACGTGGTTTATGTTCGCTGGGATTTCGTGGTTTGCGGCCCGTGCCTTTTGCGCATTGCTGACCGCCGTTCTCGGCGGCCTTCTCTACCAGCACGTGTGCCATGAAACCGGCAAGTGGATGGCTGGTCTGTCCGCGGTGGTCCTGTTCGCCTCCAGCAGCCTTGTCTTTGCCTGGTTCCCGATCGTGAAGACCTTCTCCTTGGCAACCCTGTTTCTTTTTCTGGCTTACGTCATTTTTTCGCGCCGGTCGCAGTCGTCCTCAGGATGGTGGATTGCGGCCTCCGGGCTCTTGTTCGGACTGAGCGTTGACACTCGTTCCTACGTGGTTGCGGTTGCGCCCGTATTCCTATGGTGGATATTTCGCCGGAACAGGAATCGCTGGTTGGTCCGTCTTTTGCGGTTCGTAGGTGGCTTCGTCATCGGCATAGTACCGTCCCTTGTTCTGTTCTTCGCATCTCCCGACGTTTATCTGTTCAACAACCTGGGATACCATGCCATGCGTTCCAAGGCCGGCTTGATCGGGCTTTGGCAAGACAAAGCGATGTTGGTGTTGGCAACTTTTGGAGGGCGGTTTACCGGATTTCAAATCAGTATCCTGACTTTGATCTGTGTCGCCTCCATTCTTTTCCGGCGCATGAAGAGAGACGCGTCGCTGCTGGCCTTCTTGATCGCTCTGCTTCTAGGATTTGTCAGCCTCCTTCCCACCCCGGCCTTGATGCAGTACTTTTGCATGATTGTGCCGTTCCTGATTGTGGCCGCGGTCTGCTCGGTCAGCGACTATCTTGCCGGCTTGCAATCCCCGCGTGAGACCGGTATCGCAAGGGCAGTGTGTGTTGTCTTGCTTGCCGGCTTTGTGGGATTTGCCGCTCCGCGTTTTCGCCAGTACCTTTTCACCGGCGATAGCGTTGTAGGAGTTGAGGACTCGACTGTCGCGCCGGACTGGACTTTGCCACAGGTGACTGCCGTCTCCCAGGCAATTGACCAGCTCGCCTCGCCCGGCGAAAAGGTTGTCAGCTTCTGGCCGGGGTACATTTTTGCCTCCCACGCCGATCCCTATCCCGGCTTCGAGAACGACTTTGGCTTGTATGTTGCCTTTAGGTTAAGTCGCGAGCGGCGGGAGAAGTATCATCTGCTCTCTGGTGCGGACATGATGGACGATTTCGCCGCCCACCGGCCACGGTTGGTGGTGATAGGCAACCAGGGGCCCGTGAGCGGCGGTCCAAGCTATTCTGCCGCCGTCGACGCGGTGCGCACCTATGGCTACAGCTTGGCGCGCAGGGTGGGCGCAACATCCATTTACCAGTGTTGTTCACACCCGTGACATGGATCACTGGCAACCATCCTGCCGCAACCGTAACATACTTGCGCCAAGATCCGCTGCTATTGAGGAGCTCGGGCTTCCACTTCCCGGGAGGAGGTCATGACGAGAACCTGCAAGCTCTTGTTTGTTCCTGTCTTTTTCCTCCTGGCGGGCTTCTTCTGGTTCGTTTCGCAACATCGCCTCATCGACGCCGACGAAGGCTTTTACCTGCTGGCGTCGCGCCTGGTACTTCAGCACAAAACCCCTTATCTGGATTTCTTTTTCACTCAAGCTCCTCTTCTGCCATATGTCTACGCTGTATGGGCGAAGCTCGCTGGAATATCGTGGTTTTCGGGGCGCGCATTCTCTGCCTTGCTGACGGCGATTCTCGGCGGACTAATGTACGGCTTCGTCTGCCGCGAGACCGGCCGGTGGCTGGCCGGGGTTTCTGCCGTACTTCTGTTCGCATCGAGCAGCCTGGTGTTCGCCTGGTTTCCCATTGTGAAGACTTTCGCCCTGGCGACGCTCTTCCTTTTCCTGGCCTACGTCATTCTCAGCCGGCTCTCAGCGTCGTCGCCGGGATGGCTGCTAGCGATGGCGGGCCTCTTCTTCGGCTTGAGCGTTGATACTCGTTCTTACGTCGTGGGTGTCGTTCCCGTGTTCCTATGGTGGATCTGGCGCGAGAACAGCCGCCGGGCTGCTCATCTGCTGTGGTTCCTGGGCGGCTTCGCGGTCGGCATCGTACCGTCGCTGGCTCTGTTCTTCGCCTCGCCGGACGTTTACCTGTTTAATAACCTGGGATACCATGCGATGCGGTCCGGCGCCGGCCTAATTGCAGATTGGCACAACAAAGCCAGGATTGTCCGGCTGCTGTTCACCGGCTCCCATACTGGTTTTCAGTTCAGCATCCTATCTGCAAGCTGCGCCGCCGGTTTGATATTGCTGCGGCGGACGCTAAGAGCCGCATCGCTGCTGGCATTCCTGATCGCTTTCCTGCTGGGCGTAATTTCTCTTTTGCCCACACCTGGATCGCTACAGTACTTCTGCATGATCGTGCCGTTCCTGATTGTGGCTGCGGTATGCCTGGGCAGCGACTACCTGATTAGCTTGCAGTCGCCGCTTGCGCTGCGTGTGGGCGGTGCGGCCTGCGTCTTGTTACTGGCCAGCTTCGTGGGATTCGCATTCCTGAGTTTTGAAGAATACTTGTTTACCGGCCGAGAGGTCCCTGGCATGTTCGGCGCCGCACCAAATTGGACCCTGGAACAGGTGACCGCCGTCTCGCTTGCCATTGACCAGCTTGCGGACCCCGGGGAGCCGGTCGCCAGTTTTTGGCCAGGATATATTTTCGCGTCCTGGGCGGAGCCGTATCCAGGGTTTGAGAATAATTCTGGCATGGATATCGCCGGAGCACTCGCTCCGGATAAGCGGAGGAAGTATCATCTGGTTTACTACCCGGAGATCGACGCTGCCTTTGCGAGGCATGGGCCGCGCGTTGCCGTGGTAGGCAATCAGGGGCCATTCATTGGCGGCCCGGAGGATTTGTCCTGCATAAGGATGCTCCACGCCCATGGCTACACTCTCGCGCGGCAGGTGGGTCGGACCTGGATCTATGAGTGCTGTCAGAAGTTCCGATAAGGGATAGCCCGTTTCCCATTGGGGAACTGTCCTGCAACAGTAGGGATTGTCTTCGCGATAAGCGCTTCTTCTCGTCGTATAATCGTGAGTTTGCCTATGACTACCACTCAGACTCAATTGCACCTGGCCAGGCGAATGTCGCGGCTGGGAACGGAAACTGCTTTCGAGGTGCTGGTTCGCGCCCGCGCTTTGGAGCGGCAAGGACGAAACATCATTCATCTCGAGATCGGTGAGCCCGACATGGACACCCCCGCCAATGTGGTCGAGGCTGGGGTCGAGGCTCTGCGCAAGGGCTACACCCATTACGGCCCGTCGGCGGGATTGCCCGAGCTGCGCCAGGCGATTGCCGATGACGTTGGCAAATCGCGCGGCATCCAGGTCAGCCCCGACGAGGTTGTGGTCGTTCCCGGGGGTAAGCCGATCATCTTCTTCAGCATCCTTTCACTGGCGGAAGAGGGCGACGAAGTCATCTATCCCAACCCCGGCTTCCCCATTTACGAATCAATGATCAACTTCGTAGGCGCGAGGGGCGTGCCGATCAAGCTGCGCGAGGAGCGCGACTTCCGGCTCGACATCAACGAGCTGGCCAGCCTCATCAGCGATCGCACCAAACTCATCGTCTTGAATTCGCCACAGAACCCGACTGGCGGCATCATCACCAAGAGCGACGTTCAGGACATCGCTGCCGCCATTGGCGATCGCGACATCATGGTCCTGAGCGACGAAATTTACAGCCGCCTGCTCTTCGAGGGCGAGCCCTACAGCATCGCCTCAGTGCCTGGCTTCAAGGACCGCACCATCATTTTGTCGGGCTTCTCCAAGACCTATTCCATGACTGGCTGGCGCCTGGGATATGGTGTGATGCGGCCTGATCTCGCGGCGCAGTTCGCGCGCCTGGCGACCAACTCCACCTCCTGTACGGCGACCTTTACCCAGATTGCGGGCATCGAGGCGGTGCGCGGCGACCAGAGCGAGCCGGAAAAGATGCGCCGGGAGTTTCAGCGGCGGCGCGACGTCTTCGTGAGCGGGATCAACCAGATCAAAGGCTTTTCCTGCCGCATGCCGAAGGGCGCGTTCTACACTTTCCCGAATGTCACGCAGACCGGCTGGCCGTCGAAGAAGCTGGCCGACGCGCTGCTGGACGATGCCGGTGTGGCGGGTTTGTCGGGGACGGCGTTCGGCTCGTTTGGCGAGGGCTATATGCGATTCAGCACCGCGAATTCCGTCGAGCATTTGCAGGAAGCGCTGCACCGCATCCACCAGTGGACAAAGAAGAATCTGTAGGGCATTTGATTTAGAGCACTTTCAGAGTTAGTGTAGACCGGGTAGAGCCAGCCTTCAGGCTGGCGTCCAGGCAATTCACTTTGATAAGGCTTGGGCCGCTGCGGTCATTTCCAATGACCGCATCGGCCCAAGCGGTTCTCTTGTCCGCGGCGAGACGCGGCGCTAAAGCACCGCTCTACCCGTGCGTGCCGGACTACACTAACTGTGAAACTGCTTTAATGGTTCTGATTTAGTGGTTTTGAAGTAACGGTTTTGAAGGGGCGCAGCTTTAGCTGCGCCGATTGGATTCTCCTATGTTCTTTTTCCAGTTCGAGCGGGCTGAAAGCCCGCTCGAACTGACACCAGAAAAGGCCGTATGCCGGCGCACCTGAAGGTGCGCCCTTCATTTGCCGGCTCGCATGTGGGGTGCGAGCTTGGCCGGCGGCGCTCTCGATGTGTACGAGAAGGAGCCGTTGTGGCCCGACTCACCGCTGCGCGATCCCGAGATTGAAGACCGTTGCCGCCTTTATCCGCATTTCGCCAGCGCCGGACGCATCACGCGTCTTTCCGTCGATCCCAATCGCGGCATGGCCGGCCGCTGGGTGCAAGCCCTGATCGACGTGCTGGAGCAAAACTATGGCGGCGATGTAACGAAGATGCCGTACGTGGTGAACAAGGAAGCGTTTCGCTAGCCCACTTGTTTTCTACAGCGCCATCTGTCCGTTACCACAGCGACAGCTCCGCCTCAGAACTGGACTGCTGCAATTCCAGCTTCGGGTCCGAGTAACCGCCGTCTTTGTCGCGTTTCATCTCGACGCGCTCACCCTTCGGACCAATCCGGTACATGGTTGCTTCCAGCGCCTGGGTCTGCTCATTGAAGTGGTATTTCAGTTCGGCGGCGCCTTCACGATCCATGGTCGGGATGCCGACATAAACTCGGATCGAGTCGTATTGATTCGGCGGAACGTAAAAGATCAGGCTGCGAGTCGCGGTTTCGTTGGGCTTCAAGACCGTGTCCGGCACCAGGCCTCCGTAGCCCACCACGATATCCTCGTTTTCCCTCACGTGCCTCTCCACATTTGTGACTTGGCTTTGCGAGGTGATCGTCAGGGCGTCCTTGAACGGATGTTCATCCGTTGAGGCGACCATCTTCACACCGTAGGCGATCCAGTAACTGGGCAGAAGAAAGACCTGGCGCGGACTGGGATTCTTGGCAGAGATCTTCATTTCGACCGGAATGAGAGTGTGGTTGGACTTGGTTGTCATCAGGCCGCCTTCGCCAACCTTCTTCAAATCTAGATCTACCGTAATGTTGACTGGAGCGGACTTGGGCACCAAAACCTGCGCGTAAATAAACGTGTAGATTCCCCAAAGTGCCGCGATGATGATCGCGGTGGTCTGTACCCAAGTGTTGATTTCCTGCGCGTGGGTTCGTTGCGCTTGCTCTGGCATGCCACGACTCCTTATGTGATGTGAGAGGGATTAGCCCCCGATTGTACGGCAGAACATTTCCACGCAGCAATCGGGGAAGTTGTTAGTTCAGGTCGTGAAGCTAACTGCGATGAGCGACTATTTTGCCACCGATGAGCGACTATTTTGCCACCATCGCTGTCACTAGGGAACGGAAAATCTTCGCTCCGTCGGTCATGCCCAGTTCCGGCTCGCTGGCGCGCTCCGGATGCGGCATCATGCCCAGCACATTGCGGCCTTGGCTGCAAATGCCGGCAATGTTCTCCAGCGATCCATTAGGATTGGCTTCTGCCGTGACCTCGCCCGCGGGCGTGGTGTAGCGGAAGACGATGCGCTCCTGATCTTTCAGCTCAGCCAGCGTGCGCTCGTCGCAGAAGTAGTTGCCTTCCATGTGGCCGATGGGGACCTCCAGCACTTCGCCTTTCGTGAGCTGCTGCGTGTACGGCGTGTTCGTGCTCTCCACCCGGATGTGCACCGGCTTGCAGACGTACTTCAATCCGCCGTTGCGCATCAGCGCTCCGGGCAGCAGTCCCGCTTCGCACAGGATCTGGAAACCGTTGCAGAGGCCGAGCACCAGCCCGCCATCGGCGGCGAACTTGCGCACCGACCCCATCACCGGCGAGAATTTCGCAATCGCTCCGGTCCGCAGATAGTCGCCGTAGGCGAAGCCGCCGGGCACGACAATCGCGTCACAGCCTTGAAGATCAGGCGAGTCATGCCAGAGAAAGGTCACCGGCTGCCTGGCTACTTGCGAAATCACCCAATAGGCATCGTGATCGCAATTGGAGCCGGGAAAGATAATGACGCCGAATTTCATAAAAGGAGCAATTAGCAATTAGCCGTTAGCAATTAGCCAAACCCAGCACGTCGAACATTCTTTTGCTAAGTGCCAAGTGCTAAATGCTAAGTGCCTGCTTTGGAGTGTAGCATGGGTTTTGCGCCCGCAATGGCGACCGCGCATCCAAGAAGCTAATGCCGTTCTCGCGTCACATCAGCATCACCGGAGAAGCGCTGCGCCGTTGGTTTGTGGCGCAGTGTTGCGACTCGCTCGCCGTCGGTGCGCTGTGGTGGGCAGGGCTTTGGTATCTGCATGTACCGTTCGCTCCGTTCTGGGCAATTCTCGCCGTCGGGCTGCAATTCATTCCACACTTCGGCCCGGTGCTGGCGTTCTTCGGGCCAGCTCTGGCAGCATTGTTCACCGACGGTCTCGAGGGATTTTTGTATGTGCTCATCCTCTACGGCGTGGTGATCGTGACCGACGGCCTGCTGTTGCAGCCGGTCATCATGCGCCGCACGGCGCGCGTGCCCATCTGGGCCTCGCTGATTGTGCCCATCCTGCTCAGCTTGTTCTTCGGCTTTTGGGGATGGCTGCTGGCCGCTCCGCTGCTGGCTGTGATCTTCGCCTACTGCGCCTATGCCAAATCGCGTGCTGTGATCCCTGTCCGCCCGCAGCAGACGCCGCCCGGACAAGTCATCACCGGAGGGCAGCTCATTTCCCCGGGAGGGAGTGAAGCTGCACAGAGCAACAATCGCTAGCCCAAGCAAGCTACCTCCCAGAAACGCAACCAAAGACAAGAACGGGGAAGATGCGTTTCAGTCCAGCGCATTCCGGGGAGCAGCAGGATCTCCTGCTGTCGGAAACGAGCGGCATGGGTGTACAATTCTGGCCTCCATAAGTCAACTCCACTTAGTCAGCAAGGAGATTTGCGAATGAACTACAGGATTCTGTGTGCGTATTTGGTGGTTGCTCTGGCCGTTGCCGCGGGCTCGGCTCAAACCAAAACCACGTTATCGGGCAAATGTGACAAACCCAAAGTGCAGCAGAGTATTTCCATACCCGACCAGCAGGGCCACATGTTGACGCTGGCGCAAGGAAATTGTACGGCCACGGGAGACATCGGCGGTGCGGCCGGCAAGGACGGGGTGTATTCCGAGCACGCAGACGTGAAGGGAAACCAGTTGAGAAACTGGGGCGTCTACGTGGAGACCTTAGCCAGCGGCGACAAGGTTTTCTACGACTATCAAAGTACCGGGACGATGAAGGACGGAGTGTTCCAGTCCGCCACCAACAAGTACCAGATCAGTGGTGGTACGGGAAAGGTGAAAGGTATCAAAGGCTCGGGCACCTGCAAGCTGACCGGCGCCGCTGATGGCAGCTCGGACTACTCCTGTAGCGGCGAGTACACGCTCGCCGGCGGCTCGATGTCAAAGTAAGAGCGCGATCGGAACGCCCGGATTTCCCATCCGGGCTTCTTGAGCTTGGGTTCCGCACCGACGGCAGAAACTCCGAAGCAACCGTTGCTATCGGGCGTCCTTACAGGACTTAGCCCCTGCGATCCAGGGGCTATACCGGTTTCAGAGTTAGTGTAGACCGGGTAGAGCCAGCCTTCAGGCTGGCGTCCAGGCAATTCATTTTCATAAGGCTTGGGCCGCTGCGGTCATTTTCAATGACCGCAGCGGCCCAAGCGGTTCTTTTAACGGCAGCGAAACGCGGCGCTAAAGCGCCGCTCTACCCGAACTCGCTGGACTACAGTAATTCTGAAAACGCTCTAGCCCTTAGCGAGAAACTCTGGGGCACCGCCAAGACCTAGCTAGTTGATGAATCGAGTCCCGCTTGCGGGACGGCGACAAGATAGCCCAGGACGGAGCGAGCCGGGGCCCCCGATTCGCGCCGCTGTTGCGCGAATTGGAGTGGGCAGCGGAGTCCTGGGTAGGCTGGTTTCATCGATTCCCGATCCGGCTTCAGCCGGCGACACACGAAGGTTTGCTCCCATCCCTGTCCGCAAGGCAAGACCACAGAGGATCACCGCCGAGTCCTGTGATTTCGCTTTGTGTCAGGGCACGACTTTTAGTCGTGCCGAAAAGCCATTTATTTTTTGTCATCACGAGCGGGCCTCAGCCCGCGAAGGATCCGCTGTTTCGACTTTTTCAAGGACCTCTGAAAGTCGAGCCCTGATTGCTAGTCGCTAGTC
>JBEKQY010000100.1:0-13479 GCA_049519235.1 Candidatus Korobacteraceae bacterium | reverse complement strand
CAGGGAACCCGAGGCGGAATGTTTTCCGCTAGAGCGAAGTGGCGCATTTCAAAACCACGCGGGGGAAGTGTGTCGCAAAAAACCTTGACACGACCGACGTTGTCATAGATGGGCTAGACTGCTCCGCGCCTGCTGGCGCTCAATGTTCAGGCGCTCGCAATTAGCCGTCGGAATTCGAGAAAGTTGGTCATCGCTCAGTTTTGTCCGTCCTCAGCAAACCGCAACAGGAAGCTTCGGCATTAACTGACAACTGACAACCGGCCACTGACAACTGTCTTCTACTGCTCTCGCCCCCCGGAGAGTTCCCTTCGGCAAACAAAAGGGAGGCAAGATCTGACCCGCCTCCCTTCGAACTCCCCAGTTCGTCTCCCTGCAGGGAATTTCTCCCGAGGGGCGAAACCTGTCTCAGGCCGCCTGACCCTTGCCCTGGCTCCGAGGTTCAACTTTCTTGCCTTCGACCGACTTCTGGCCGATGTTAACCTTGATCTGCTTCGGCTTTGCCTCGGCCCGCTTGGCCAGCCGGATCTTCAGCACGCCGTGATCGTATTCGGCCAAGTGACCTGGATCTGTACGTCCTTGCTCGCTGACGATTAGACGAATTCATTAGCGTATTAGAATCATAAAATATGATGTTATTATTGTAAAGTATTAGGCAACTCTACCAAGCATATTATCGCAGAAATGTAGTACAACTACTGTCACACCTTACAGCGTAACCATTACATGTCAATACTGAGAAACGCAACAATAAGCCGCAATCGCATGATTCTGCGGCAGATAAGAGTTGAAGTTGAGAGACCCTCAACTGCCCCAGCCGAAACCGGCTGGGTTTTGTGTTTCTGGGGGTTGTCCGCGACGGCTGTCGACCATTCGACGACGTCGGCTGTTTAGGATTCTGCCTGACCGATCACGCACTTCAGGTACGCCGTCTCCGGGACGTTCAGCAGGACCGGATGATCGCGCGCCGCTCCGCGTTTTTCCAGAATGCGCACGCGCCGCCCGGCGTCGGCCGCAGCCGTGCCGAGCATCTCCAGAAATTCCGCTTCGCTGACATGGAAGGAACATGAGCAGGTGATGAGGACGCCTCCGGGACGAAGCATTTTCAGCGCGCGCAGGTTGAGCTCCTTGTATCCGCGCAGCGCCGTCGGCAGGGCGCGCTTGGTCTTGGCAAAAGCCGGTGGGTCGAGGACGATGGTGTCGTACTGGCGTCCGGCGGCGGCGTAGTCCTTCAGCAGGTCAAAGGCGTTGGCCTCGATCCACTCGATTTCGCCGCAGCCGTGCTGGGCGCGATTGAGCTGCTCGTTCTGCTCGGCGACTTCGAGCGCGGGCCGCGAGGAATCGACGGCTACCACGCTATCGCACACCCGCGCCAGGTGCAGCGCGAATCCTCCCTGATAGGTGAAGACATCGAGCGCCTCGCAATGGGCATAGCGCGCCGCTGCAGCATAGTTCTCGCGCTGATCGAGAAAGGCGCCGGTCTTCTGCCCGCTGAGCGCGTCATAGTGAAAGTGCACGCCGTTCAGGGTGAAGATGGTGCTGGAGCGCCCGCCCCGCAGGAGTTGCGACTGGCGCGCCGGCAACTGCTCCAGCTCGCGAATGTGCGGGTCGACGCGTTCGACGATACTCGCGGCAGGGAAGTGCTCGGCCAGCGAGTCCACGACAACCTGCCGAAGTTCGTCACGATCGGAGGCCTGGGTCAGCGCCTGTAGCGCTAGCACATCGTTGTACTTGTCGACGATCAGGCCGGGCAGCAGGTCGGCTTCGCTGAAGATCACGCGGTAAGAATCCGTATCCGGCGGGATCTGGCGGCGAAACGTAATGGCGCTGGCGATTCGCGCGCGCAATACGCCCGGCAGTGCGTCCTCGCAGATCTCGTCGGAACCCAGCAGGCGAATCGCGATCTGCGAGGCGCTGCTGTAGAGCGCCGAGCCCAGTCGTCGGCCGCGCTCATCCCGCACCTGCACCAGCGCGCCCGCGGGAGCATCCGCCGGTGGCAGCAGATCGGAGCGGTAAACCCACGGGTGTCCGCCGCGCAGCCTGGCCGCGCCACGCTGATTGACGACTATCTCGGCAATAGAATCAGTCAAAACATCCTCTCTAAAATCAAAGGCTTATGTTACGCGAGGGAGTGAGGCCAGCGTACTGTGCATATATTACCGATCAAGGTAAGTAAAATATACTCGCCATAAGTAACATATACTTTACATGTAGTATGTTTAATGTTATATTATGTCTGTCGAACATTACTCGACAGGAGGAAAGGGAAATGGATCTGTCGTATCAGGAAAAAAGCATATTGGGAACTCTGCTGGCCATGCTTGTCGTCTACGGATATTACTTTGCCAACGCCTTGCGTCACGCCGGCGAATCTGAGTTCAACGGCCATAGCATCGGCCGTCTCATGTTTGCGGTGATCGCCATTGTGGTGATCGAAATCGTGTACCACATCGTTCTTGCTCTGGAATCCAAACCCGAACCCAAAGATGAGCGCGACATCTTGATCGAAGGCAAGGCATACCGGAACGCGTACCTCCTGTTGGCAACGGGGGCCTCTCTGGTGATCGCCTATGCCATCGTGGTCTCTCTGGTGGGCGCGGTTGCACTGACCCGAACCATCATTACACCCTTCCTCACCGCCAATCTCATGCTGCTCCTCATGGTGTTGGCTGAACTGATGAAGCTCTTCACCCAATTGTTCTATTACCGCAGAGGCTTGCGATGACCAAAGGACGGATACGCAACAATGTTCGCAAATTGCGCTTCCAGTGTTCGGAGATGACCCAGCAGGAATTGGCTGAGAAGGTCGGCGTCACCCGGCAGACGGTAATCGCCATCGAGGGCGACAAGTATTCGCCGTCGCTGGACGTAGCTTTTCGCATCGCTCGCGCCTTCGGGGTGCCGCTGGAGGAAGTGTTTCAGTATGAGTCGAGCGATCCAGCAAGCGCGAGAACAGCATGATCGCAGCCATGGAGACTCAGTTTTCCGAAACCAGAGCTGATAGTTGACGCTGACAGCTACCTGCGCGCCCGCGGTCTTATTGGTGGTTGCGGCGACCCGCTCGCACCGCTCGGCCAGATGTTGCATGGCGTTGTGATGGCTTTGGATGCTGCGGTCTGCGATGGAGACGCGGGCTACCGACGACGGCCACACCGTGAAGCTGCGGTACGCGTCATTTGCTACTGCCCGCCGGCCTCGGCCGAGGCGCGTTGCTGGCCGGCATAGTAGCCGCTGCGGGTGCGCACCTGAAGCTTCTTGTAGCCCTTCGCTTGGGCTTCGACCTTCACCGTGCGATAGCCGCCAGCGCTCTGCGGCGTCGAGGGTTTGTACCCGATGGTGTACTGGTTGCGGATGTCGTGCGCGATCTGCTGGGTGATGGCTTCGACTTCACTCAGGCTATTGGGAAAGAACGCGACCCCGCCTGTGTCTTCGGCCATTTCGCGCAAGGCGCGACGGGCCCGCTTGCTGTGCTCATCGCCCAGCAAGCCGATGGTGTAAATCGTCGGGCCATTCTGCTCCTGCAAGCGCCGGAGGGCCTGTTCCAGCGACTCGCGGCTGGCATTGTCTTCGCCGTCGGTCACCACCAGCAGCACCTTCTTCTCCAGTTCCCCGCTTTTCTTGAGGTGGTCGGAGGAGGCGACGACCGCGTCGTACAGCGCCGTGCCGCCGCGCGCCTCGATGCGCTCCAGTGCGTCCTTGAGCTTGGGAATGCTGCCCGTGTAGTCCTGATCGAGGAAGTACTCTTCGTTAAAGTTGACGATGAAAACTTTGTCTTGCGGATTGCTGGAGCGAACCAGGTTGAGTGCGGCCACATTGACCTGAGGCCGCTTCTCACGCATTGAGCCGGAATTGTCGATGACGATGCCCATCGCTACCGGAATATCTTCGTTGCGAAACGACGTTATCTTCTGCGGCTTGCCGTCTTCGAAGACGTTGAAGTCGCCTTTGGTGAGATTAGTAATCAAACGATTGCGATCGTCGACGACGGTGGCGTGCAGCGTGACTTCGTCTACTTCCTTCCGGAAGATATAGACATCATCGTGCTGGGCCGCGGGCTCTCGCCCTTGTGGCGCCGGCGCCTGCACGGTGTCGCCGGGCTGATTGGGAGCTTTGGGAGGCGCGGGTTCCTGCGACTGGTCCTGGTCCTGACCCGGAGCCGGCTGCCCGGTCGTAGCGCCGGACTGCTGTGGCGCAGCCGCCGGTGCGCCGCTGGGTTGCTGATTCGGGGCGGCAGAATTCTGTGCCGCCAACCACGTTCCCACCAACAAAACCAGTGCAATCACGAGAAAATAGGGTTTATTCCGAAGGTGCATAGTATCCAGTTTTGGCGAAAACGTGCAGCGGCGGCAAGCCTTTGGGAGGATTCAGCTTTACCTTGATCTTCCGCCACTTGCCATCGCGTCCCGGATTGGTTGGACGGTATCCCAGGACATATTGGTTGCGCAGCTCGATGCCTATCTTAGTAGCCACGTCCGCCAACTCATTCGGCGAACCAATGACAAATGTCCGCCCGCCGGTTACTTCCGTAACGTCGCCCAACAAAGCTGGGCCTTCCCGTTCCTCCGGAGTCTTGAAGTCGCGATCGAACAGCCCGATGCCGTAGATCTGAACGTCGGCTTCCCGCACCATCGACTTGATCTCGCCTTCGGTGTAGCGGCTGTGGTTGTCGCCGCCATCGGAGATGATCAGCAGCGCCTTGCGCTCATAGTGCGCCTTCCTCATGCGGTTCATGCCCAGATAAATGGCATCCAGCAAAGCCGTCCGGCCCTTGGGGACCGTGTACACCAGCTTGCTCTGGATGTCTTCAACTGAGGAGGTGAAGTCCACCAGTACTTCGGGCTTTTCCGAGAAAGTGATGAGGAAGAACTCGTCCTGGGGATTGGCGGTGCGAAAAAACTCAACCACGGCCTGGCGCGATTTGTCGATCTTGTCGGCCATAGAGCCGCTGACGTCAAAGATGACACCCAGAGAAATTGGCGCGTCCTCGCTGGAAAAGTGCCGGATGACTTGCTCCTGACCGTTGTCCGTCAACTGAAAGTTCTCCTTTTCCAGGCCCGTCACCAGCCGGTTCATGGGATCGGTGATGGTCACCGGAACCAGCACCAAATCCACGTCTTTCTTCAGCGGCTTGGTGTGGGTGCGCAGTGTGGGATCGACGATGCCGCCAGGAATGTCAGGCGCAAGTGTGGCAGCGGCCTTCTTGGTCTCGCGTGGAGCGATGTGGACGTCATCGTCCTGCGCCAACGCGGGAAGCGCCGCCCAGCAGGCGACAACGCACAAGCCAAGCAACAGAAGCAAGGTCTTGGAAACGCGCACGGTTACTTGGACGGGCGGGCCGGAAGAAAGTCCCGCCGCACGATTACGATACCGGGGCTGGATGGCCGAGCCGCTTGACCCGAATGCCGTACTGCTACCGCGGGCCATAGGATCCTCGTGGAGTGTGTCTCAAATGTTATCACAGGTGGCGGCAACCGGATCAGGCTGGCTGCGCCGTCGCAATGAGCGCTAAGCGAATTTGCGCCACGCCGCCACCCGGATGGGCCGAACCTATGGATGTGATCCGCGTCATTCTGGTTTCCTTATTCTTGTTGCTACAATCAGGCTTCTCGAAGCCAGCTCTTCGCTTCGGACCAGGGACTCTTATGGCAGACATCCTTCCTTTTCGTTCTCTTCGTTATAACCTCTCAAAAGTGACCGCGGGCGAGGTAATGACGCAGCCTTACGACAAAATCACTCCCGCGATGCAGGACCGATATTACGCAGCCAGTCCTTATAACCTGGTGCGAGTCATTCTGGGCAAGCCGCAGCCCAACGACAATGACCAGGAGAACGTATACACACGGGCTGCCGCCTGCCTGTGGCAATGGCAGGCCGAAGGAGTTCTGCTACGCGACGCCGAGCCCAGCATTTACGTTTATGTCCAGAAGTTTAAGGTTCCGGGCGATCCCAGCGGAGCTGAGATGGAACGGCGCGGCTTTATCGCCCTGGGCCGGGTGGAAGACTACGACCGCAAAGTTGTTTTCCGCCACGAGCAGACGCTGAGCAAGCCCAAGGCCGACCGCCTGAATCTGCTGCAAGCGACGCGGGCGCATTGCGAGCAAATCTTCATGCTGTACAGCGATCCGCCGGATGAGGTCGGCAGACTGCTGAAGCAGGACGGGCCGCCGACGGTCGAGCTGCGCGACGAGTACGGCGTGCTGCACCAGATGTGGAAGGTCTCCGATCCCGCGACGGTCGCGGCGGCTCGGGCCAAGATGGCCGGCAAGAAGCTCATCATTGCCGATGGCCATCATCGCTACGAAACAGCTCTCAACTATCGCAACCAGATGCGACAGCAATCGAAAGGCGATGCGGAGGCTCCTTATGAACGCGTCGTGATCACGTTCGTCAACATGGATGCCCCGGGGCTGGTGATCCTGCCCACTCACCGCGTGGTCTTCGGGCTGGAGGACTTCAGCATCTTCGAGATGGTTGCCAAGCTCCAGAGGTATTTTGAGGTTGAAGATGTGGGACCGGTATCCGACGCGCAAGACGCTTTGCAGCGGCTGCATGAAGCCGGTAAGGACCGCACAGCACTGCTGGCGGTAACCGCGCACAGCGCGTTTCTGCTTCGAACCCTAAACAATGTGCAGCCGGCAAAACTGAAAGATCTGCCCCAGCAGCAGCGCGAGCTCGACGTGGTGCGGCTACATAAACTGGTGCTGGAGGAGATCCTCGGCATGTCGGAAGAAGATATCCGCGCGCAGAAACACTTGAAGTACATCCGCGACGCAAGCGAGGCCGTTGATGAAGTGGGCAAGGGCACGGCGCAGGTGGCGTTCCTGCTGAACCCGGTGCACATTGAGCAGATGCGCGATATCGCCTTCGCCGGCGGGGTGATGCCGCAGAAGTCCACCGACTTCTATCCCAAGATGCTGAGCGGGCTGACGATCTACTCGCTGTCGGAGGCCCAGAGTCCGGCGGGAGAACGGTAGTTACGCCTTGGAGACTGCGCGGGTAGCAGTTGGCACCACGGACCATCCCATATATCGTTGAGGGAACCTGTACATCGCTCATGGATCGATTGGATGACTTCGAGGTTCCCGCTGGACGATAACCGTTCTCGCCTCTGGCTGGTTGTGGCCCTACCGGTAATAGGGCTGGCCGTCCTGATCGCGCATCTGGCGACGGTGCATGCGCAGGCCGCAGATCAACTCACGGTCTATTCTCCGCAGACTTCGTATTCTGTTTCGCTCCTGGACGTGAAGGGTCTGCCTTACGCCGGGCTGGTCGAACTGCTCGAGCCGCTGGGCTCCATCGACGCTCGCCCCGACGGCAAAAAGTACAAGCTGAAGTTCACTTCGCCGGGTGGTCGCGCGGTCGAAGCGCTGTTCAACGAGGGCAAGGACAAGGCGAAGGTTTTGGGGACTAACTACAAGCTGCCGGCGAATTTTGTTTTGCAGAACGGCCGCGGCTATGTTCCGCTGAGTTCTGTGTCAGAGATCCTGAACAAGCTGCTGGCAAAGCCTGTCCAGCTCCACCTGGCGGCGCGTCGGCTGTTCGTTGGCGACGTTCCCATTCGCTTCACGCTGGAGTTCGACAAGGGCAACCCGCCAAAGTTGGTGGTGAGCTTCCCCAGCCCGGTCAATCCCACGATCGCCACTGAGCCGGGACGAGTGCGTTTCACCTTCCGTCGCGAGCCCGTCGTCTCCAACGGGCAAGATAGCCCCAACTTCGACGATCCGGTGATCACCGGCGCGGTTTTTTCCGAGCATGATGGGCTGGCCGAGTTAAACGTGATGGCCACGGAGCCGCTGGTGGCCAGCTTCGCCGACGGTGGCAAGACCATCATCCTTGCCCCGGTTCCTCCGCCTCCTCAGGTGGCCACGCTTCCCGCACCGCAGTTGCAGATTCCGGCGCAGATCCTAACTCCTCAACCCAAACCTCCTGCCGGGCCGCGCTTCCTGGTAGTGATTGATCCCGCTCACGGGGGCGCTGATAGCGGAGCGTCGATCACTCCGTCATTGCTGGAGAAGGATGTCGTGCTGGCTCTGGCGCGGCGCGTGCAGCGCGAGCTCGCCAGCCGTGGCATCGCTGCCGGAATGCTGCGCAACTCCGACGTGGCCATCTCGCTCGACCAGCGCGCCGTGTCGGTGAATGCGGCGCGTCCCGCGCTCTATGTGACTCTACACGCCGCCAACACCGGACGAGGCGTGCACGTCTTCACTTCGCTGCTGCCCCCAACCAGCCAGCCGCGCGATGGCTTCTTGCCATGGGACACCGCGCAGGCGGCCTTCCTCGATCTTAGCGGCTCGGTCGCCGGCTCGGTCGCCGCCGAACTGGAAGCCCGCAAGCTGCCCAGCACAACGCTGCTCGCGCCCCTGCGCCCGATGAACAACATCGCCGCACCTGCGATAGCGGTTGAGATCGCGCCTCCTGACGACAACGTGGACAACATCGCCGGCGCGGAGTATCAGGAGCAGGTGGCACAATCGATTGCCGCCGGCATTGCCGCCGTGCGCTCCAAGCTGCCGGAGGTGCGGCCATGACCCGTCGCATTCTGGTTGTGCTCGCCATTTTGGCAGTGATTGCGGTTGCGCTGGGCTTCTACGCGCTGCACCTGAAGCGCAGGGTCGCACGCGACGAGCCACCGGCAGCCGAGCAGATAGCGCTGACGCCTCTGGGCAACGGGCCTCCCGAGCCGGTGACTTTGTATGTTGCCAACGACAGCGACGGCACCCTGCGCCAGACGCAGCTTAGTGTCGCTTTGCCGGTCGAGCGCAGCGAGCGCGCCCGCGCCGTGCTGCGGACGCTGATAGCACAATATTTGAAGTCGCCTTCGCCGCATCCCATCGGACCGGCCTCCGATGTGCGCTCAGTGTATCTGCTGGGTGAGGACACGGCCGTTGTGGATACAAACTCATCGTTTGCCGACGCCCATCCCTCCGGCGTACTGGCGGAAGAACTGACCGTCGCGTCGCTCGTGGTGACATTGAACGCGAATGACAGCAAGATCGCGCGCGTGAAGGTCCTGGTGAACGGACAGGAACGCGAGACCCTTGCCGGACATGCCGACCTGAGGCGATTCTACGAGGCCAGCAATATCGGTCAGGTCGTGAAGCAGCCGGGGTCCCCAAGCCGCGCCGTTTTTGCGCGGATTGGGGTGGGGGACATGCAGTGACATTACCTCGCATTGGAGTATTCGACTCGGGCGTCGGCGGCCTCACCGTCCTGAAGGCCATGGCTGAGCAGTTGCCCGCGCACTATCTCTACTTTGGCGACACCGCGCGCCTGCCCTATGGAACCAAGTCGGCCGAAACGGTTGCGCGTTATGCCATCAGTGCGGCCCGCTTCCTGGAAACCCAAAACATCGATTTGCTGGTCATCGCCTGCAATACGGCAACCGCTCTGGCGCTGCCACAGATCAAAGAGGCGGCTCATGTGCCGGTGATTGGCGTGGTTGAGCCCGGGGCAGCTATGGCAGCCGAAGTCAGCAAGAATCGCGCGGCCATTGTGATCGCAACCGAAGCGACGGTCAGCAGCCACGCCTACCGCGATGCGCTGCAACGCCACGGTTTGCAAGCGCTGGAGAAGGCATGTCCGCTGTTCGTGCCCCTCGTGGAAGAGGGATGGATTGAGCACTCTGTGACCGAGCAGGTAGCGCGCATTTATCTGGGCGAGGCGACCGCCCAGGCTCCCGACGGAGCCGACGTTCTGGTGCTGGCCTGCACTCACTATCCGCTGATCGCCCCGCTGCTGCGCCGCATCCTGCCCCAGTCAATGCACATCGTGGATTCAGCCGAATCAACCGCGCGGGTGGTGAAGAAGATGGTGGAAGACAATTCGATATGTCATCCTGAACGAAGCGAGGCCGCGCAGGATTTGATTCGTCATCCTGAGCGTAGCGAGGTCCAAAACTTGTCCTGTCATCCTGAGCGCAGTGAGGCCGCACCAGCGGCCGAACGCAGTCGAAGGACCCCTATTACAACGGAGTCGCTCGCTGCCCATCGTACCTTCCGCTACTACGTGACGGATTCGGTTGACAAGTTCAAGCGCTTGGCTACGCGCTTTCTCGGCCGGCAGGTAGATAACGTCGAGCACGTGGATTTGGGTGGCTAGGTAGTGGATGAAGGCGCGCAGCGCGTCCGAGTTTTGATCTGATATAGAGGTCCTTCGACTGCGCTCGGCTGCGCCTCGCTCCGCTCAGGATGACAGCGTAATAATAGCTGACGGCTGAGGGCTGACAACTGTTAATCGGCAACTGGCTACTGGCAACTGAATTTATGATCTTTCGCTCCGACAATCGCTCTCCTGACCAGATGCGGCCGGTGAACATCATCCCCGACTTCATCTCCACTGCCGAAGGCTCATGCCTCATCGAGCTGGGCAACACGCGGGTCATCTGCACCGCAACCATCGACGACTCGGTGCCGCAGTTCCTGCGCAACAGCGGCAAAGGCTGGGTGACCAGCGAGTACGGCATGTTGCCGCGCTCCACGCTGACGCGCACGCCGCGCGAGGTGACCAAGGGCCGCGCCGGTGGACGCACGCACGAGATCCAGCGGCTCATTGGCCGATCTTTGCGCGCCGTCACCAACATGGAAAAACTGGGCGAGCGCACCATCTTCCTCGACTGCGACGTCATCCAGGCCGACGGCGGCACGCGTACCGCATCCATCACCGGAGCGTTCGTCGCCATGGGACTGGCCATGCGCCGCATGGTGGAGACAGGCACGATGACGGTCGCGCCCATTCGCGATTACGTTGCCGCCACCAGCATCGGCATCGTCGACGGCGAGATCATGCTCGACCTGTGCTACGAGGAAGACGCGCGCGCCGAGGTCGATATGAACGTGGTCGCCACCGGCAGCAAGAAGCTGGTCGAGGTGCAGGCCACGGCCGAGCGCCGTCCATTCGACGATGTGCAGTTGGCGAAGATGATGGCGCTTGCGCGCCAGGGCATCGAGTCGCTGGTTTTGCGGCAGCAAGCCGTGCTGAGCGGGTTGCCGCTAAGACAGTAAGGAAAGTACAACCCGGGTAACGTCCCGACTGCGAGGATTCACTGTTAGATACACGTCACGCCCCAATGGAAGACGAAATCAAGGATCATGCCCGGATATTGGGAGAGGCGCTGGCGGACGGGCTCAAGTGTTAGAATTTAGTCTAGCCAAGAAAAGGCGTACTGAAACGTGGCACCAAAGACAGCTTCAAGCATCTTCATTCAGGGCATGGAGCAGATTGCAAAAAGTCTGCGGAATCGTCGCCGGGACAAGAGCAGCGACCGCTGCGAGGGCGATCAGATTTCAACTGTTGCATCTGCCTTGATGAAGAAACAGGCAGAGCATGAAGACAGAAAAAGACGAATCTCTCAAGCAATTGCCAACGGCGCTAGGATCAGCAGAAATCTATGACTTTCTCTATGTAGATCGCGCCCGCATCTCGGCTCTATACGCACAGCTTTTCCCCCAAGGGCTGCTTACATCAGTCAAAACCACGGCGCAGCAAAGCTTCTCCGATCTCCAGAATCTCGGAAGCGATATTAAGGTGATCAAAGCGGAAAGCCAATCCACAGAGGGTGGACTGGAAGGTATCGAACACGTTTTCGATGCGTCCTGGTCGATCCCGCTGGAGGTTCTTTCTCGACTGCAAGGCCTGTCGTTGGTTCGTAGTTCCCTAGTGGGAACTAATTTAGGCGGCATTGTTTTGACAGAGGGTTTCCTCAGAATAATCGATTACGCAAGTATGAGGGAGCTCTGGGAGCCGGGTATGAGATTGGCTATGAAGCAGATACCCAAGAGCCAAAAGGGGCTGAACGTTACGGCATCAGAGATTACCGGTCTGATGAAGGCACTGCCGCAGTCGATTCATGCTCATTTTCTCACGGGGGAGGGTTTCCTTTGGTCGTCATTACGTCCAGCCGATCTGGTCATTCCAGCGGATGATCTCGTTTTGAAGCATGGCGGCACAATATCTGGGCGGTGGAAGTTTCTCTATATTTTGGATTCGTGGGCAGACAAGGGCACGCCCCCGGATGTTTCGAGTTGGTCGGGCGGCGAACTGACGAGTGGCGTTTTGAATGTTATGCACGTCTTGAGAACAATCGTGGGCAGGCCGCCAGAATGGTTTGGAGTCACACCGTTGATGATCTTTCGTATCGTCAATCCACCTTCCATCAGTCCTCCCACGCAGGCGGACACGGCAGGCAATTTGCCGAGCAGCTAATAATTAACCGTCAGCGGGCGTTTCAGGTACCAATGGCGCTTCTACCCCCCTCGCACGCATCGCGGGATTCGTTTAGAATTTCCTGTCCTGTGGTTCTCGGGCCCAGCGCCGGGGTTCCCAGCGCGCCCCCGCCGCAGGCGGGCGAATTGGGGTGGAAGTCGCATTCTGCGGGACTGCACTCAATCCTTTATTTATTGCACCGGGCGATCTGCCCGTGGAGGTCTCATCATGAAGCTTACTCCTGGAAAACTCGCGGGCATGAAGGCTGTTTCCAACGATCGCGGCGTCATTGCCGCCGCCGCCATGGACCAGCGCGGCTCGCTCAAGAAAGCCCTCGGCGCAAACGCCGGCGATGCCCAACTGGAAGAGTTCAAGATTTACGTCACTGAAGTCCTGACCAAACACGCCAGCGCCATCCTGCTGGATCCCGAGTGGGGATTGCCTGCCGCACGTCGCCGCGCCAAGAGCGCCGGTCTATTGCTGGCTTACGAAAAGACTGGCTACGACAAGCAGTTGCCGGGCCGCCTGCCCGACCTGCTCGATCTGTGGTCGGTCCGCCGCCTGAAGGAAGCGGGCGCCGATTGCGTGAAGATCCTGCTCTATTACACGCCCTACGACGAGCAGAAGATCAACGAGCACAAGCACGCCTGGGTGGAGCGCATCGGCGACGAGTGCCGCTCCAACGACATTCCATTCTTCCTGGAGCTGGTGGGCTACAAAGAGGGCATGGATGAGAAGGGTGCGGAGTTTGCCAAGCTGAAGCCCGAGGTGGTTGCGAAGTCGATGGCGGAGTTCTCCAAGGACCGCTACGGCGTAGACGTGCTGAAGGTGGAAATTCCCATCAACATGCAGTTCGTCGAGGGCGCGCGCTCGTTCAAAGGAACGAAGGTTTACAGCAAGCAGGAAGCGCTCGGACACTATCGCGCCGCGGCAGGCGCGACCAGCAAGCCGTTCATCTATCTGTCGGCAGGCGTGAGCAATTCGGAGTTCATCGAGGACCTGGAGTTCGCCGCCGAAGCGGGCGTGAAATTCAACGGCGTGCTTTGTGGACGCGCTACCTGGAAAGATGGCATACCCATCTACGCGCAGCAGGGCGGCAAGGCCTTCGAAGCATGGCTGAGGGACGAAGGCGTGAAGAACATCAGCAACGTGAATAATGCGCTGAAGGCCGCCACTCCGTGGTACAGCATCTATGAAGTGGGCGAGGCAGTCGCAACGCGGTAAAGTGATTGCAGTTTTGGATCTGGGTTTTCCAGAATACCGGTAGAGCGGCGCTTCAGC
>JBEKQY010000099.1:0-13677 GCA_049519235.1 Candidatus Korobacteraceae bacterium | reverse complement strand
GCCGAGAAACAACCGAAAGCGCCGGAACTCTACGAGATGGATTACCATCATCCGAGTGTTGCGGGCGCCTATCTTACGGCCCTCATATTCTACCGGGTCTTTACGCGCAACGCGCCCAGCCACGTTACTTACAGGCCGCCTGAATTGACGCCAGAACAGGCGCAATTTCTGATCAATATAGTTTCAAATAGTCCCGAACTAACTGCCAAATGCCAAACGACAATGCAAAGGCTATATTGCGGGCATCATGAAGCGCGACTATCCTGAACACCCCATCATCGGCGTGGGCGCCGTGATCGTCGAAGGCGGCCGCGCGCTGCTGGTTCGGCGCGACACCGAGCCGCTGCGGGGCGAATGGTCAGTGCCCGGCGGCATGCTGGAGCTGGGAGAGAAGCTGCGCGACGGGGTGCGCCGCGAGGCGTTGGAAGAGACCGGCGTTGCCGTCGAGCCGGGCGAAGTGCTCGACGTTTTCGACAGCATCTTTACCGATGGACTGGGCAAGACGCAATATCACTACGTGCTGATCGACTACCTGTGCCGCCCGATTTCGGGCGAGGCGAAGGCGGGCGGCGACGTCAGCGACGTGCGCTGGGTCAGCCTGGACGCGCTGCCTGCGATGGGGCTAAGGGGGTCGATTGAGCAGGTGGTGCGCAAGGGGCTGCTGCGGGTGGAGAAAACTAGCAGTTGACTTCGCCCCCACTTAGCGGAGAGTATTTTCCACAAGGGAGTACATCATGCGACGGGCAATCTTAGGGGTGGGGTCAATTTTGATTCTGGGTTTGGCAGCAGTCGCGGCGGAGGCACAAGCATCGAATCCCGCCCAAACACAAGCCCCACAAGCTCCCGTCAGCCCGTCGCCCAAAGTTGAGAATCCGCGCGTTCCCAATCAGCCCAAGGCGCCCGACATGGTGTGCTTCGGCTATTACCCCAACTGGAGCATACAGTTTGTGAATGGCGAGGCGCGCTACCTCGGCGACAATGAGCCCAACCAATCCTTTACCGGCAACTTCTTCTGGGTTCCGGACGAGAAAGCTTGGGACTGGCACCAGGCCAACGGTCGCCCGCTCGCTAACGGGAGCTATGGCCTTTCGGCCTCGATCGATACCACTGCCTGTCACGATGATGTCCTGAAGACAACCTTTCCCTACTCGGCGCTGGTCAACTTGCCGCAAGGCGATATTGTTAGCGGGTGCTGCCGCAAGCTGAAGCCTGGCGAAGCGCCCGTCAGCAAGCACGGCCTGCCGCCGCAATCGCAACAGTAGCGCCCGTCCCGCAAGACGGAATGCCGTTTGTTGCATCACTCACCCAGCGTGTGTAAAAGAAAAAGACCCGCAGTTTTGTGCGCCCGGCGGGTCTTTTCCGGTTAGCTGTTGGGATTGGCCTGAGGCTGTCCACTCTTGCCGCGTCCCACACACGCGCCTCTTTTGCGCTTGCTTGGGTGGTCGGCGTGGCCCCAGCGGCAGACACCAAACCAGCTGTCTTGCGAGGATTTAGAGCGGAAGCCCTAAGCCTCAGCCACCTCACTTGGGATACTACATGGACTGTCAGATATCATATTTTGGATCACCCTCCTTTCCAGTGTCCCTCGAAATTAGCACTGCTTCAACGCTCTCGTCAAATTGAGAATGATGCAGGTTCCCTACCGGTAATCGGTTCTGCGCTCGGGCATGTCCGCGGTCACTGCGCCTGGCCCGGAGACACCGAATCAACGTGAATCTGGTTGCTGTCGGCATCGAAATGGAACTTGATCGATACGGACTGGTTGTCGTAGCCCTTGAGCTTATCCGGATTCGCGACGACGTAGGTTGTATCGCCGCTGGTGAAATTCGCCCCGTTATTACTGACTGTGCCCGACATCGTGTGATGCGGTGCAGTATCTCCCCCCATCACTTGGTCCTGAGCTGATTGGTTCATTTCCTGCTGCTGCAACTTTTGGTTGTTGTCCTGCTGCCCGCTATTCTGGGCAAATGATATCGCCGGGATGCACAAAGCCATAGCGAGCAAAGCCGTCACAATCTTGTTCATGTCCCAAAACTCCCTTATCAAAGTCGGCGTGGTTTGCCTTGCTCCCACGCGCTAACTAATGTGACGGCTATTTCACAGCCGGGGTTGGCTGGGAGCGAAACCTCCGGCGACTAGCTCCAGGCGTAACCCCGCCTGCGGAAGCCTCGCACCAGGCGCACTCCAAGCACCACTCCTCCCGCCAGTAGGCCCACTCCGACCGCAATCCTCTTCAGGAGCTGTCCGTCGCAAGCAGTCTGTTTTCTCGCGCCCCGGATGTGTTCGGGCCGGACACCGACGCCGATTACCCGCGCCATCACATGTTGCACTCCGGGAATGTTCACCACCACTTTCAATTGCCACGGCGCCTTCGCCGGACCGGGATTACGGAAGATTGTCTGCAGCGCCTTATGCGCATTGACTTGCAAGAACTGAGTTACGCGCGTGGGAAATTCACGGCGCTGTTGCACAGCGGCCAGCAGCGCTTCGCTCACGCGTCCCTGGCGCAGCGGCTCGGCCAGCAAGTTGGCGGTTGCAACCGCATCCTGAATCGCGAGGTTGATGCCGACACCGAAGACGGGCGACATGGCGTGCGCGGCATCGCCGATGCATAGCAGTCCAGGACGGTGCCATTGCCGCAGGCGATTGATCTGCACCGACAGCAGCTTGACCTGCTCCCAATCCTGTAGCTCATCGACTCGATCGCCAAGGAAGGGAGCCATTCGGCCCAACAAGTTGCGGAACTCATCCAGTCCTTCGTGCTGGATCTTCTCAAACGACCCCTTCGGAATAACCAGTCCCGCCTGGAAGTAATCGCCGCGAGGGATAAGGACCAGCACCCTGCCGTAGTTGATGTTGCCCAGCAGGTGCTCGGCAGTGGTGTTGCTTGCGCTGATGCGAAACCAGAGCACGTCGATGGGAACCCCGAACTCCTGCACCTCAAAGTGCGCTGCCTCGCGCGTGCGGGAGTGGCGGCCATCGCAACCCACCACCAGATCGGCGTGCCGTTCCATCCGGGGTCTGCGCCATCACGCCCCGAATGCGCCCGTCTTCATCGATCAGGTTGACGGCTTCATTGTGCGTGCGCAGGCTGAAGCTGGGAAACCCTTTAGCTTTGGCGGAGAGAAAGTCGAGGAAGTCCCACTGCGGCATCAGCGCGATGAACTTGCAGTGGGTCGGCAGATGACGGCAGTCGGCAGCGGTGAAGGCGAAGCCGCCGTAAATGCCGCCCGCCGATGTCAACTTGTGATGCGGCACCTTCAGCAAATCCTCCAGGATGCCGAGTTCGTACATGACTTCGAGGGTGGAAGGATGCACCGTGTCGCCGCGAAAGTCGCGGAAGAAATCGTTGTGCTTCTCCAGGACCGTAACCGCGACGCCGGCGCGCGCCAGCAGATAGCCCAACATTATCCCCGCAGGTCCGCCGCCCACAACACAACAAGTGGTCTCCAACCTATGGTTCGCTGTTCGCATGGCGCTATTGCAAGTTCCTCAGCAGAAAATCCGCTGTAATCTTCTGCGCCTGGGCCGCGTCCTCGGGCCGGTATCCTTGCTGATTGTCGGGATTTTCGAAGGCGTGTCCCGCCCCGGGGAAAATGATGACCTCGACATCCTTGTTGAGAGCGTTCATCTGTGACTCAAACTTATGCACATCGGCGACGGGGATGCCTTTGTCCTGCCCGCCGAAAATGCCCAGCACCGCGGCATGAATTTTCTTCAGCGTGGCCTTATCGCTGGCCAGGTGTCCGTAGTTGATGACGGCGGCCTGCAGTTTGGGATCGGCGACCGCCAGATCGAGCGCGTAGCCGCCGCCCATGCACCAGCCGATCACGCCAATGCGTTTGCGATTGACCGTGGGCAGCGATCGCAGATAAGCCGTCGCCGCCAGCAGGTCACGGTTGGCGCGGTCCTCGGGGACACCGCGCATGATCTGGTGCGCCTCATCCGGATTGGTCGCGACTTGGCCGCGATAGAGATCGATGGCCAGCGCCACATAGCCTTGATCGGCGAGGTTGGACGCTTGCTGCTTGACCCACTCGTTCAAACCCCACCATTCATGGATGACCACCAGCGCCGGAAACGGCCCATCGCCCTTAGGCAGGTAGAGAATCGCATGTACCGTCTCATTGCCACTTCGGTACGATACCGCTTGCGGCTCGGCCGCCACCGCCGTCATCGCCAGCACACACAGCAAAGCACTCAGCAATAACCCTCGCACGGAAACCTCCGGCAACAGGTTAGCAGCTATAGCTCGTTTCATACACGATGAGGAGTCCGAGCTATGGCGTGAGCTCCCACACGGTGCCGCAACCCCCGGCGCCGTTCAAGCAATACTCGCTGCCCGTGCCGCCATAAACGGCCGTGCCATAGAGATTGCCCTGGCTGTCCAACACTACGCCGCCGAATGGCCAAGCCCCGTCGCTGCCGCCGGTAAAGTCATACAGGTCGGTGTAAATCCAGCCGCTACTGGAGGGCGTCAGCTTGAAAACGGTGCCGCAGCCGTAGGAGCAACCCTGATTTCCCTCAAACGAGGTTGTGCCGTAGAGATTGCCGGCGCTGTCCATCACCAGGTTGCTCACTGAACCTGCGCCCTCGGTCCCCACGGGAAACGCGTACAGAAGGGTGTGCGTCCAGCCACCCCCGGAGGGCGTAAGCTCGTACACGGTCCCGGGATTATTGGTCTCGGGAACCCAGCCGGTCGAGCCGTAGAGATTGCCGGCAGCATCCATGAGCAGGTTAGTTGACGGCCTGCCACCGTTGCTGCCCCCGTTGAAACTGTAAAGAGTGGTCTGGATCCATGACCCTCCGGAAGGCGTCAATTGGTAAACTACTCCGTAGCCACCTACCCCGCCCCACATTGTCGTGCCGTAGAGGTTGCCGGCGTGGTCGAAGATGACTCCTCCGGTCGGCTGATAAGGGCCGTTGCCAGTGCCGAAGTTGTAAATGATATTTTGTGTCCAGCCACCATTGGACGGCGTAAGCTCGTAAACTTCACCTTCGCCGTAATAGCCACCATAGGTTGTCGTGCCGTAAAGATTGCCTGCCTGATCAAAAATCGGCTGGCCGTAAGGCTCGGCGCCATTGCTGTCGTTGAAGCCAATCAGCACGGTTTCGCGCCACGGACAGAGCACAGCTCGGCAGAAGGTCGCCGGCGGTTGCAGGTTGAACACCGTGCCAAAGTCCTCACTTCCGCCGCCGTTTCTCGTGGTGCCATAGATGCTGCCGTTGGGTCCTACGGTTACCGCAGTGTACGGAGCGTCGCCGTCATTGCCACCCTGGAAGCTGTATAGCGGACGGTAAACGAAGCTGTTGCCTGAACGGTTGAGCTCGAACACGGTGCCGTAGCCGTTACCTCCGCTTGAGGCCGTCCCATACAGGTCGCCGTGGGCGTCCATGGTCAATCCAGCGTAAGGATTGGCGCCATCCCCCGGCAGGTTGCCGAAGGGGTGCAATACGGTGAGGGTCTGCCCCTGCGCCATAATCGTTGTTGCGATGATCGCCACACAGAACAGCCTAATTATTGATCGCAGGCTCGTGTTGCAATTCCAGGTCGCACATTGCTGTTGATAGCTCATTGTTGCTCCTCCCTTTCACCTGTCGAGGCGGACCTCCGCCAACGCAGCAAAGTGTTGCGCCATCATGGGTAAGAGTCAACTTAATTTTGGATTACGGCCCAATGGATTGAGAACAAGAGACTTATCTCGTGCGATCACTCGGTTGGCGGTTTCCCGTTGTGGGAATGTTAATGCATTTTAGTGCCGTATTTGCTCGGAAGTATGTACTTAACGCAATCCGTGATGTCAAAACCTGTGGCATAGTCCGTAGATTCGCCTTTACTTCGGCCAACCCTCCGGCGGCTTCTTCTTAGTCAGTGATTTCTTGACCGCCTGCTTCCAATTGCCGGAGAGTTTCAGCATATCCGGCTTCGGCCCGGTCTTGGCTGTCGGACGTGGCGGGGATTTCTTCGACTTGCCTACTCTGGACACGTGATCTCCAATTTTAGATTTAAGTTCTTTCCCCTAAGAACATCGGCGATCTTCGCAAGGGAGGCAACCATATTGCAGATTGCATCGTATTCCGCCGTGTTTCCTTTGAAGTCAAATGACGCACCGCAGTATGAGCAGCCTTTGGACAAACTCTCTGGCAAGAGGCGCAGCCAATCTCCCCGCTGAAAAGCACTCACCGTTCCACATCGTGGGCATTCTAGGTGCAGTGCACCGATGTCTGAAAACTCGACTAGGCATTTCTTCTCGAACGTCATAGGCTTACCTTTTGCTTGTGGGGGTCATCAGGCACAAGATGTAGTGCGCTGCCATCGAATGCAGCCAATAGCCAGTCGATCTTCGCAACAGAAACGGCTTTCTTTAGGCGATTGATTTCGGCAGCAGTGATACCAGCCTTGCCGCCCTTTAGTTGAATCAGTCGCACATCCAACAGATCAGGATTCTTGCGGTCAAGGCGAAGAGCCACCGCGTCAATGATGCCAGTGCGGGGATTACCCTTTGCGCTCTCGAAAACCGCCAGCTTCCAACCGTGCTCTTCGCAATAGAAACGCAAGGCTTCCTTGCTGGCCGCTTCTGCGGCACGGGCCTTAGCAAAAGCACTCACAGTGCGCCGTGTGCGCCATGCTTTCAAACCGGCAGCGTGTTGATCTCTTGCTTTTCGCATGGCAACTAATTCGCAAACGGCTGTCTGTACATGAGCCGCTTTCCTTCCGCAGCCTTGATGCCGAGAATTGTGCGCTCACCGTCATTCAGTTTGCGCGTGTTCCATAAGAAGTCGTACTGCCAGAGATAGCGATGCAGATACTCAAGGCTGACGTTGTGATAGATACCTACGATGCCACGTTTTACTAAAGCGTGCGTGCTTTCGACAGTGTTGGTGTGGATGTCAGTTCCTAGTTTGACATATTCCCTAGTCGAGTGGCAGACCGTATCGTGAGCGGCGTACTCAGCCCCGATTTTCTTGTACAGCGGCAGTTCGTCAGTAATAAGCCGCGCTTGCCTGTCAACTTCTTCCCGCATCGCAGCCCCAAGTGTTGCACCAGTCACATCGGCAACTACTCGCCGCCGTAGCTCGCCATCTCGCTGTACAGCACAGAACACTGGTATCTTGGTTGTGCCATGACCGGACTTGCGTGTGCCAGGATAACGCGGCTTGCGTGATCCGATGTATGTTTCATCGCATTCAACTATGCCCGTCAACTTTGGACTTGCCGGATCGGGAGCCATCGCAAACCGAATGCGATTCATTAGGAAGAGAGCCGACTTATAGCTAATCTGGCAGTGCCGCTTAATTTCGAGAGCGGAGACGCCTTTCTTCGATGTACACGCGCGCCAGAATGCGTAGCACCAGTGCCGCAGAGGAATGCGGGATTCCTCGTAAACTGTCCCGATGCGTACTGTGTACTGTTCCTTGCAGTCCCGACAGCGCCACAAATACCGCTTGCTGCGTTCGCCCGTTTTGGCGTCCGCCATCTTGTACACATCAACGCTCCCGCACTTAACACAGCAAGGCGTGTTGCCCCAACGCTGTGTCTCGAAAAACTCGACAGCCGTGAGTTCATCAGAGCACGCGAGTGGGAGATTTTCGATCACTTCCGAGTTCGCCAGTTGGTGATTGCGCTCTCTGTTTGTCATGCCTAAATATTATACTTGCCGCAATGATTGTGTCAAGTAAAAAGTTGAAATCGGCTCAAATATCTTCGGATAGCCAATCTGGACGCGGGATATTGCCGAACACCTGCGAAAGTGTATCTCTCACATTGGGCAATTGTTCATCCAATTTGGCTATTTCATCGTAGCCGATATCCTGATATGTACGTGTCTTTCCCGAAATGAACATCATATCGGTGCCGAATCCTACGCCAGTTACCGATTGCCGCACTTCACGGAACACAAAAGCAGCAAGAATCATTGCCTCTTGCCGAGTTATGAAATCTGGCCGGAACAAATGATCCGCAAGGTAATAGGCGGTATCCTGCCCGCATCCTGAGCAGATGTACGAGGGACACGGATACAGGATTTCCTCGTCGGTTCCGTAGAGGAAAGAGGCAATTGGCGTTACCTTGTTAGGCCCGTAAAATGTGGCTGAAACGATAAGTTCAATGGCTCTGTCTTCTTCCCCATGTCTACCCCAAATGTACTCTTCGTGAATGGCGCGCAATTCATCAGTGATAAGTTTTGGGTGTTGTTCGATTAGACGTTCAGTCCGTCCGCACGCCTCGGCCTCGGCTATTGCAATGACCCGATGCAGACGCGGCACTGTGTTTGCCAAGATGGAACTTAGTCCCGCTCCGGCGATAACAAATGTCGAGTGCTGAAACGGTAAACGGGTCAGTTTGTCAACCGAGCGTTTGCTGTACGAAGATGATTCCTCGCGGTCAGCAGCAAAGAGAATCCCGCCATCAATGCAGCGGAAACCAGCAATCAGAGTCACTGGTGCATTCCTCAAAAGCCGCTTAACTTTTGGTTGAGGCTTGGGACGCGGATGCGGCTTTGGAAACGGTGCTATCATACACTGTTTTCAGTTGGTTGCGTTAGGTACATACTTCCGTATTTGCTTGACCTGATAGTGGTGTAGATGGATACTAGATGGTTAGGGCAGGGGGCAATTGCTTAGGCTCCTGCCCCTTTGTGTTTATGGAGAACCCGTTGTCGGTTGCCGGTTGTCAGTTGCCAGTATCCCGTTGTCAGTTGTCAGAAGCGAGTTGTCAGTTGTCAGGACCGAATATTCGCAAAGTATTCAAAACAGGAGCTTTGCGAACGGAGCTAAGTCCAATGGACGGAATGCTTTACGGAGCAGCTTGCAAAGTCTTCAAAACACGGGAGTTGCAGTGCAGTCTAACTCCTTTGAACAGAATACTTTGCAATTTCTCCTTGGTAAGCTGCTGTACGGCAAGACTTTATTTTTTTTATTTTTTTATTTTCTCAAATGAAGGTATCTTGTGAGCGTTGCTATCTGTGAGCACATCAAGCCCCGGCGGAACGCGTCCCCGGCAAATACGGCAAATAACTCTTTGACTAACCGGCCCACCGTGCTAATATTTCCCGCATTCTCGCAGTCTCTGAGCTCAACGCTAGAGCTTGTTTCAAGAATGGCTCTTTGAAGGGGCGCGGCTTCAGCCGCGCCGCTCCGAGCCCTATAAAACCTGGGCTTCAGCCCCTGAGGGAATACAGCCCTGCTCGCAAACGATTTTTGAAACACGCAATGGGGAGGGTCGATGATTCGTATTCTTTGCTGATTCAAGTCCGTCCGCCAGTCGAAGACCGCAAAACAATCTTCCCTGCCGGCCCCCATTTCGAAGTGAAAGTCACCTGGAGGAACTCATGCACGCAACTCGTCTGCCGCTTCTACTCGTCGCTCTCATCGCCGTCCTGGCCTGCCTGCCAGCCGCGGCTCAAGTAACCACATCGACCATTGCCGTTGCCAATGACCCTGCCAGTGCAGCGGTGAACTCGGCCAACAACACGATCTTCGTCGCCAACGATTGCGGCAACGATCCCACATGCCAGAGCGGCAACGGCAGCGTGACGATTATCAATGGCACAACCCTTGCCACCCAGACGGTCTCAACCGCCGACTATCCTTACCCGATCGTTGTCAATAGTGCCACTAACATCGCCTACGCGGCCACCTGTGATAGCGATACCACTTGCGCGACCGGAACGGTCACGGTCATCAACGGGAATACGCTAGCCACCCAGAACGTGAACACCGGTTTCTACACCGACTGGGTGGCGGTCAACCCGATGACCAACAAAATCTTCGCCACCAACGAGTGCAACGACGCCAATTGCACCACCGATGGGACCTTAACCATAATCGATGGCGTCACCCTGAACACCCAAACCGTCACTACCGGCGCGTTGACCTGGAGTGTGGCAGTTAATACCACCACCAACAAGATCTATGTGGTCAATCAATGCGGCACCGATCTCACTTGCAGCAGCCCAGGGACCGTGACCGTAATCGACGGCGTCACCCTTAACACGCAAACCGTTAATGTTGGGTACTTCCCGCTTTTTGCCGCCGTGGACGAGACCCACAATGTCATCTACGTTACCAATGAGGGAGGAGCTGACGGGAGTGGAAATCCCGGAACTGTCACTGTGATTGATGGCTCGACTCTGTCAACTCGGACGGTCAATGTGGGCAATCTACCCGTTCCGGTAATTGTCAATCCCAACACCAATACAGCCTATGTGGGCAATGACTGCGGCAGCGATTATCCCACCTGCGTCCAGCCTCCATCGGCCACCGTCATCAACGGCAGTACCCTTTCCACATCGACGGTTTCGATCTGTAACATGGAAACTGTTCCGGCTGAAAACCTCGGGATAAATCTTACTACCAACAAGGTTTACTTCCCGTGTCAAGGAGAGAGTACTTACGAAACCTACGGGCTCAGTGTCACCGTGCTCGACGGCGCCACCAATACCACTTTCCCCGTGGCTGTCGGTGACTATCCCAACGCCGCCGCGGTTAACTCCGCCACTAACACAATTTATGTTCCTAACCAGGTTGACGCCACCGTCTCCGTCATTGGCGGCGCCACGAAACTGCAACTGAATGCGGTCACTCCCTGCCGGCTGGTGGACACGCGGCCGGTCTACGGCGGCGGCGGCCCAATTATGGGAGGAACTTTCCAGACGTTTAATCTTCCTCAGTTGGCGCAATCGAAGTGCACCGACCTCGATCTTTCCACCGCTGCCAGCTATTCGCTCAATGTCACCTTGATTCCTAGCAGTGGCCCAGTCGGCTATCTCACCATTTGGCCCGACAGTTTGATCCAGCCAGTGGTTTCCACCATGAACTCGGACGGGCGGACCAAGGCCAATGCGGCCATCGTGTCGGCGGGACTTGCGGGAGCGGTTGACGTCTATGTCGCGAACACGGCCAACGTGGTGCTCGACATCGACGGCTACTTTGGACCCTCCAGCGGCTCGACCTTGCAGTTCTATCCAGTGACGCCGTGCCGCATCGCCGACACTCGCATGTCCGACTTCCCGCCGGGGTTGGGAGCGCCCTCGCTCCAGGGTGGAGTGGCACGGAGCTTCCCCCTGCTGAATGCGACTACGTGCTTCCCGTCGGGCGTGAGTCCGGCGGCGTACTCGCTGAACTTCACCGCCGTTCCGCATAACCAGCCTCTGGGTTACATCACCGTTTGGCCCACCGGCGAGGATCAGCCGGTGGTTTCGACGCTCAACGACCACAACGGAGTGAACACCGCCAATGCCGCCATCGTACCGGCAGGCACGTCCGGTGCGGTGAGCGTCTATCCCTCGGCCAATACCGATCTGCTCATCGACATCAATGGCTATTTTGCGGCGCCGGGAGTAGGAGGGCTATCGCTATATCCGACAGCGCCCTGCCGGGTGCTGGATACCCGCAATGGTAATGGCGCCTTTAGCGGACTGCTGAGTCCGCCCGTGAATCCTGTGGTAAGTCCTTGCGGGGTGCCATCGCAATCGCAGGCCGATACGTTTAACGCCACCGTGGTGCCTTATCAGCACCTGGCCTTGGGCTATCTAAGCCTGTGGCCGGTTGGGCTGAGCCAGCCCGTGGTTTCGACGCTGAATGCTCCTGACGGTGCAGTTACCTCGAATATGGCGATTGTGCCGGCAGGTACCAATGGCGAGATTAATGCCTTCGCGTATGGCACGACGAACCTGATCATGGACATTTCCAGCTTCTTCGCGCCTTAGCCATACGGCGGTTCGCGCCGCCCTGGTTCAGCAATCCGCGGTTGTAACCTTATCGCATGCCCTGACGGCGTAGCCAGGGCATGCGCTTTTTGGCGCCTACTCTGACTCCAGCACCAGATAGCTCAGCAGTCCGGAGCGTTCGATCTGGAGCACGATCGTATCTCCCGGCTTCATCTTGCGCAGATATTGCTTTAACTGTGGCAGGTCCTGTATCGGCGTGCGGTTTACGGCGTGAATGACGTCTCCGGGCTGCGGGCTTTCGCCCAGCAGCGTGCTGCTGGGAGTACGCGCGGCCACCAGCACTCCAGTGGGAATTCGCAAACCACCCAACGCCTCGCGCAACTCGTCGTTGACCGTCACCGCAACGATGCCCAGGCGGTTCACCAGATTGTTCGGCCCCGTAACCATATCGGCGAAGCGCTCCGGATCGTCCGGCCGCTCCACCACCTTTACCGCGACAGTCTGCACCTGCCCGTCGCGTAGCACGCCAATCTCCGCGTTCTGGCCGATCTTGTAACCGTACAAGTCGATTGCGAAGTGCCGCACATCGGCGACCGGCTTGCCTCCTACGCTCACTACCACATCGCCCACCTTCAATCCTGCCTTATCGGCACTGGAGCCCGGCACGATGTCTTGCAGCAGCACGCCCTGGCTGGTCGGCAAGTGCAAACCCTCCACCAGCTCCGGCGTAATGGTCAGCAGATACACCCCGATCTGCCCACGATGCACATGTCCCTCGGTGCGGATCTGCTCATAGACGTTGCGCACCACGTCGCTGGGGATTGCGAAACCCAGTCCTTCATTGCCTCCTGACTCCGACAAAATGAAGGTGTTGATCCCCACCACACGGCCATCTACGTCCACCAGCGGGCCTCCGCTGTTGCCGGGGTTGATAGGCGCGTCCGTCTGAATATAAACGTCCGGCTTGTCGGGATCGATCTGCCGCGCGGTCGCACTTACCACGCCCATGCTGACCGAGTTCTCCAGTCCCAGCGGGCTGCCGAAGGCGAACACCACTTGCCCTTGTTTGAGATCGTTGGAGTCCGCCAGTTGCAACGCCGGCAATCCGCTCATGTCGATCTTCAGTACTGCCAGATCGCTCAGCCGGTCGATGCCCACCAGCTTGGCATCGATAGGTCCGTGGGGCGACGCGTCCACCTGCGCCGCCGTCTGCCTGTCCAATCCTTGCAGGCGCACACGGATTCTTTGCGCGCCCTCCACCACGTGCGCGTTGGTTACGATGTACCCATCCGGCGACAGCACCACCCCAGCTCCGATCCCGCGCTGCGCCTCCAGGTACGCCGTGTCGGTCTTTTCTTCGCCCGAGGTCAGGCCGAATCCCGTCGTCACGATTTGGACGACCGACTTGGTGACGGTGCTCGAGAGTTGCTGCACCGACTGGCTGAACACATGCAGAGGGTCATTCTTGAGCGGCTTCGCCGAGTCCGGCGAGCGCGTCGGCTGCTCGCTTTGCGCGCCGCAGAAGACCGGCGTCATCACTAAGGCGAGAACTACGAACCTCAGAAAGCGAAGGCGTATCGGCATTCTCATCCTGTCATTACCAGAAGCTGGCCCCGAATCTCGCACACTCTTATAAGATGAACTTCCGGTCGCGAAGAGTCGCGGTTCCACCGATTTCTTTCGGCTATCTTCGGCTGTGCCAACGAAAGCCAACTCGCGCCAGGATGGGTTGTCCAATATTTGGCGTTGGCGTCTTCGCGATGAAGTATTGGTCGTTGGTGAGGTTCTCGCCCTGGAAGAAAACATCGAACCCTTTGGGCAGCGGATGCGAGACAGTCGCGCTCAGGACGAAGCATCCGCCCAGCGGAAACAAGTTCTGGTCGTCGTCAAATTCATTGCTCTCGGCGCGCCCTTGAATCGCCACAAAGAATCTCTTGGGTGCCGCCCACGTCCCCTGGAAGGTGAATATGCTGCGCGGCACCAGCGGAATCAGATTGCCCACCAGCAC
>JBEKQY010000098.1:0-13749 GCA_049519235.1 Candidatus Korobacteraceae bacterium | reverse complement strand
TGTCAACGCACACGGAATAGCGCCGCCGAGCTTTGTCGAATGCTCCCGCTGGTTTATCCTGTCCCTCTGGCCAAATAATGTGAAATGGCGCAGCAAGCCCTGGCCGCTGCCGCAGAGGAGAACTAAATTGAATTTTCTAGATCGGCTGCAACCGGTGGGATTGCTTTTCTTAAGGCTGGCATTGGGCGCGATCATGATCGCCCACGGCTGGCAGAAGATTGCCGGCCACATGCACGGCATTATGGGAATGCTGCCACACCTGGGAATACCGCCATGGATGGGCTATCTGGTGGTCGCGGCTGAATTTGGCGGCGGCATCCTCATCGTGCTGGGATTCCTGACTCGCTTCGCTGCGTTCGCCATCCTTATCGACATGCTGGTGGCAATCGTCAAAGTGCACCTCAAGAACGGCATGACCGGCCAAGGCGGCTTCGAGTTCCCTATGGCTTGCGCCGTCATCGCGTTTGCGTTGATCTTCTTTGGCTCCGGGCCAATCGGCCTCGATTGGCTGTGGGGCAGCAAGAGCGCGCGATGACTATGCGCTGAGTGAAGGCGAGCCAACGTGAGCGTTTTGTATCAGGGCATGACCTCAGTCATGCCGAACAAAGCTCCATAAGAATCTGGGCTTCAGCCCGCGAGGAATCTGCTGTTTCGACTTTTTCAGCGGCCTCTGAAAGCCGTGCCCTGATGCAAACCGGACTCGCCTTGATTCGAAGCTGTACCTTAGTACCCCGCCAATTGCGCCATCGCCTGATACAAGTCTTCCGCCTGCGGTAAAATTTCATCCTCCAGAATGGGCTGGTAGGCGACGAATGTATCCTTGGCCGCTACGCGCTTCACCGGCGCATCCAGTTCGTCGAATAGCTCGTCGGCAATGCGGGCGGCGATTTCGGCGCCATAGCCCCAGCTCAGCATGTCCTCATGGGCAACGAGCACGCGATTCGTCTTCGCCACCGACGTCGCAATTGCCTCCCAGTCGTAAGGATTGAGCGAGCGCAGGTCGATTAGCTCAACGCTTACGCCGTTCTCGCGCTCGATGCGCTGCGCGGCTTGCAGCGCACGCGGCACGACGGCTCCGTAGGTCACGACGGTGAGGTCGTGGCCCGGACGAACAATTCTCGCCTTGCCAAACGGGACCATGTAGTCCGGGCCGGGATAAGGCGCGCGGCCAAAGGGCTCGCGATAGAGGCGCTTGTGCTCAAGGAACATCACTGGATCGTCGCAACGAATCGCGGTGCGCAGCAATCCGTTGGCATCGAGGGCGTTCGACGGAAAGACCACCCGCATTCCCGGCGTGTGGGTGAAGATGCTCTCGCCGCACTGCGAGTGATAGATGGAGCCGCCGGTGAGATAGCCGCCAATCGCAGCCCGCACCACCGCGGGCGATGAAAAGTTGTTGTTGGAGCGCCAGCGGATGAGCGGCAGTTCGTTGCGAAGCTGCTGCATGGCAGGCCAGATGTAATCGAAGAACTGAATCTCGACCACCGGCTTGAGCCCGCGCGTCGCCATGCCCACCGCGCGTCCCACAATGTTGGCCTCCGCCAGCGGCGAGTTGAAGACGCGGTCGGAGCCGTACTCGCTTTGCAGCCCGGCCGTCAGCTTGAAGACGCCGCCTTTGCCTTTTACCAGCTTGCCTTTCAGATATTCCTCACGGCTGCAGTCGGCGACGTCTTCGCCGAACACTACAATGCGCGGATCGCGCTTCATCTCATCTTTCAGGCAGGCGTTGATGAGGTCGGCCATTGTCCGCTCGGGGCTTGAAGCGCCCTTGTCTGACGGAGTGGGATGCACCGCTTCCGTCTGGAAGTCTGAGGATGTGGGATCGAGGTCGGGCGAGTACACGAACTGCCTGTACGAGCCGGGCTCAGGCAAGGCCGCTTCCGCCGCGCGGTCGCTGGCCTCCTGCACTTCGGCCTCGACGTCCTTCTCCAGTTCGTCAACCCCCTTTTCGTCGAGAATGCCCTCGCGTACCAGAAATAGTTGGAAACGCGTGATGGGATCGCGCTCGATTTCCAGCTTGCGCTCCGACTCCGGGCGGTAGAGCTTTTCGTCATCCGAAAGCGAATGCGAATAGGGCCGTATCACGTGCCCGTGGACAAACGCGGGACCGTTGCCGGCACGGATGTACTCGACGGCGGTCTTGAGCGCCGCATAACTGGCCAGCGGATCGGTGCCGTCGATCTCGGCAAAATAGAAATTCGGGAAGCCTCGAACCAGTTTGCTGATGTTGCCGCCGGCCGTGCCGACTTCGACTGGAAGGGAGATGGCGTATTCGTTGTCCTCGATCAGGAACAACACAGGCAGCTTCAGATTGGAAGCCGAGTTCAGCGCTTCCCAGAACTCGCCTTCGCTGGTGGTGCCGTCGCCGCAGGAGACATAAACAACTTCGTCGCCGTGGAAGGTCACGTCCTTGAACTGGCGGTAGTCGCCGGTGGCCTTCGCGGCTGCTTCCGGATAACGGTCGAAGTAGCGGCCGGCTTCGGCGCAGCCCACCGCCTGTAAAAACTGCGTTCCCGTGGGCGAAGATTGGGTTACGATGTTCAGCTTCTTGTGTCCCCAGTGCGAAGGCATCTGACGGCCGCCGGAGTTGGGATCGTCCGCCGCGCCGACGGCTTCCAGCAACTGCTCGTACGGTGTCATGCCCAGCGTCAGGCAGAGAGCGCGGTCGCGATAGTAGGGATAGAACCAGTCGTAACTCGGCCGCAGGACCAAGCCAGCGGCCACCAGCAGCGCTTCGTGCCCGGCGCCGGAAATCTGGAAGAAAATCTTCTGCTGCCGCTTCAGCAGGATCTCGCGATCGTCGAGTTTACGCGACAGATACATCAGCCGGTAGATCTCGATCAACTGCTGCGAAGTTAATCCCTCGTATTTTTCCGCCGCCATTGCGGCAGTCCGTGGCTGTGCTTTGGTGGTAGCCATCCATTACCTCAGGAGTGAAATACTAAGCCCAAACCTGGGGCCCATAAATATTTTCCATTGTAAATGCTCGACCGCGTTTCCCTGTTGCCGCGGATGCTATGCGCCCGATTCCAGCGTCGTGGCCCCGCAAGCGGGATCGCTATACTGGAAGCAATGATACAGATTTCGCGTCCCATTCCGCTGGAAAGAATCAAGCTCGTCCTATTCGATTTGGACGGAACGCTGATCGATTCCGAGCGCGACCTGGCGGGCTCGGTGAATGCCATGCTGATGAAATATGGGCGCCAGGAGCTGCCGATGGAGGTGATCGGCACCTACATCGGCGATGGCGCGCCCATGCTCATTCGCCGCGCCCTGGGCGATCCCGCCGATCGCGACTTTCTACAGGAGGCGCTGAACTACTTTCTGCTGCACTACCGCGAGCACAAACTCGACAGCACGCGAGCGTATGCCGGTATACAAGAAGCGCTAGAGCAGATCGGCCAATCGGATGGACGATCGCGCCAACTCGCCGTACTCACCAACAAGCCGGTCAGAGTATCGCGCGACATTCTCGCGGGACTTGGTCTGGCCGGCAACTTCTTTCAGGTGTATGGCGGCAACAGTTTCGAGACCAAGAAACCCGATCCGCTGGGAGCCAACACACTGATGAGAGAAGCAGGCGCGGCTCCGGAAGAGACGGTGATGGTGGGCGATTCGCAAGTCGATATCCTGACCGCACGAAATGCCGGACTGTGGAGTGTCGGCGTGACCTATGGATTCGCGCCCCGGTCGCTGGCAGTGGTGGTTCCCGACGTGCTGGTGGACAGCCCGGCGGAATTGGCGGCTGCGCTGACGAAAAGTGCGTCGCTGCCCGACAACATCTCGCGCGAGTGGCTTTACCAGGACCATGACTAGACGTGCCACTGCTGCGAACTGCTATCCTTCCAAATAATGTCGCAAACTCCCGCTGGGCCTTCGCCATTTCGTGATGGCTTTGCCGCGCTCCGGCACGAGCCGGCGCTATTGGCCGCGGAGCTGATTTGGCGCTGGTGTTTCGGGCTGTCGGCGTGGGGGCTGGGCGTCATCTCGATCGCGCTGTTTCTCGACAGCGTGAAGGTCGCACCGGTTGACGCGTTCTTGCTTCGCACGCTCCAGCCGCAATTGCTGGAAAACGCGCTGCGGCACATCTTTCGCGGCAGCCTTTCGCGCTTCGTGTTGGAGCAGACGGTACTGATGCTTGGTGTGATCATGCTGTGGTTGTTGGCGGCGACGGCGGGACGCGCCGCGACCTTGCGCCGCCTGGTGGCGATGTTCAGCCGGGACGAGGGACCGCAATCCATGGAGTGGGAATTCGCTCCCATCTTCCTTTTGCAACTGCTGCGGGTCCTCTGGTCGATGATCGCACTTGCCGTGGCGCTCGGCTTGTTCCTCTACGGCTTGGTGATGGTGCAGAACGGGCATCCGCTGCGCGCGGCGTTGGCCCTGTCAGCCGGATTGGGTGTGCCGTTTCTTGCCGTCGTCTTGAATTGGTTTTTTGGCCTGGCGCCGTTGTTCTGCATTCGATGTGGCGCCGGCGCCATGGAAGCTCTGGACCAGGCTGTCGATTTTGCCGCTCGCCACGCGGCACGATTATTCCTGCTGGCAGTAGGATTCTTTGGCCTGCGGCTGGTGTGGGCTGGAACGATGTGGCTGGCGTTTCTGTCGCCGCTGAGCTGGAGTAGTCAGATCGGCGGCCGATGGACCGCGCTGCTGATGGCGGTGGTGGCGCTCGTCTATTTTGCGGGAGCCGATCTATTGTATTTGGCGCGCTTGGGAGCGTATGTTTCGCTGGCGGAAGACGATTCGCATCCTGCACCGACGCCTGAGCCGGCGAGGCCGCTGGATGCGAATCAACCGGCAGACATTGTGCCCATGGTTGGGCTGGCGTAGGGCGGCCAGCAATCGTTTAGTGTGCCAGTTCCAGCCGTTCTTCATGCTGCTTCGCTTTCGCAATGGCGAGCAACTCGACCGCCTTTTGCGCAATGTGCTCGGCGCTGACTTCGAATTCCTTGATCAGCTCCCACGGCGCCCCGGAATCGCCGAAGCGGTCTTTCACCCCGATGGCACCGGTGATGACAGGAACGCCGAACAGCTCAGGACTCTCGGTGAGGACGCCGCTGACGCGCCAGGCCAGCGCGCCGATCTGGTGCTCTTCGGCGGTGACGATTATGCCCGTCTCCTTCGCGGCACGAATAATGGCATCCTGATCAATAGGCTTCATGGTGTGAATATTGACGACTCGCGTCTCGTATCCAAATTCTTCCCTTAGGATCCATGCCGCGCGCATGGCTTCCGGCACCATTGGACCGCAGGCAATGATGCTGAGATCTTCCTGCTCGTCTTGGTAGCCGGTTGCAAGCACAGTCTCGAACGCATCGATCATCTCCGGCGCCTCACCGCGCAAGCGGCTGATGTTGGCCACCCCAAACACAAAGGGCGTGTCTTCGCGAGTGACGATGGGCGTGGCCTCACGAGCGAAGCGGATGTACTTCGGCCCAACATGCTCCAGAAGCAGGTAGTCGGTCGCCTTGCGCGTCTCGATGGCGTCGCAGGGCACGACAACCGACATGTTAGGCAGCCCGCACATCGCGAACAGGTCTTCCAGCGCCTGGTGGGTTGCGCCGTCAGGACCGACGGAGACTCCGCCGTGAGCTCCGGCGATCAGCACATTGAAATTGCCGTAACAGACGGAGACGCGAATCTGGTCCAGGTTGCGCGCCGCGGCAAATGTTCCGTAGGTGCCGAAAACGGGCAGCCTGCCCTCGCGCGCCAGACCTACAGCCGCTGCCGTTGCCGATTGCTCTGCGATCCCCAAGCTGATCCAGCGGTCCTTGCGCTCGGGATTACTCGAATAAAAATCGCTGATCGTGATGGAACCGGAGATGTCCAGGCCAAGACAGACCACGCGCTCATCGTCACCGTTGTTCTTCAGCGACAGGCCAAATCCCTTGCGCGTGGGCTCCATCTTCACCTTCATTTCGCTGCGCTGGTTCCACCAGTAGTCGCGAGAGAAGCGCGGCATCTTGGCCGCGAGAGTGGCCTCTACTTCTACCTGATACTCCTGCGCCTTTTTCAGCAGCGCGTCGTAGGCGATCCTATCCTTCAGGCCAAGTTCGTCGAGCGCCTTCACCATCTCGTCGTAGCTGGGAGCCTTGCCGTGCCATCCCGCAATGTTCTCCATGAAGCTGACGCCTTTGCCCTTTACGGTATTGGCGATGATCAAAGTCGGCTTGCCGAGGACTGGAACGCTCTTCGCCTTCTGTAAGGCGCTTACGACCTGCTCCATGTCGTGGCCGTCGATCTCGATGACTTCCCACCCGAAGCTGCGATAGCGTTCCGGCAGCGGCTCGACGTTCATCACGTCCTTGACCCAGCCGTCGATTTGCAGGCGATTGCGATCGATGATGCCGACCAGGTTGTCGAGCTGGTAATGCGAAGCTTCCATCGCAGCTTCCCAGATGTTTCCTTCCTGCTGCTCGCCGTCGCCCATGATGCAGAACACGGTGTGCTCGTCGTGATCGAGCTTGCCGGCGATCGCCATGCCAACCGAGATGCTGAGGCCCTGGCCCAGCGAGCCGCTGGAAACCTCGACGCCCGGCAGCTTCAGCCGGTGGGGATGTCCCTGGAAGGGCGAGTAGAGCTTGCGAAGCGTGACAACCTCTTCAATGGGGAAGTACCCGGCAAAGGCCAGACCCAGATATAGCGCCGGAGCCTTATGCCCCGCGGACCAAATGATGCGGTCGCGATGCTGCCACTCGGGATTGTTGGGATCGTGCGTTGCGACTTTGAGATAAAGGGCGGCGACAATCTCCATCATGGAGAGCGTGCCGCCGCAGTGGCCGGAGCCGGCGGCGCAGAGCGCAACCAGGTCATAGCCCCGCATCAGGCGAGCGGCTTGCTCAAGTTCTTCAATGGAAAAATCGCGCACAACCGCTTTGGAGAAGGCGTTGACTAGAGGCATGGAAATTCCTTAGCAACTAGCGATTAGCAATTAGCCAGAACCCGCTGCCCCATTGCTAACGGCTAATCGCTAACTGCCAGTTGCTGATTGCTGATTTGGGATCCCGATAAGCAAGGCTAGGCGTCAACGAACATTGGGTCTGTGAGGCAAGTCACGAGAGCTTGTGACCGAAAGGCCGGGCGGGCGAGTGCAAATGCTGGCAAGCCATGCAGGAATCAACTCCGCTCACGGCGGCTGACCTCGCCGCAGAATACAATGTTCCGAGGTCAAGGGCCAGAGAATGCAGACAGCCGAGGTGGTCATCATTGGCGCTGGGATCGTCGGCGCCAGTATCGCGTGGCATCTGACGGAAGGCGGTTGCCGCAGCGTGCTGATGGTGGAGCGCGAATCGCACCAGGGCAAAGGTTCCACCGGCAAGAGCATGGGCGGAGTGCGCGCGCAATTCGCCACCAAGCCGAACATTCAGATGTCGCTGTACTCCATTCCGTTTTATGCGGCTTTCGAAGAACGGCTGGGACACCCTTCCGGATATCGAGATCAAGGTTATCTGTTCGTTGCCACCAGGCCGTCGCATCTGGAGTATCTGCAAACCAACCAGGCGCTGCAAAAATCGCTGGGACTGACGCAGGCTCGCATGATGACGCGAGATGAGATTACCGGGATCATTCCGCAACTGCGCAGCGATGACGTGCTGGGCGGAAGCTTTTGCCCGACCGATGGTTTCGTCGATCCCTATAGTGTGATGGTCGGCTTTACCACGCGGGCTTGTGAGCAGGGCGCGACGCTGTGGCGTTCGACCGAGGTCACGGCCATCAACCGTGAGGGCAGCGGGATTATGGGCGTGGAGACTACGCGCGGTCCGGTGAGCACTCGCATCGTCGTGAATGCCGCCGGCCCGTGGGCAGCCGAGGTTGCAGCGCTCGCCGGAATAAAGCTTCCTGTGGAACCGATGCGGCGCATGCTCATCCCGACCGAGCCTTTCGATGGCGTCTCACACGAGGTGCCCATGGTGATCGACATGACCACCGGCTTTCACTTCCGGCCGGAGAGCCTGGGGTTTCTACTGGCGTGGAACGACCCTGAGGAGACGCCGGGGTACAAGATGGATTTCGAGCCATCGTTCATCGAGAAAGTGCTAACGCTCGCGGCAGATCGCGTCCCATGCTTTGAGAATCTGGCGGTGAACCCCAAGCGCTCCTGGGCCGGGCTGTACGAGATGTCGCCCGACCACCACGCTATCATTGGGCCGGTACCAGAACTGGCGGGCTTCTTCTGCGCCAACGGATTCAGCGGCCATGGCGTGATGCATTCGCCCGCGACGGGCAAGATGGTCGCCGACTTGATCCTTTATGGCAGGACAGATGTTATCGATAATGTCGAGGGATTGAGCCCGGCGCGTTTCGCCAGGGGCGAACTGTTGCATGAAACCGCGGTACTCTAGCGGGCGCTCACTTCAGGAGGTAACGCTGCGAACATGCCAATAGCCCCAGGCCCGGCGGGCGGAAAAACAACTGCGGCGTCATCGTTCAAGAACGCCACGCGGGTCCAGGTCAGCTTCGTGACTGCTGTGGAGAAGCGCGCCCTGGCGTGGTTCGCGGCGCATATGCCCGCCTGGGTCGGCTCCGACCACCTCACTCTGTTAGGATTTGCCGCGCAGATCATGGTCGGCGTGAGCTATGCGCTGTCGCGCTATGACCGGCAGTGGCTCTTGTGGGGCATACTGTTTCTTGCCGTGAACTGGTTTGGCGACAGCCTCGACGGCACAGTTGCGCGGTTTCGCAACCGTCAGCGCCCGCGCTATGGCTTTTACGTGGACCACGTGATCGACGCCATCGGCTCAACCGTTCTGATGGTGGGACTGGCGCTCTCCGGCTACATGACGCCGCTGGTTGCAATGGCGCTGCTGGTGGCGTTTCTGTTGCTGGCGATCGAGGTTTATCTGGCGACTTATACCATCGGCAGCTTTCATCTGTCGTTTTTCAATCTGGGGCCGACGGAGGTCCGCATCATTCTGGCGATCGGCAACATTGCCCTCTATGTGCGCGGCCCGTGGTCGCACATTGCCGGTCGCACGTTCTTGCTGTTCGATCTCGGCGCCGTGGCCGCAATCGTTGGGATGGGAATCATGTTCCTCTATGCCGCCATCAGGCACACGGTGCGCCTCTATCGCGAAGAGCGGCTGCCATGATTGTCCGGGCCACGCACATTTTACATAGCCTTACCAGTAAGAAATACCATGTAAATCTTACCCGTAAGAAAACCTGAGGACTTATGAATATCCCTGTCATCAAGCTGAAGCACACTGATCTGGAAGTCTCGCGATTCTGTTTTGGCGCCATGACCTTCGGCAAGCCGCTCGATCAGGCTGGCGCTACCCAACTGGTGAACCGTTGCATCGCAGCCGGCATCAACTTCTTCGACACGGCGAACGTGTACCAGACCGGCGTCGCCGAAACCATGCTGGGTCATGCCATCAAGGGAAAGCGCGACCAGCTTGTGATCGCCAGCAAGGTGTTCTTCAAGATGGGTGAAGACGCCGATCAGCAGGGGCTTTCCCGCAAGGCGATTCTGCGCGCCATCGACGAAAGCCTGCGGCGGCTCGGCACCGACTATCTCGACATTTACTACTTCCACGCGCCCGACCACAAGGTTGGGGTCGAGGAGTCGATGGAAGCGATGGCGTCGCTGGTGAAGCAGGGCAAGGTACGCTATCCGGCATCGTCGAACTACGCCGGATGGCAGGTGGTCGAGATGCTGTGGGTCGCGAAGGAGCGCGGCTGGCCCGCGCCCTACATCTCGCAGCCCATGTACAACCTGCTGGCCCGCGGCATCGAGCAGGAATACTTGCCCATGTGCAAAGAGTTCGGCATCTCGACCGTGGTGTACAACCCCCTCGCAGGCGGGCTGCTGACCGGCAAGCACAAGCAGGAGAAGGTCACGCCGGGCACGCGCTTCGACAACAACAAGCTCTATCAGGACCGCTACTGGCACGAGCAGTATTTCCAGTCAGTTGAGCAATTGCGCAAGATCGCGAAATCCGCGGGACGTTCGCTGGTCAGCCTGGCCTTGAATTGGCTGCTGCATCACACCACCAGCGATTGCATTATCCTGGGCGCGTCGCGGCTGGAACAGCTCAATGAGAATCTGGCAACACTTGATGATGGGCCTTTGTCCGACGATGTGGTGAAGGCGTGCGACGAAGTGTGGCGAAACCTGCGCGGACCGCTGCCGGTGTATAACCGGTAAGAATGAGTAAGCTTTTTGATTTCAGCAACGAAATCAAACCGCCAGCCATTACCAGATCCGCCGGATGCCATAGGCGTCGAATAACCGTTCATTGCTGATCAACGACAAGTTTTCCGCCTGCGCCTGCGCGATCAGCATGCGATCAAAAGGATCGCGGTGCTCTCCGGGCAACGCCCCTGCGCGCTCCGCATGGCCCAGCGAAATCGGCAGAGGGCGAAAGCCAAGCTGCTGGACAATCGCCGTGATGTTCCCCGCCAATGCGGTGGCGTTGGGCAGTTCGCCGAGGCGGTGCTTGGTTGCAATCTCCCATGCCGACGCTGCCGACACGAAGACTTCGTTTTCGAAGGACGACAAAATGGAATGGGCCCTGCGGGAAAGCCGTTTGTCGCCGCTGACTGCCCACAGCAGAACATGCGTATCGATGAGAATCCGCATCAGCGGCCCCAGCCGTCGAGTTCTTCATCCGGCAACGGTTCGAAGAACTTACGGCCCACCTTTAGTTTTCCCTGCAAGATATTCAAACGGCGCTTTCGCGGTGTGGCTGAGACGGGAACTACTTTGGCGACGATTTTCCTGCCGCGAGCGAGTAGTACCTCTTCCCCGCGTTCAGCCTGCTCCAGTAGCTTGGAGAGGTTGGTCTTCGCCTGATGAACGGTTGCGATTAGCATGGCAAGCGGCCCCTTAGCTAAGTTGAGTATAGCTAAGGCTTATATTTTCGTACAGGCCGTCCATCACCGAGAATCGGATTGCGCTCTTGGCGAGCGCGATAAACATGTGAATTCTAGCGATAAAGATTTGAATTTAAGGCCGGGGTCGCGGCAGTGGCGAAAATTGGGGTGCAAATAGAAAGGCTGTGACTTTGGTTATGCTCTAGCCGCCAACTCCTGCGAGGGAGTTACCAGCGTGGATGCACGCACCGTCACAGCCCTTGAAGCGATCACCGCTTTCGCGGTCCCAAACCCCGGCTGACACCTCGCAGTGCAGTCGGTTTTTTCGGGTCTGGCGATTCCCTCGGGTCGCCCCGCCGAACCGATCACTCAGCTTACTTCGGGTTGGCTACGATTAGTTGCCCGCCCTTTTCTGCCGTCGACATGTGCGATCCTACAGCAGGATGAGAAATTGTCAACGCCCAAGGTTGGTGCAAACCCAACTTATTTTTGTGTGCGAATTTTTTTCGGCAAACAACAGAATGCAAGGGAGTTTTTTCTTGGCGCCGGCAAATATTCAACCTCAATTCACATCTTTTTCACAGAAATGTTGCGCCCATGCGCCAATATCAGGGGGGAATCAAATCTGTTTCTTGACGAATCCCGCATTCTGAAGCATCTTGTTAAGTTAAGTCAGGAGCCGAATGTCTGACCTGGTAGCGTACGTGGACGGCGGGTCCCATGGCAATCCGGGACCGTCGGGCATTGGGGTGGTCATCGAAGGTCCCGACGGCGAAACCACCTGCATCGCCCGCTGGATTGGACATCAGGACAACAACGTCGCCGAATACGTTGCCCTGCTGGAAGCCCTGCAACACGCGGTCGCGGCGAAGGCCACGACGCTGCGCGTGTATTCCGACTCGGAGATCATGGTCAAGCAGATGACCGGCGAGTACGCCTGCCGCAGTGCGCGCCTTTACTCCCTGAATTGGACCTGCCGCAAGCTGGCCCGCGCCGTCGAGTTCTCCATCGCGTACATCCCGCGCGAGCAGAACCGCCAAGCCAACAAGCTGGCCAATCAGGCGGCCCGCGGCGCCAGCAATTTTCAACAATAAGTGTGATTCCGGTTTGCCGGCCGCTTTCGCCAAGGACGCAGGCGGAAACCTGTGACCGGTATCACTGCAAGTCCCGCCTGAACGCGCCAGCATGGAGCTTACGCAAGGGGAAACTCCATGCCACGTAAGACGATCATCGAACCGTTTCGTATCAAGAGCGTGGAACCGATCCGCTGGACCACGCGCGAAGAACGGGAAGCGCTGTTGCGGGCCGCGCACTACAACCTGTTCCTGCTTCCCGCCGACGATGTGCTCATCGACCTGCTGACCGACTCGGGCACCGGCGCCATGTCCACCCGGCAATGGGCGGCGATCATGCAAGGCGACGAGAGCTACGCCGGCAGCCGCAGCTTCGACCGTTTCCGCGACTCCATCCAGAACATCTTTGGCTATCGCCATGTGATCCCGACCCACCAGGGGCGCGCTGCCGAGCGCATCCTGTTCAGCGTGGCCTGCAAGAAGGGCGATGTCATTCCCAACAACACGCACTTCGACACCACGCGCGCCAATATCGAGTTCATCGGCGCGGAGGCGGTGGACCTGCCGATCGCCGAAGCGCGCCAGCCCGCGCAGTGGCATCCCTTCAAGGGCAACATGGACGTGGCCGCGCTGGAGGAATTGATCGCGCGCGTGGGACGCGAGCGCATTCCGCTGGTGATGCTCACCATCACCAACAACTCCGGCGGCGGCCAGCCCGTCTCAATGGAGAACGCGCGCGCGGTCAGCGCCGTTTGCCGCAAGCATCGCATCCCGCTGTATTTCGACGCTTGCCGTTTTGCCGAAAACGCGTACTTCATCAAGCTCCGGGAAGATGGCTACGCAGCCAGGACCCCCAAGCAAATCGCGCAGGAGATGTTCGCGCTGGGCGATGGCTGCACCATGTCGGCCAAGAAGGACGGCATGGCCAACATCGGCGGCTTCCTTTGCACCAACGACGGTATTCTCGCCGCGCAGGAGAAAGACCTGCTGATCCTGACCGAAGGCTATCCGACTTACGGAGGTCTCGCCGGACGCGATTTGGAGGCGGTTGCTGTGGGCTTGCAGGAGTCGCTGGAAGAGGACTACCTGCGCTATCGCATCGCCTCGACCGCTTATCTCGGCAACCATCTCACTGAGCAGGGAGTGCCCATCGTGCAGCCTCCGGGCGGCCACGCGATTTATCTTGATGCCCGCGCCTTTTTGCCGCACATTCCGTGGGACGAGTTTCCCGGAGTGGCCTTGGCGGCGGAGTTGTATCTTGAAGGCGGCATCCGCTCAGTGGAAATTGGCACGCTGATGTTCGGCGCGGCGGCCAAAATGGATCTGGTACGCTTGGCAATTCCACGCCGCGTTTACACCCAAAGCCACATTGATTATGTGATCGAAGTAGTGCTGGAGGTGTGGAAGCACCGCAAAGAAATCCGCGGCATGAGGCTGACCTATCAGGCGCCTTTCTTGCGGCACTTCACCGCCTACCTGGAGCCGGTGGAGGCCGAAGTCGCGCAGCCAGTAGAGGGATAAGTTTGCTGGTTTCAAACGGCGGAACACATGAACTGTCCACGCCATCCCACCGGCTAGACCTGAAAACTAATTGACACCGCCGGCGACGGTAGTGGGTCAGTTTGAATATGGATGCGTGCCTTTCGCGCGCCGGCGCGAATCGGCACGCCCAGATCCCTCGCTTCGCAAAAGAGGCTCGCTCGGGATGACAATCAAACTGACCCACTACCCCGGCGACGGGTGACGTAACTTCGATTGTGTAAAAAGCGAGAGGGTGTAAGTTGGCTTTGGCCTCACAAGCTAAAGCCCCTTGGAAAAGGAGACTTACACCCATGGCGAAGGTTACACCCATCACCGAGCA
>JBEKQY010000097.1:0-13757 GCA_049519235.1 Candidatus Korobacteraceae bacterium | reverse complement strand
TGTACTGGGAGTACGTCTATCACAACTTATACTTGAATAACGATAACCTCATGGGAAGCTGGATTGGCAGGGAGGGAAAGGGCTACCAGGCGTGGACTACCTACCATTTCAGTCCGAGAACCAGTCTCCAGTTGGGTTATCGCAATGCAAAGATAGCGAAAGACTACATACCCCAAGGCACTACACAGCAGGATGTCAACATTACGGCCATCGTACATGCGCGCCCCAACCTATCCTTCAGCGCGTTCGCGCAATTCGAATCCTGGCTGGTGCCGGTGATTAACCCCAACCGGCAACGAGATTTTCTCACTTCAGTGCAGCTTACCTATTGGCCGAAGATGGCCTGGAAGCGCCCCATCGAATAGTCGCCAGCCCGAACCGCCTGCTATCCCTGCTCATCCCTGCTCTTGTCCTTGCTCATCTCTGTTTCCTCCTACCTTTTCCGCCCCTTGCTGTCGCAACCCCGGATTCGAACTCTTGGTACGCTCTCTACTCCCCTTCTGTGCCGTCGACGGCGCCATGAAGATCGACAGGTATCCGTTGCGGGCGAAGTCACCGGAGCCTCCGATGCTGCTTCTGCATAGGCAGTAGGAGGCTCGGAGAGCGACGGCTTCTCCTTAATGGTTGAGAGCTTCAACAGCAGGCTGTAGCCAGGAGTAGAAGAAGCGGTTCACAGACGGGAACTGGGACGCCAACAGGCTGAATAGTGGCAGGGCAATGAAAGACGCCATACGGATGAAGAAGTCGATACCCAGCTCGCCCGGTTTCGTGTCCGTAAGGTTGCTAAGGACGTTATCGCGATGAATCTGCGCAAAGACCAGGCCGACAATCGCGACGACGAAAGCCAGCAAGGCGACAAGCAGCAGTTGGAGCGCGCCCTTGGGCTCGAAGGGGTACTGACTGATCGCCACCAGCGTGAGCACGTACATTCCGCCAATGGCCACGATCAGGGTGCGAATTCGCACCAATATCACCATGATGAAACTCGTGTAAGACATACAGACGAAGCGCACGCAGGCGCGGAGCTGGGAATCGTTTTCTTCCGCTCTAAGTTTGGAAGACACCGCGTTGCGGTCATCGCCACTGCGCCATGGAACAGCAGCCTCAAACCGCGACGGCTTCACCTCTTCCTTGGTGTTGTCCCAGTCGTCGGCCAGCAAGTCGAGAGCTTGTCCGGCTGCCCCGGCAGAAATCTTCTGATAGGTCCCGAATTCGCGGATCAACTTCCGTTCCTTCTTACGCCGGTCGAAGAAGTACCAGAAAGCGTTCTTTCCCTTGGCCTCCTTCGCCAGCTTCATTACCTGTTCCAATTTTCGTTTCAGCCTTGGCCGAAATTCTGAGAGCTCCGGCACAGTATTCATCGCGCTGTCCATCGCCTCACGGTTGCGGGAGAGGATTCTTTGGTACTCGTCGAGACCGCCGGCTCCAAAGCGCCAGATCGGTTTCCATGAGAATCCCTCGAGGGCCTTAAAGCCGTCGCGGAGAGGGCACCCATCCAGTCGTACTAGCAGTTTGCGCAGCCCGAGCCAGATGCTCCAGGTCTGGAGCGTGGAGACAACGATTCCGCTGATCGCCAGCAGAAACAAAGCTCTCATCGCCTTTTCCAAAGGAGGCTTCTCCAGCGACATCATGGAATGGCCCCAACCCATGGTGACGCGCCACACCAATATCACCAAGGCGAAAAACCCCAGATAGTGCAGAAAGCGGAAAGCTCCGGGCGTAATGACGGCGCATAGATCGCGGAAGGCGTCTTGCTGGAAGAATTGCACCCGTTCCTTTTTCATGCCGCTGGGCAGGCGTGGGCGGCGGTCGTCCAGTAACGTATATCCCGACGAGACTTGTTCGGCCCACCACAACCACACCGTCAGGAAGAAGAAGGTAGGCATGATGAACGAAAGCCCCGAGGTAAGCTGGACCGCCCGCCACCCTGAAGACCAGCGGACGAGGGCAGAAGCTTCTGCCTCAGGTTCACCTATGCCGACGCCGACAAACAGGATCGCCGAAGCGAGAAAGAAGAGCGCAACACCAACCCACGGCTTGCATCGCGCGGCAAAGGTAGCGATTTTCGCGAAGAGCGCTTGTGCTCGCCCCAAGACCGTTTCGTGTACGCCGGCGGCGGCTGCGTAATTGCCCCTCTCATCTGGCAGTTCGCGGCTCGGCGTTGCGATAGCCTGCATGGCGCCGACAGTCGACCTTGCAATCCGCGCCCTGAACATCAACCGCAGCAGAGGCTTGTGTTCTCGTGATTCAGGTCCAGCCTTCTCCGTGACTAGGGCGCATTTTGGAGCTTCGGCCAAGGCGCGATTGATGCCTTCCAGCAACGTCGTCAAGAACACCGCGATAAGTGCCAGCAATAACCAAGGCTCCAGAGCCCAGTCGGCGCTCCGCGCCCCGTGCAAGCCGGGCCACATCAGAATAAGCAGGATGATGTAAACGGTAAAGCCGGCGACGAGAATGAGCGTGAGCCGGCGGTCGCGGACTGCCGGAGCAAACCGGGCGTAGGGCTGCAATCGAGCGAAGACGCTCGATTGCCATAAGCTCCAGCAGAAGAAGAAAGCTATCGCAAGACCAGCGAGTTGCACGAGCTGCCACGACTTGGGAATCTCGATGGCCACGGGTGGTGCAATGAGTTGATTGGGAGCACGGGGAAGCAAGGTGGCGTGCCTCTCGCAGCCACAGGGGCCGAGTGCCGCAACCGGCCAATACTGGTCCCGCCCCAGAACGAGCAGGCGCACCGGAGGCGCGTCATAGTTATCAAAGCTGTCGAACTCGCGATTCAGTGCGCGATTCAGTGTGCGATTCAGTAATTGCTGACGCCAGCCGTATTGGTAAAGATTGAGTGGGTGGCGGACCCCATCTGCATGGGTCTCCAACTGCCAGCGGCAACTCTGTGCTATGCCAACGGGGGGATAAATTGGGCGGATCAGCGGCGGGTGCGGTAATGGCGCCATCCACTCACAATCAGGTGAATCTCGCTCCCAAGCGATGAGCAAAGATCTCGTGGCGTTATAAGTGCCCGCTTCCTGATTGCTAGGGAAGACTCGTTCTGCGGCATGCTGTTCGTAATCCTTGTAGCCATGGTTAGCGGCAGTGGATAGCGAGTAGGTGGAAAGTGATAGCAAGCCGTGGAAGCGCGGATCCTCGGCTTCGCGCCGAAAGAGCATGTCGGCGCCTAAGGTTACAATCCGCCCTTGCGGATAGGCCGCGCGTAGATAGCGGACCAGGAAAAGGGTGTCCATCGGGTCGGTAGCGCGCACGAGAATGAACTGGGTCTTGTGTCTCCTCAGCTCGGAGACGATGCCGAGCATCACCGCCTCCTGCGACATGGGCATCTGACGAGCGGAGTATGACGCCACCGTATCGTCATCGGAGCCGGGCACGTCGGAATAGTTGGGCAATATGTCACGCGGCACATTCCGCCCATCGGAGGTGGTGGAGGCGACATCGTTCTGATAGGCCGCGCGAAGCTGCGAGATTTCCCGCGGGAAATACAGCGTGAGCATGGAGTCGGACTTTTCGATTGAAGGTGCATAAGCGGCTCGACCTTTGTCGCCGCCGATAGCACTCATCCATTCCGCAACCGGATGGAATATCCACCGTCCGAGACTCTGGAAGAGCCAATGAGGCCACCATTGGGATGGGTGCCACCACTCCGTAATGTTGCCGTAAGCTTCCCAGTTGCGCTCCGGTTGCAAGGGCTTCGGCTGCGTCGTGACCTGTGGCGAGTTGTAGGGATTTATCGCCGAGTTGCCGTAGGCCGATTCGTCCTCCGATAGCAGAGCAATTCTCTCTTTCTGGTAATTCCGCTCGCCGTAACTGCTGCCCGTGAGAAATTCCTGGAAGCGCTCGATCATCACATCGTCGGATTCCTGAAAGCTGACAAGATGCGCGTTCAAATCCGCCGCTTTGATTTCGAAGTCCTGAATCGCGCTGTAGCTGCTTGCGGTACCACTGTGAATGCTGACCAGCGGATAACAAGGTCCCATCTGGCTCGGGTGACTTTGCTTCTTGCATTGCAGCAGGTCGAGGAGCGACTTCAGCGAACCCGAGAAGGTCGGCCCGAGTATCCGCAAGCCGGGCGACGTTGAGGAAACATGCCAGAGTTTCTCCCGCCGCTCTAAGGTGAGTCCCTCTCCACGCGGATCAATTCCGATGAGCTTCTCCATTGCGGCCACAGCATGTCGGAATTGGTCCTTGTTGATGCCGGTGGTGGGAGCCTCGCTGACGACCAGCACGATCAAGGGAGTGGGATCGCCGTTCTGCGCGCGGAAGACCATCACGCCAGGCTGCTCCTCTCTGGCCTCTTCCGCCAGCTCCGTAGCTTCCCGCTCGACGTGGTCTTCGGACTCTGGCCGGGTCTTTGCGTCCCACGGCATCATGGCATGAACAAATAGGTAGCCCTCGTCCTGCAAGCCCTCCTCAATCGCTTCGATGCCGCGATCGAAGCCCAGCGCGAGATGGGTATGGACCGGATCCGGCAGGAGCGCGATCAGGAAATGACTGAGATTGAGCTGGCAGCCAGGATGGGCGGAATCGTATTCTTTGCCTGCCTTTTTCACGCCAGCTTGGGTCTTCGCACGCAGTTCGGGGCTTCCGTTCCCGCATTCGTCCTCGATTACGTCCTTCAACTCGCGAAGATACACATCGCTCGCGCCGTCCTGGATGCGCTTGCGGTCTTCGGTAGAGAGTTCGCTGCCGGCCGCGATGATTTTGAGGGGCCGAGGCGTCTCCTTAGGGGGCTTCTGCTCCTGTTGGAGCGTGGGCTCCGGCGAGCCGGAGCGGGCCGCTGGTGACAACAGCAGGGACATCAGCAGCGTTCCCGCGAGAATGGAGTTGCTGTTACGGTTCATGGCGCATTGTGTGCGACACGAGGTCGCAGGTCGTGTCTGTCTCAACTACAAACTGAGCTATTACGGAAACCGCGTGCTTGCTGCGGGTGGAGCGCGTCTTACTACTAGCAAGTAACGCGCCGTTCGAATGGCACTTAAGGCGGACGAGATTACGACGCAAGCTGCTGGTTGTAAAGGCCGATTCGTACGAGCCTATGTTCCGGGGATGGCAGCAGTGTGCAGATGGCCTATCCGGATGGTCGTAGCTGCTATCCGAGCGGATAGATGTGCGAGATACCAGCGCGAGAGCGCTCCTGCACAGCTTCCCGCAAGCGCTTGCGCCGCAGCCCACGCAATCATAAGGTCCTTTTATTGCTCTAACATCAGCGTGATGTTCGTCTGGTACTGAGAAACAAAGACAAAGACTACGTATTTCCCAGTTCCCGGTTGAAAGGCAGGAAGCCGCTCTCTGCTTCCATCATGGTGCAGAAGTATTTGCGGCCGGCTGCCATCAAGGCGAGCGTTATTCAGGCGGGCGAGCGGGTAGGTTTCGGCTTTCACAACTTCAGACATTCGCTGGCCTCAGCGTTAGTGAAACTGAAGTGCGATCCGAAGACGGTGCAAGGCTTACTCCGTCACAAGGACGTTCGGACAACCATGCAGCAGTACGCGCAGTCGGATGGGGAAGCGAAACTGGATGCCCAAGGCAAGTTACTGGAGCAGCTGTTGGGGAACAGGATTCAGTAGCTCACGGGGCGAGTTCAGTGAGAATCATGGGTGGGATCGTGGGTGGAAGATTTCGGCTTCGCGCCGCTAAGTTCTTTGGAATGATGGTGGCCAGGGACGGAATCGAACCGCCGACGCCAGCCTTTTCAGGGCTGCGCTCTACCAGCTGAGCTACCTGGCCACGGAAGCGAGAATCGCTGAGTGATGAAGGCTGTGGCAGGAGAATTATAACAACCGGGGACGCAGTTCTGCCAATTGCAGTGTAGTAGTGGGCCAATACAATCAGCCCACTGCCATTGCCGCCGTTAGGGAGACTCGTGACGGCGAAGTCCCTCAGTGACGAAAGAGGCCGCTGAAAAAGTCGGAACAGCATATCCCTCGCCGGCCTGAAGGCCGCTCGTGATGACAAAAATAAAGGGCCTTTTCGGCACGACTGAACAGGCTGCTGAAAAACTCGAAAAGCAGGTCCCTCGACTCCTCGCCCGAGGCGGGCTCGTCGCTCGGGATGACAAATCTAAAGGGCTTGCTACGGCGCAGCTAAAGCTGCGCCCCTTCAAAACAGCGTACGATGGACTTTTTCCGCGGCCTGTAAAGCCGCAATTAATTTTACGGGATTTACGGACGGCCTGAAGTGTCTGCGTGAGAACTGTGCCGTCCCTGAAGGGACTCGGATATTTTTTCCGCTACACCCAGGACTCCGCTACGCTGCGTCCTGGGCTAACTGCAATTCCACCCCTTCGGGGTTCTCTTTTTCGCGGGTGGTAGTTCCACCGCGAACACCAAAGTTAGTTCTCACGCAGACACTTTAGTCGTGCCGATAAGCCGTTTATTTTTGTCATCCCGAGCGGCCTTCAGGCCGCGAGGGATCTGCTGTTCCGACTTTTCCGCAGCCTGTAAAGTCGTGCCGAAAGAAGCTCAGCAAGGTAAGGGCTTTAGCCCCTGCATGAACGGGATCCCTCAGGGGCTGAAGCCCAAGTCGTTGCCGGCTGGTTTCGGCATGTCTAAAGACATGCCCTGATACAAACCGATCAGGAGATTGGCTCCTGAAATTGACTGACCACTGACTACTGGCTACTGGCAACTGCCACTGATGTACATCGAACTTCACGCCCGCTCCGCCTTCAGCTTTCTCGAAGGGGCTTCAGTTCCTGAGGAACTGGCCGAGGTGTGCGCCCAACACCAGATGCCGGCGATGGCCCTGCTCGACCGCGATGGCGTATATGGCGCACCGCGCTTTTATCTCGCTGCAAAGAAACTAAACGTCAAAGCTCATATCGGAGCGGAGATCACTTCGCTGCTGGCCTGCCCGCAGTCAGGCAAGCTGACCATTCCACGCCTCCCTCTGCTCTGCGCCTCGCGCGAAGGTTACCAAAATCTTTGCCGGCTGATTACCCGCACCAAGCTGCGTGCTCCGAAATATCCGGTTCATATACCACAAAGTGGGACTACCACAGACAACGATGACAATTCTATTTTGCAATGTCAGGCCACCGCTTCTATTGCAGACCTCGCCGAGCATGCCACCGGGCTGATTTGCCTGACCGGAGGCGATGAAGGTGTGCTGGCTCATGCCCTTGAGCGCGGTGGCATAGAAGCGGGTCACAAGCTCCTTGAACAGCTCATCTCGATCTACGGCCACGGCAATGTCTATGTCGAATTGCAGCGTCATTATGATCGCGCGCAGGAAGCCCGCAACCAAGCGGCCATTGAACTCGCGCGCCGCCTGCATTTACCGTTGCTGGCAACACAAGGCGCGCAGTACGCCAAGCCGGAGGAGCGTCAGATCCTGGATGTTTTTACCTGCATTCGCAATCACCACACGCTCGATACCGCCGGGCGTCTGCTGGCGCGCAACAGCGAGCGCTATATCAAATCGCCTGCGGAGATGCTGCGACTGTTTGCCGACTTGCCCGAAGCCACGGCCAACACTCTGGAACTGTCCTCGCGTCTGGAATTCACGCTGAATGAACTTGGCTATGAATTTCCACGCTATCCCGTCTCCGAGGGCGAGACGATGGACACGTTTCTGCGAGCGCGCACCATGGAAGGCGCTCGCGATCGCTATCTTCGTCCCGGTCAGGGCGAGTTGTGGCAGCGTGCGCAACGCCAGATCGATCGCGAACTCACGCTGATTGAGCACCTGAAATTGGCGGGCTACTTCCTTATCGTGTGGGACATCGTTCGCCATTGCCGCGAACACGGCATCCTGGTGCAGGGGCGCGGCTCGGCAGCTAACAGCGCGGTCTGCTATTCGCTGGGCATCACCGCAGTCGATCCGGTCGGCATGGACCTGCTGTTCGAACGCTTCTTGTCGGAGGAGCGCGGCGAGTGGCCTGACATCGATCTCGATCTGCCCAGCGGCGACCAGCGCGAGCGCGCCATCCAGTATGTCTACCAACGTTACGGCAAGCTGGGCGCGGCCATGACGGCCAACGTTATTACCTATCGCGGGCGCTCGGCGGCGCGCGAAGTCGGCAAGGCGCTCAGCTTCGATGGCGAGACCCTCGATCGCCTCGCAGCTCTGGTGAGTTCTTGGGAGTACAAGGACCCCGGCGACACGCTGGAGCGCCAATTTCGCGATGCAGGATTCGATCTGCGGCATCCGCGCATTCGCAAGTTCTTCGAGCTCTGTCTGGCCGTGCAGGATTTGCCGCGCCACCTGGGACAGCACTCCGGCGGTATGGTCATTTGCCAGGGGCAACTGGATTCCATCGTCCCGCTCGAGCCGGCAACCATGCCCGGCCGCGTCGTGGTGCAATGGGACAAGGAAGATTGCGCCGACCTCGGGATCGTCAAAGTTGATCTGTTGGGGTTGGGGATGATGGCCGTGCTAGAAGAGTCCATCACGCTCATCCGTAATCATTATCGGAAAGAAATCGACCTGGCAAAACTGCCGGCGGATGATCCCACAGTGTATGACACCTTGCAGAAGGCCGACACGGTGGGAATGTTTCAGATCGAGAGCCGGGCGCAGATGTCGTGCCTTCCCCGGCTGCATCCCACCCATTTCTACGACATTGTGGTACAAGTCGCTATCATCCGGCCCGGCCCAATTGTGGGACAGATGGTGAATCCATTCCTGATGCGCAGACAAGGGCGACAGGCTGTTACGTATCCGCATCCCTCGCTTGAGCTGGTGCTGGCGCGCACCTTGGGCGTGCCGCTGTTCCAGGAGCAATTGCTGCGCATGGCGATGATTACCGCCGGATTCAGCGGTGGCGAAGCCGAAGAATTGCGGCGGGCTTTCGGCTTCAAACGCAGCGAGCGGCGCATGCGCGATATCGAAGTCAAACTGCGCGAAGGCATGCAACGCAATGGCATTCCGCCCGAGGCGCAGGAGCAGATCATTCTTTCCATCACTTCATTTGCGCTGTATGGATTCCCCGAATCGCACGCCGCCAGCTTTGCATTGATCGCCTACGCTAGCGCTTATCTCAAGTGCCATTATCTGGCGGCGTTCACTGCCGCGCTGCTCAACAACCAGCCGATGGGGTTCTACAGTTCCGCGACAATTGTGAAAGACGCCCAGCGGCATGGGCTGCGGGTGAAACCGGTGGATATCACGTGCTCGGACTGGCTGTGTACGCTGGAGCCGGAAGAGAGTGCCACAATGTGGGATTGCCAAACATTTTCAGCCGGGGCTAAAGCCCCAAAGCATGGATCGGCACGTGACGCGGGCCTGAAGGCCCGCTCTTCCACCGCAAAAGCCACCCCTCCCGTAGAAGCCATCTCTAATGTGCGGACGCACGGCTCCCGCTTCGTTCTTCGCATGGGCTTTCGTTATGCCAAGGGATTGCGCGAGGCGACGGCGCAGGCCATCCTGCGCGAGCGCGGCAAGCGGCCTTTCGAATCGATTGCCGATCTGGCGTACCGCGTTCCAGATCTGCGCCGCAATGAATTGGTTCTGCTGGCTTCGATCGGGGCATTGAATTCGATTGGATGCAGCACTGAAGATGCCGTGGGCGAAATCGAGATACCGCAGGGGCTAAAGCCCGGCATTAACGCCAGGGGTTACGGCACGGCTAAAGACCGTGCCCTTTCAAAGCAGATTTATGAGTCAGCTTCGTCCAATCAAACAACCAAGCAGCGCCTGCATCGCCGCGATGCGCTGTGGCAGGTGGAGCGGGCCGCACGATTTGCCGGCTCGCTGCTGGAGAGCATTCCAGAAAGCGATGAAGCATCGCCGCTCGTACAGATGATGCCGGAGGAGCGGCTGGTGGCCGACTTCCACGGCACAGGACTTACGGTTGGCCCGCATCCCATGGCCTATCGCCGGGCCGATCTGCGGCGTGCCGGCGTGCTCTCAGCGCAGGAGTTGGCGCAAGTTCCTCATGGCCGGGAGGTGCGAACAGCTGGATGTATCATTGCGCGGCAGAGGCCAGGCACAGCGAAGGGATTTGTTTTCCTCAGCCTGGAAGATGAAACCGGCATCGGCAACGCCATCATCTCGCCCGATATTCTTGAGCGGAACCGAATTGTGATTTTGTCGGAGAAATTCTTATTGCTGGAGGGTGAATTGCAGAACCAGGAGGGCGTGATCTCCGTGAGGGTGGAGCGGGTTGCGCCCATGCGCGAGGCCTACGCAGCCGACACCGTCGACATCACGGATGCAGATGTCCGCTCGCACGACTTTCACTAACCTTATTCGATCTGCACTAATTGTCCGACGCCGAGCGGCGATTGCGGAGTGCGAATGGTTTGCGGCGCGCGCCAGCGATCGATGTAAGACACCTGATGCACGCACGACACCGTACAGTGTGGAGCGCAACCTTTTTCCGTCAGGAACTCGCGGCGTATGTCGGCAACGGAATACTGCTCCAAAGCTGTGCCCGGATAACCGCGCTGCTGCGAGCAATAGTGCACCAAGCCGTCTTCGCAGATGTAGAGATAGCGTGCTCCCGCGCGGCAACGCCAATCGTTCGGCTTGCCGTTAGCGATGTTGTCCTGAAACCAGTTGAAGCGGGAATAGTGACGCTTCTCGAGGTTCTTCATCTTGCGGAACACTTCGCGCTCGACCTCGCCCAAAGGTCGCAATTGCCCATCGCCATCGTGAATGATGCCAATGGTTGTGGTGAATCCCAATTGCACGGCGCGGCGTCCCACCACCAGCGCGTCGTGGGGATTGTGGATGCCTCCGCCGACAACCGAATTAATGTTGACGTGAAAGTCGGCGTGCTCAGCCAGAAGTTGCAGCTTCTTGTCCAGCACCTTCAGCGACTTCTTGGAGACCTCGTCGGGCATCACGTTGTCGATGCTGATCTGGAGATGGTCAAGCCCGGCGCGGTTCAGCCGCTGAATGCGGTCCGCAGTGAGCAGGTAGCCATTGGTAATCAGGCCGGCCAGAATCGGATAGCGCCGCATGTGGGCGATGATCTCGTCGAGTTCCGGATGCAGCAGCGGTTCGCCGCCACTGATCGTCACGATCGACGTGCCCAATCGCGCCAGTTGATCGATGCGGCGCTTCATGGTCTCCAGCGGGACCGGTTTGGAGAAATCGTCGTATTCGTTGCAATACTCGCACGAGAGATTGCAGCGGCGAATGGGAATGATGTGCGCCATGATCGGGTGGTCGGTGGAGGCCAGCCCTTTGGCGATCATCGCAATTTCGCGTGTCCGGCGTTTGTAGGCTAAAATGCGCCGCTGCATTCCTGGTGACGATTTCGACATACGAATAGGCTTTTCTATTACAACACATCCACTTTCACGGATGGGAAGTACTCAGCCCTGTATGGGGAATTTTGCTGGCTGAGTGGCATCTGGATACATTCAGGCAGCGCGCAACTTCCGGCCCCGCGGTTCGCCTGCATCAATCGCGGCTGGGTTATAATCAAGGATTCAGCTAACCCTTCTGGAGTTTCCAAGCATGCTTCGATTTCTGCAAACGCCTGGGCCCATCAAGAAATATGTGCTGGGCGGCATCCTCGTCGTTGTCTCAGTGACCATGGTCACGTACCTCATTCCTGGCGGCTTCACCGACTATCTCAGGGGCAATGTCACCGCGGAAGGCGTACTGGCCAAAGTCGGGGATCAGGAGATCACCATACCGCAAGTGGCCCAACAGGCCCGCTTGATTGGAAAGCAGCAATTCAAAGGCAATGTTCCGGAGCAGCTTATGCCTTATCTGATGCAGCGCGCCGCGCAAGGCATCATCACCCAGAAGGCGGTCGTCTACGAAGCCGACAAGATGGGCCTCGGCGTCAGCGATGACGAACTCGGCGACTATCTCCACCAGGGTCAGTTTGGCCAGGTAATTTTCCCTAACGGCAACTTTATTGGGCAGCAGGCTTACGAACGGTTGGTCGAGAACGAATTCAACATGGGGGTGCAGCAGTTCGAGCAAGAGGTCAAAGGTGAGATTGCTCAGCGGAAACTGATGTCAGCCGTTAGCGGGGCGGTTACGGTAAACGATAAGGACATCGCACGGGAAGTCAAACAGCAGGACACCAAGGTGAAGTTTGACTACGCCGTGCTCACCCCCGACGATGTCAAGAAAGAGGTCAAGCCGACGGACGCAGAGCTGAAGGCCTTTTACGATCAGAACAAGCAGATGTACGTGAACTCCATCCCGGAGAAGCTCAGGGCGAAATATATTCTGATCGACACCAACCAGCTAGCGGAGAAGGCGGAGGTCACGCCCGCGGAATTGCAGCAATACTATAAGCAGCATGAGGACGAGTACCGCAACAAGGAGACGGTAACGGTCCGTCACATTCTGATCAAGACACCGACCCCTGACGCTAACGGCAAGGTCGATCAAAAAGCGGTGGACGCGGCGCGCGCCAAAGCGGAAGACATTGACAAGCAATTGAAGGCCGGCGCGAACTTCGCCGATCTGGCGAAGAAGTACTCGGAGGACCCCGGCAGCGCAAAGGACGGCGGTCTGTTGCCTCCGCTCACCCGCGGCCAAACCGTTCCGGAATTCGAGCAGGCAGCCTTTAGTACGCCAATAGGACAAACCACGGGCGTTGTTCGCACCAGCGTCGGCTTCCACATCATTCACGTCGAGGCCAGGCAGGAGGCGCGGCTGATGCCACTTGCAGAAGTGAAAGCCGAGATTGAGCCGGTGCTCAAGAAACAGAAAGCTGCGGCCCAGGCGCAGAGCCTCGCCAGTGCGGTGCAGACCTTGGCGCGTACTGCGGGCATGGACAAAACGGCTGCCGAAAAGGGCTTGAGTGTCACCACTACCGATCTGGTTGCGCAAACCGACCAACTGCCCGGCATTGGCGCCGCTCCGGATTTCATGAGCGCACTATTTTCCGCGAAGAAGAACGATCCGCCAGCCACGGCTACCGCTCCTGCGGGTTACGTGATTTATCAGGTCACGGAGATCCAACCTCCCCAAACTCCCAGCTTCGAACAGGTAAAGGACAAGCTCGAGGAGCAGTTCAAGAACCAGCGCGCACAGGTATTGCTCGCACAAAAGACCCAGCAACTTTCAGACCGCGCCCACACTGATCACGATTTGGCCAAGGCCGCCAAGGAAGTGGGCGCAACCATGAAGACCAGCGATCTGGTGGACCGCAATTCGCAGGTGCCCGATCTGGGCGCGATGACCGGCTCGGCCAGTGTCGCCTTCACTATGAAGGCCGGAGAAATCAGCGGCCCCATTCAAGGCGGCCCCAATGGAGTCGTGCTGAGGATTCTTCAGGTGCAAGAACCTGACCCCGATCAGATCAAGCAGGGTTGGGACAAAGCGAAGGATGCGCTGTTAGAGCGAAAGCGCCAGGAATACGAAGGCCTTTACGTGGAAAACCTGCGCAGCACGCTGGAAAAAGAGGGCAAGATCAAAATCAATAAAAAGGAAATGGAACGTCTGGCTACCCCGTCTGAGGGGTCTTAACGATGTGCTAGCGCCTGACTCCTGGCCAGCAGAAACGGTCTGCTGGCCACATTTGTTTCTTGGCCAGGCGCGTGGCCGCTCAACCAAGCTCGGTCCCGTCAAGAAACTACACTATGCTTTCAGAGCGCTCATCCGGTATCCTGCTGCATCCCACTTCGCTGCCGTCGCGCGGGGGAATTGGCGATCTTGGCCGAGCCGCATACGAATTTGTCGACTGGCTGGCTGCCGCCAAGCAGACGCTATGGCAGGTCCTGCCACTGCAACCGGTGGGCGGCGGGAGCTCGCCGTATTCCTGCACCTCGGCATTTGCGGGCAACGTTCTGCTGGTTAGCCTGGAGCGTCTGGCGGAGCGGGGCTTTGTG
>JBEKQY010000096.1:0-13809 GCA_049519235.1 Candidatus Korobacteraceae bacterium | reverse complement strand
ATACAAAAACCCTTCCCGTGACGAATGCGCCGAAGCCGGAGGAGCCCCCGACTACCAGAACCAGAACGGCTGAGCTAACCGATTTTCAGCAGTTAGTTGCCACTTCGCTGGGACAGACGCTGCCCATCTACGGAGAAAACCTCTTCGAGAACGTGCCGACTACGTTTGCTCCCGTGGACCGGGTCCCGGTGACTGCCAGTTACGTCCTCGGCCCAGGCGACGAGCTGTTGATCCGCGCCTGGGGCCAGATCGACCTCGACATTCATAGCCGGATCGATCGCAACGGAGCTGTTTACATCCCAAAGGTCGGCAATCTGAATGTTGCCGGTCTGCGGTACGACCAGCTCCAGGACTTCTTGAAATCCCATATCGGACGGATTTATCAGAATTTCGACCTTAACGTCACCATGGGTGAGCTGCGCTCGATTGATGTTTTCGTCGTCGGCCAGGCACGGCGTCCGGGCCGCTACACGGTCAGTTCCTTAAGCACCCTGGCCAACGCAGTCTTCGCTTGTGGGGGTCCGTCGCCCAGCGGGTCCATGCGCCACATCCAGTTGAAACGCGGCTCGACGGTCGTCGCCGACTTCGATTTGTATGACCTGCTCATCAAGGGAGACAAAAGCAAGGACGTACTCCTGCAGCCGGAAGACGTCATCTACTTCGCGCCCATCGGAGCCCAGGTTGCCATGGGTGGGCAGGTCAACAATCCGGCGATCTATGAGCTCAAAACGGAAGCCAGTTTGGGAGATGTCCTGCAACTGGCCGGGGGACTCGCGACCACCGCCTATGGAGGTAAAGTCTACGTCGAACAAATCAAGAACCGGCAGGACCGCAGCATCGAGGAAATCAAGCTGGACGCCTCCGGGCTGGCGCTGCCCCTGAAAGATGGGGACGTGCTGAACTTTGCTCCGATTTCGCCGCGCTTCGTAAACTCGGTGACGCTACGCGGCAATGTAGCGTCTCCGGGACGTTATCCGTGGCATGAAGGGATGCGGATCAGCGATTTGATTCCTAATCGGGAGTTTCTGATTACGCGCGAGTACTGGAACCAGCAGAACGCCATCAACCTGCAGATGCAGGAGGGTGGAACCCGGGTCAGCGGAGAGTTGAACGACGTCAGGAGAAATGCTCCCGAGATTAATTGGGACTATGCCGTCGTTCAGAGGATGAGCAGTAAGGACCTGTCCACCGAGCTGGTCCCCTTCAATTTGGGAAAAGCAGTGTTGGAACATCAGGATTCCAGCAATCTGGTCCTGCAGCCTGGGGACATTGTCACCATTTTCTCGCAGGCCGATCTGCGCGTGCCCCGCGAGCAACAAACCAAGCTGGTCAGGCTGGAAGGAGAGTTTGTTTCGGCCGGGATTTACCGCGCCCAACCGGCTCAAGGGCTGCGTGAACTGGTGGCCCAAGCCGGCGGCCTGGCCTCTTCAGCCTATCTCTACGCCGCTGTTTTCAACCGCGAATCTACCCGCATTCAACAGCAGGAACGCCTGGATATGGTGATTGCGCAGATGGAACGAGACCTGGCGCGCCAGGCGGCACAGTCGTCGCAGAACGCTCGTACCTCGGATGAAGCTAACGCTGCCCGGGCTGCGCTGGAAGCCCAACGGGCCAGTCTCGACAAGCTTCGCCAGTTGAAAGCGGATGGAAGGATCGTGCTGAACCTGCATCCGGACGATGCCAGCGTGGACGCCATCCCCGACATTCCTCTGGAGGATGGAGATCAGTTCTACGTCCCCAGCCGCCCCATCGTGGTGAGTGTGGTGGGCGATGTCTACAACCAGGGATCCTTCATCCAGCGCCCGGGAAAAACAGTTTCGCGATACCTGCGCGATGCGGGCGGGCCGACGCGCAATGCGGATAAAGGCAGGATCTTCGTGGTTCGCGCCAATGGCGCCGTCGTTAGCAAAGATGTGGCTTCCGGATTCTGGTCGGGCGGCTTTGACAGCATGGTGATGATGCCGGGAGACACGGTGGTGGTTCCGGAACAGTTGAATCCCGGCGCCACCTGGCGAAACTTCAAGGACTTTGCTCAGATACTCTTCGATTTCGGCCTGGCGGCCGCGGCCGTCAAAGTGCTTAGCCCATAAATGTCTGGGAGAGCCAGCAAACGACGAAGGCAATGGGAATGGGGTGGGATGCAGATGGCGGCAACGAGAGCGGATGCTTGCTCCCATTGCGTTGACGCAAAGGGGAACTGGCTCTATGCGTGAGAGAACGAAGATTCCGGAGATCGATGCCATTGCGCCAGGCGACCAGGCTTTGGAGATCGAGCCCGAAGTGGTGGCCCATCGAGAAGTCGATCTCATCGAGCTTCTGCTGGTGCTTGCCGGCAAGAAGAAGCCAATTCTGCTGTTCACCGCCGGGGTGGCGATCGTGGCCACCATCATCGTGCTGTTCTTGCCCAATACCTATACGGCAACCAGCACGATTCTGCCTCCTCAGCAAAAGCAATCGGCGTTGAACTCGATGCTTGGACAGATCGGAGCCATCGCTGGGCTGAGCGGAGGCGATCTGGGCTTGAGGAATCCGGACGACGTTTTTGTAGCCATGCTAACCAGCCGGACTATCGAAGACAATCTCATCAATCGTTTCGATCTACGAAAGGCTTACCGGGTGAAGCGGTACCAGGATGCGCAGAAGAAGTTGAACCAAAACAGCGAAATCATCGCTACGAAAGAGGGACTGATTTCCATTTCCGTTACCGACTATGATCCCAAGCGCGCTGCCGAAATCGCCAACGCTTATGTTCAGGAGCTTTATAACGTGAATCAGAGCCTGGCCATAACCGAAGCCAGCCAGCGGCGGCTCTTTTACGAGCAGCAGATCAAGGCGGAACAGCAAGAATTGTCTTCCGCGGAGCTCGCGCTGAGACAGGTGCAGGAGAAGAGTGGACTGCTCCAGCCAGAGGCCCAGGGCAGGACGATTATTGCCAGCATCGCCGACCTGCGGGCGCAGGTAGCCACCCACGAAGTGCAGCTCCAGACCATGCGCTCCTACGCCACCGCCAACAATCCCGACCTGAAGCGTGCCGAGACGGAGCTGGCTGGCATGCGAAGCCAATTGGCCAAACTCGAGCACAGCAACGCTGCCGCCGGCAACGGCAACATCGCGATCCCGGCACGCCAGATGCCGGAAGCCGAATTGGAATACCTCCGCCGGTCACGCGAAGTGAAGTACCACGAGGCGCTCTACGATTTCCTGGGCAAGCAATTGGAGGCTGCCCGCATTGATGAGGGCCAGAATGCAATCCTGGTCCAAGTGGTTGACACCGCAGTGGCGCCGGAAAGAAAGTCGGGTCCCAAGCGCCTCCTCATCGTCCTGGTTTCTACAATGGCCGCGTTCCTGGTGGCCTGCCTGGCAGTGCTGTTGAGAGAAGCGCTCCGCCGCAAGCACCAGGATCCGAGCCAGGGGCCCCGTCTGGCTCTATTGTGGCAGTCCTTGAAGTTCTCCTCTTGGTCATGAGCAGCCGCATTCCGCCCTTCCCGGCATTGGGACGCGCCCCGACGGCAGTGCCGGCCGCCGCCTTTGAGGTGTTGGGCTATTTGTGCGTCGTCGCGGTCGCGACCCTCTGTTTCCTGATCGGGTGGCTTACCCCGAACGCGGCGGGTGTGCTGACTGTCCTGCTGCTGTCTTTCCTGATTGTGCTGGCCTGGAAGCGATTCGATCAGGGACGACATCCCTGCTTTCTCTTTCTCTGCACTCTGTTGCTTTTTCAGGGCGGCCGGCTAATTGGATTTTGTCTCGGAGTAACTCCTGATCCGTTTGACATCGAGTTATTCATACCCGCACCATTCGGCATTTCACGGGAGGAAGCTGGGATTGTACTGCTCGCGATCGCACTTTCGGCCATCTGTGTTTATGCTCCTTGTAGATGGAACTATCGGCGCATCCAGCCGCCCAGCGACCAGGCCGTCCGACGGTATTTGCCTTATCTCTACGTGGTGTTCTTTTTTACGATTTCAGCGGCGCTGGTTAAGAACTACCTGTATTTCCGGTACGCGCTGGATCATGGTTATCTGGCCTTTTTCAATGACTATTACCGTCTGGCCGCCACTGTCCCGCTGCCTGTGCGCCTGATTGCCCTACTGGATTTACCAGTTTTTCTCGCCATTTTCGTTATCGAAAAAAGAAAGAAACGGCTCTGGACGGTTTCCGCCCTATATCTCGGAGTTGCGGGCCTGTATCTGGCAACGGGTTCGCGAGGGTACACGCTCACTATGGCTTTGGTGCTGTGGTATTTGGCGAGAATCAAGTCCTCCACGCGTACCCGCATACTTGTGCCGGCGTTACTGGTCGCCATTTTGATATGCGTCGCAGTCCTAGTTGATGCGACCCGGCAGAGCGCGGCTGGTGAGCAGTACTACATTTTGGGCCCTACCGAATTTATTGCTCAGCAGGGAAATTCTCTTAACGTCACCGAGCTGGCAATAAAATACAAGGGCTTGTTCCGTCCCCATATCGCTTCGTATCTTTTCCACGACCTGGGGGAAATGTTCGTACCCGCTGACATATCACGGTATGTTCCCGGAGGGTACTTAAGCTGGGACATGGTGGTGTTTCTGAATCCCAGCATCGCCAGAATGGGTTTTGGTACCGGCGGATCGTACTTGGCGGAGATGTATCTATTGGGTGGGCTGGGTGGTGTCGTGGTGTTGTCGCTCTTGCTCGGATATGGCCTGAACCTCATGTATGCCTGCGGCAGCAATGCGTGGACCCTCATCGTCGTGGCACTCATTCTTCCAGATTTTTTGCTGATGCCGAGGGGAGATAACCTCGCATGGTCATCGACACTCATGCGGAACGCCATTCTGTTCTGTCCCCTGTTGGCGGGATGGTGGCTGTTTAGCCTTCTAAGCTCCCTACGCGGTCCTTCGCCCAGGACTTTAACGCCGGGGCCGTATGGGCCAGCCAACGCCTAAGCCGCGGAAGCTGCTCAATCGGTCCGCCAATATGGAAAGTAGCGCAGCGCTCAAATTTTTCCTGGTCCTTGCCACCGTTGGCCGGGCCCCTTGACGAGGCGGACAACCTACCCGTGATTTCACTCATAGTAGCAACCATTAATCGGGTTTCGGAACTGGATCGGTTACTAACCAGCCTTGATGCCCAAACCTACCGGGATTTTGAAGTCATCATCATTGATCAAAACCCCGATGAGCGCGTAACGCCGGTGCTGCGAAGGCATGGCGGCCTTACGATGCGCCATCTTCAATGTGAGCGTGGCGCCGGCCGGGCACGAAACGCTGGGCTGCGCGTTGCCAGCGGCGAGGTTATCTGCTTTCCGGATGACGACTGCTGGTATCCCGCCTCCCTGCTTGAGTCCGTGCGCGGATGGCTGGAACGGAATCCCGACTTCGATGCGGTCTTTACCACAATGCGAAGTGTCGATAATCAGCCAGTGGGACCCCGCTGGCCTCCCGGGCCGGTTCTTGTTACCAAGACCAATTTGTGGGACTCTACCATCTTTGTCACCGCCTTTTTGAGACGCGCCGTGACCGACTCTGTGGGCTACTTCCGGGAGGACATCGGCCAGGGCGCCAACTCTCCCTACCAATCAGGCGAAGAATCTGACTACTTCCTGAGAGCGCTCGCCCTGGGCTTCCGAATGTGGTATGAGCCCGCTTTTACGGTGCACCACCCCAATCTTCATTCCCTTGAGCGATTGCGGCAGAAGACGTACCCCTACGCGTTAGGTTGCGGATATGTACTGCGCCTCCATGGCTACTCCTGGCGAGAATTTGGCGCGTATTTAGTGCGATCGATCGGGGGAGCTGTCTTCAGCCTCTGCAAGGGCAATATCAGTATGGCCGAAGTCTATTTGATGCGTGCGGCCGGTCAACTTCATGGATATTGCTACGGCCCGAGAGAGCTTGCGCGCATAGCTGAATCGCGAACCAATTGATGGCCCTTGAAAGATGGCAACTTCGGCTGGCAGGCTAATTCGAAACATTGCCCACCTCGCTCCCGGCGAGGGCTTGAGCAGGCTCTGTTCCGTAGTGACTGTGATTTTCCTGGGGCACCGGTACGGCGTGGTCATCCTGGGCGTGTACGCACTTGCAGCGACCCTTTCGCAGTATCTGCAACCCATAATCGACTTCGGGCTGCGGCACATCGGCGCACGCCTGGTGGCTCAGCGGCCCCAACTGGTGGGGGAAATTGTCCGTCGAGTCCAGCGCCGCCGCCTAAGGATGGCAGCCGCGGTTTTGCCGTTACTGGTGATCTATGCGGTCGCCGTCAAGTTACCCATGCCGATGAAGGTGTTCCTGCTGGTGTTTTCCTTTTCGAGCGCTCTCTATGCGGTTTCGCTGGATTGGGCGGCATGGGGCAAGAATCAACTGCATTTAGTTGGATTCGCTAGGGCAATAGTGCCGGCTAGCATTTTGGCTTTTGTCTTGCTAGGGCACGGCAATTCCAGACAAGTTCTCTGGTGGGTGGTTGCAGGTAATGTTTTTGGCTATCTCGTTCAGGCAGTCTTCTTCTGGCTCTGGTGGAAGAAGCACCAGCCTCGCGGAACCGCTGCCACCGACGAGCAAATGGTAATCGCCGACTCCCTGGCTTGGAGGCGCAGCAGCATCATGGGGTTGGCGTGGCTGAGCAACCTTGCCTTCAATTCGGTTGATATGCTGATGCTGGGATTGATGTCTAACCCAGTACAGGTCGGCCTGTACAGCGCTGCCTATCGTATTTTGAACCAGGTGCTGGTCGGCTACTACCTGCTCACACAGTCGCTTTATCCGGAATTGAGCCGGCAAAATTCTGCCCAGCGCATCCGCATGTTGCGAGCGAGGATTCTGCTGGGCCTACTGGGTGCGGGAGTTGTCATCGCGACAGCGTTGATGATGGTAAGGCGGCCGTTGCTAACGCTATTGTTTGGGCATCAATTCCTCACTGCATCTCCCTTGCTGTTTCTGCTGGTTTGGGCAATTCCCCTCGATTTCTTGACCTCCTATTTAGGCAATGCCTACATCGCGTGGGGTATGGAGAGGAAAATCCTGTTATGTACGGTGATCGGCGCCGGCAGCAACATACTTCTGAATCTCTTCTGGATCCCGATCTATGGCGCAGCCGCGGCTGCGGTTGACACGCTTCTCTCATATCTGATCTTCCTGGTCAGCCTTGTTCTGGTAGGACGATTCGCCAAAGAGCTCGCTCGTGACACACGGGCAATGCCGGAGTTGGCTACATAGCCATGACCATCATGCGAGATGCATCGTTTATAGACTGGTTCCTGTCCGCAGCGTGTTTGCCGGCGGGTAATCACGGCCAGTTCCTTCCGGAAGCGGGGATGGAAAGCACGTAGCCGGCAGGTAATGCGGATTCTCTACGACCATCAGGTTTTCTCGTTGCAGAATGCAGGTGGCGCATCGCGTTACTTCTATGAGCTGATAAAATTTCTGACAACCGTGCCCGAAGTGCAGACGGAATTGCTGCTGGGAATCAACGGGACGGTCTATCCCTTCCGTGAGCTGGATTCATCGAAGGCCCGGGTTACCGGCTGTCGCGAGTGGCTGCCACCTGGAACGCCGCGCTATATCGCCAATGAAGCCTGGAGCATCCTGACGGCGCCATTTCACGGGAAAATGGATATCTACCACCCGACGGCGTACATGCGGATGCCGACGGCGCGGGCGAACCGCGTGGTCGCGACGCATCATGACTGCACTCATGAGCGATTTCCGGAATTGTTTCCCGACGTGAAGAAAATTCTCTGGGCGCGGAAGCGGTTGTTCCCCAAGGTCGACAAAATCATTTGTGTTTCGGAGGCGTGCCGCCAGGACCTCCTACGGTTCTACAATGTGGATCCCGACAAGGCTCGCGTGATCCATCATGGGCTTGCTCCGTTGCCACGCGGCAGGGAAGCCGCCGCCGAACTCCGAAGGCACTTGCGGCGTGATTACGTCTTATATGTGGGAATGAGGGCCGCGTTCAAGAACTTTCACCGCCTGCTGCAGGCGTTTCATGACACGAAACTGTACGACTCGTTGGATCTCCTGGTGCTGGGAGGCAGCTCGCTGACGGTAAAGGAGAAAGTGTTGATTTCGAGGCTCGGCTTAGAGGGCTGCGTGATAAGTCTGCCCAGGGTTTCGGATAAGCTGCTGGCAGAAGCTTACGCTGGAGCCAAGTTGTTTGTGTATCCGTCCTTGAACGAGGGCTTCGGGTTTCCTCCGTTGGAAGCGATGTCGCTAGGCTGTCCGGTATTGGCGAGCCGCATCCCGGCGGTCGCGGAAGTATGTGGCGATGCGCCGTTCTATTTCGATCCGCTGGATCAAAGCTCCTTCAATCGCGAACTATTGCGAGCAATGAGCGAACAATCGGCCCGCCGCCAGGCAGTCCAACGTGGTAGGGAAGTCGCGGCTCAGTATAGTTGGAACGAGTGCGGTGAAAAGACTCTGGCCTTGTATCGGGATTGTTAAAAGCTTGCGATAATTTCGGAGAAGCGCGTTGGGCAAATTGGGTTGGCGGATTTTTCGAGAACGATGTCACAGCTAATGGAATTGCTGTACCAGGATCTCGCTCGGCAATACGAACTGGAACGCAGGACAGACATACGGCCCAATTTCCTGCGGTTTCTCGAACGTCTGTTCCATTCTAAATATCTTCCGAATGTGATCTTTCGAACCAGCCGGGCGGCCCTGCTGGCGGGAGTCCCAGGGTTGCCGTGGTTCCTGATGTATCTCAATATTGTATTGTTTGGGCTGGAGGTCACGCCGAAGTGTGAAATCGGTCCTGGGTTTTATCTGCCTCACCCAGTGGGCTGCGTAATCGGGGCGTGGCGGATCGGCAGCAACGTCACCATGTATCAAGGTGTCGGTCTGGGTGCGATAGGTGATTTGGAGTTTCGGAGAGAGCTACGCTGTGAGATAGGGAACAACGTTATTTTGGGAACCGGCTGCAAGATTCTCGGCCCTTACCGCATCGGCGACAACGCGGTCATCGGCGCGAATTCAGTGGTATTCAAATCGGTCGAAGCAGACCAATCCGTCTTCGGCGTTCCAGCCAGACCGATTGCTGCGAGGAAGGCCGGGTCATAAAGCGGCTGGCCGAGACCAAGGGAGGCTTTTATTCGGCGGGGCATTTTGGAGCGCACCCCATGTCCAGTTTTAAGCAGCAGGTTGTTGCTGACAGAAAACATTACGCACATCTCATCGCCACCGAGCTTGGGTCCGCCGAGGAGCGGCTGGAAAACGAATTTCGGCAGCCAGGCCGGATACAGAGTTGTTTTATCGACGACCTTTTGCCGGATTCTATCGCGCACCAGATCTTCGAGGCATTTCCGGATCAGTCCGGGATGATGGAGAAAAAGAGCCTGCGCGAGCACAAATTCGTGGCGGCGCAGATGAATCGATACGATCCCGTGCTGGAAGAGATTGTTTTCGCTTTTCAGGATCCGGGTGTTGTCAAGGTGGTGGAGCAAATAACGGGACTCAAGGGCGTGGTTCCGGACGAACACCTGTACGCCGGAGGGATTAGCTCGATGGGGTGCGGTCACTTCCTGAATCCCCATCTGGACAACTCCCATGACAAGGACCGCAGCCTTTATCGCGTTCTGAATTTGCTGTATTATATCGCCCCCAACTGGAGCCATGAATCGGGTGGCAATTTAGAACTGTGGGACAGCGGCCCGCAAGGGGAGCCGCGAGAGATCGTGAGCAAGTTCAACCGCCTGGTCCTGATGGCGACCCACAAGAAATCGTGGCATTCTGTAACTCGAGTTAAGACCACGGGTGCGGTACGCTGTTGCATCTCGAATTACTATTTCGCGCCTGCCGCGCTCGAGGAGCATGAGTACTTTCATGTGACTACGTTTCGGGGCAGGCCAGAGCAGCCAGTCCGAAATCTCATTCTTCGTTGCGATGCGGCTTTGCGGATGGCCATTAGAAAGGTTTTCGCTAAAGGAATAAAGAAGCCAAAGCACATCTATGTGAAGGAGGGGAAATCGTGAACATAGATCGTGGCTTCAGCACCGGATGGTCCAACCGTCAAAATCTCGAATGCAGCGAAGCAATGTTCCACGTTTGCGCGCCGCTTGTGCCACCATCGGCGAGGAACCCGAGATGAGTGGAGCTGTTCTGGACCTCACCGTAATCATCCCCAGCTACAACACTCGCACTCTACTGCGTAATTGCATCGAGTCGATTTACCAGCACACGCAGGGGATCAGCTTCGAGATCATTTGCGTGGACGACAACTCCAGCGACGGCAGCGCGGAGATGGTAACGGAGACCTTCCCTGAGGTGATTCTGGTCAGAAACCGGGTTAACCAACTTTACGCCCGGAATCAGAACTGTGGCATGCGCATGTCGCGCGCTCGCTACGCTTGTCTGCTGGACAGTGACACTCTGCTGACGGGAAACGCATTTAAGGCATTGGTTCAATTCATGGATGAGCACCCGGAGGCGGCCGCTTGCGGTCCGAAGTTGCTGAACATCGATGGCAGCGTGCAGCACTGCGTCCGGAGCTTTGCGGGTCCTGGCGTTTTCTTTCTTCAGGCGATCAATTGGCACAAACTGTTCCCCGGCAGCCGGTTGATGGACCGTTATTACAACACCGATTTTGACTACTCCCGCGCGCAGCAGGTCGATAGCATTGGAACTTCGGCTTACGTGATTCGCCGTTCGACCTGGGAGCAGGCCGGGATGCTGGACGAGCGCTTCCGTCTTGCCTTAGTCGATCTGGCTTACAACTACATGCTGCGGCAGAAGGGTTACAAGGTCTACTACACACCTTGCACGGAAGTCATTCACCTTGGCAGCCAGAGTATCAACCAGAATCCGCTGGCCTCGCTGCGTGACCAAAGGCGGGCACTCATCGAGTTCAGCGAAGCATACGATTATTTTGGCAAGAGTGCGGTGACCAAAGGATTCGTTCGTATTGCCGTAATGCTCCGCTATTACGCGAAAGTGCTGGAATACTATCTCAGCCCCGATAAGCGCGTCATCAAGGGTCCCGGCGCTCCCAGCAGGGAACAGGCGGCGCGAGCGACTTTGCTGCGGAAATCGGAATAAACTATGCGTCGAGCCCTTCTTTACGGACAGGAATTTCCCCGGACCGGCTTGTTCGATTCTTGTCTTGCCGACAGCGAGTGTGACTCCCGCGGCACGCGCTCTCGGTTTGCTCGCAGACCCCGTGCACCGGAGATACCATGAGCCGCCCAGTCCGATTTCTTCTCTACAAACCGATCATTATGCTTTGCGATGTGAGCCTGGTCAACGCGGGATTCGTGCTTGCGTTTTTCCTGCGCCGCCACCATTTGCTTTCGCCGCACGCGAATATCTCCTCATATCTGAATTTGTCGGCGCTGGTTTCTCTGACCACCCTGGTCGTGTTTCATCTTCTTGATCTTTACCGTGACTGGCTGCGGCGGTCGCTGAGGCATGTTCTGTACTCCGTCATCATCGCTGTAGGCATGACGTTGCTGACCACCATGAGCCTGGGATTCTGGGCGCGGCAGTTTGCTTTCCCGCGAAGCGTGCTGCTGCTAGCAGCCCCCCTACTGGTAGGGCTGCTGTGTGCCTACCGGATGCAAATGCGCCGGATGTACCGGCGCTGGTTTGGCGACCGCCGGACGATTGTGATCGGAGAATCGGAAAACGATGCATTCTCGGTGCTGCAAAAATTCGAGGAACACGATGTTGGGCTCTATCAGATGCAGAGATATCTGTTGCGCCGGGACTTGCGGCCACCCTACCCGGAGCTGGATGATGCCGAAACAATTGTGCTGAGTCAAAGCCTGGAGCAAAAAGAAGAGATCATCCTGCATTGTTTCCGCTGCAAGAAAGAAGTCCTGGTGGTTCCCAACCTCTCCGAGTTGACCCTGTTTGGAGCAGAGGCTCGCGAGGTCGACGATCTGTTGATCTTCGGTATTCAGCCGCACCGTTTAAATCCCGCTGAGGAGTTGCTGAAGCGGACATTCGATCTGGTCGTGTCGTCGGCGCTATTGCTGCTGGCCAGTCCCATTCTGCTGATCGTGTTCATCATGGTACGCGCCACCTCTGCCGGCCCTGTCTTTTACCGGCAGGAGCGAATCGGACTCGGGGGAAAGCCATTCCACGTTCTCAAATTTCGTACCATGAATGTGGACGCCGAGAGACACAGCGGGCCGGTGCTGGCCTCCGAGCATGACCCCCGGATAACGAAAATCGGACGCCTGCTGCGCGCTACCAGGCTGGACGAACTGCCGCAGATGCTGAATGTAATCAAGGGAGAGATGAGCCTCGTCGGACCTCGTCCGGAGCGGCCCTATTTCGTGCAGCGCTTCGAGAAGGAGCTGCCAGCGTATGAATTGCGTCACGCGGTAAAGCCTGGGATCACGGGCCTGGCTCAGGTGGTGGGCAGGTACGGCACCACGGTCGAAAGCAAACTGCACTTTGACCTGCTCTATATTTACAACTACTCTCTGCTGCTGGACCTGAAGGTTCTGTTGCAGACGGTTCGCGTGGTGCTGCAAGGCGAACAGGCAAGCGGTCTCAAGATGAGAACAGCGACGCGTCTTCCGCGAGCGGCGGCGGAACGGGTTCCAAGTATCAAAGAGATTGCCGAGCCGAGCAGTTCTCAGACGGATTGACCGGCTCCTTCAGCAACGTCCTGGTTTTCGCCGCTACCCTGATGCTTTCGCCAATAGGGTTGCTGTAATCGCCGCCGAACTGCACGCCAGGCCCGGACGAAGGGTCGCGCCATCAGCCAGAGCAAGGATCCCTCAGAGAGCAGTCTTCGCAGGCCCGCCGGGGCAGTGTGCAGTGTCCGCATTTCTTCCAGCGCCAGGGCGGTGGAATAGGTCATTCGGCGATAGGCCACGAGTCGGGGGTCCAAGCAAGGAGACCATCGCTTGACAATCGACAGCGGTTCGGCATGGAGCCGGAGACGGTGCTGGTGCGACGCCGACATGCTGCCGGGGTGAGCCCGATAGCGGCAGACGGCCTCCTGCACGGCGCGTGCCTGGTAACGGCGGGCGATCTCGATATATAGATAGTAGTCGGGAACAACCCGAATCGTTTCGGGTATCCCTCCAACCTCGGCGACCGCCGAACGGCGCAGCACGGCCGAACTCATGGCGATGAAGCAGGCGTCGCGAAAGAGCCTGGCGAAGATATCCCCTTCTGGGAGCGGCTCGAATTCGTGAAAGTAGTCGTAGTCGCGCAGGTCGCCCCGCTGGGAATCGAATAGAACGGTCCGTCCGTAGATGATTCCGACGTTGTTGTCAGTGAGCGCGAGCTGCTTTTCCAGTTTCCGTGGCAGCCAAATGTCGTCCTGATCGAGGAACGCGAGCCAAGGGGCGGTGGCCTGGTGGATTGCCCGATCTCTGGCTTCGCCCAGAGGCGTTTCCTCAGGCGACAGGAAATAGCGAACCCTGTTGTCGTGATACTCTCCCACGATCGTCGCGCTGTCATCAGTGGAACGGTCGTCCCACACAATGAGTTCCCAGTCCGCCAAGGTCTGGGCCATCACGCTGTCCAGCGCATCGCGCAGAAAAGCAGCGCCATTGCGAACGTTCATGATGATGCTGACTAGGGGCATGAGAGCGGGCTCTCGCTGGATCGATCCTACACGCTGGAGCCCTTCTGGAGTGGGTGCAGCCGGGGAGTGCCGGCCTTTTAGGCCGGCGTTAAGAATGCCGTTATGAGATTTCCGCCACCGCGGTCATTGGAAGTGACCGCAGTGGCGAAATCCTTTCCTGGCGTACGAACGCGGCGCTGAAGCGCCCCACTACCCGGCCAGGGATATAGCTACTCCGGATCGCTCGTAGGCTTGCTGTTCAGTCTTCGCCAGTACGGGCGCCAGACGTTGCGGCGGACGAGGTGAAATACAAAC
>JBEKQY010000095.1:0-13854 GCA_049519235.1 Candidatus Korobacteraceae bacterium | reverse complement strand
CTATCCGGTCGCATTTTATGGATGGGCCTATAACCCTTGGTACCAGCCGGTTTACTATCCCTGGGGCTGGGTAGGAAATCCATGGTATGGCTATTACGGCTTCTACTTCGCTCCCGCACCGTTTTATCCGATTGCTTCGCTGTGGCTGACTGACTATCTCATCTCCCAAGACTTGGCCGCTGCATATCAAGCGCAGCAGGAAGCGCAAATCCAGGCGGGCGCTCCGTCGGCCGCTGACGGCGCGGCCCCGCTCACGCCGGAGGTGAAGCAGCAGATCGCCGATGAGGTGAGGAACCAGATCGCTCTGGAGAACTCGGAAGCGCAGCAGAATGCACAAAATCAGGACCCCAACCCGGCATCCAGCGGCATCAACCGGCTGCTGACCGATGGCCATCCGCACACTTTCGTCGTGGGTGGGGCTCTGGATGTAGTGGACGCTTCCTCGGGTGCGGAGTGTGCGCTTAGCGATGGCGACGCGCTGGAACTGGCATCGCCGCCGCCGGCCGATGCCACCCAGGCTAATCTCGTGGTCCTATCGAGCAAGGGTGGGCCGGAGTGCCGTAAGGGCTCCAGCGTCACGGTTGGGTTGAACGATTTGCAGGAAATGCAGAACCACATGCGCGAAATGATCGATCAAGGTATGCAGCAGCTTCAGGCGCAGCAAGGAAAGGGTGGATTGCCAACGCTTCCTCCCTCGGCTGCCTCTGCGCCGGTGGACTCCGGCGTGGCCCAGGGTGCTCCGCCGGCGGACCCCAAGGACGCCGCCGCGATCAGTCAGCAATTGGCGCAGGCCGATGAGGCGGAGAAGGAGGTGGTCGCAGAGTCTGCGCAGCCAGGATCGCCAATTGCCGCGCCTGCTCCGGTTCCGTCCTCTAAAGGTCCAATGACTATCGAACTAGGACAAACCATCGATCAAGTGACGGCGCAGCTCGGCGCCCCCATGACCGTAGTCGAGTTGGGGGTTGGAAAGAAGAAGTACATCTACCAGAACATGAAGATTACCTTCAAGGACGGAAAGGTCTCCGACGTGGAGTGATCCGGGCGGATGGCCAAGTCAACGATGATGAGGGTGCCCCACCCAAGCTTCTTTTGCTTGGGTGGGATAGATCGGTGACCGACAGATGATGTCGATGAAATCAGGGTCGCCCACCGTTTCCAATGCGGCTGCCTGTTAAGATTAGTCACTCGTTGTATGCTGTGGGCAACACTGGTTACTGTCCCCAGGGAGGCTGAAGATGTTCGCACGTAATGCCCATTTCCGCGTGAAATCCCTCGACATGGCGGCTGCGTTCTCCCAGACACTGGAGAACGAGATCCTGCCTTTACTGCGCAAGCAGAAAGGGTTCAGGGGTGAAATCACCTTGTCCAACCCCGGCAATCTGGAACGGATTTCAATCAGCCTATGGGAGAGCCAGAGCGATGCCGAAGCTTATGCTGCCAATATCTACTCCCAAGTCTTGAGGATTCTCTCCAAGGTGATTGATGGGAATCCCAAGATTCGCACCTTTGAGGCGGTCGCCTTAAACCTCGATCATGACATCTCGGCCGGGCGCCAGAGTTCTTGATTGCTCTTCGTGGCGCAACACTCGCAGTGCGCCCTCCACCAGCGCTTGCAGTTCATCCTCGCCCGCATAAATGGCGATGGGCGCGATCCAGCTTACATACTCCGTCAGCGCCGCGATCAAACGCTGGGAATGCGCCACGCCGCCGGTGACCAGTAGCGCGTCCACGCGTCCGTGCAGCACAGCCGCCATCGCCCCAATCTCTTTCGCGATTTGGTAAACCATCGCGTCAAACACGGTCTTGGCCTTCGCATCGCCACCCGCAATGCGGCGCTCCACTTCCACCAGGTCTTTGGTGCCGAGATAGGAGTACAGCCCGCCTTCACGAAACAGCAGCGCGTCCACTTGCTTCTGGGTGTACTGGCCACTAAAGCAGAGATCGACCAACTGCATCGCCGGTACACCGCCGGCACGCTCGGTGGAAAATGCCCCTTCTTCGCGCGAGTTGGTCACGTCAACCATGAGGCCGTTATCGTGCGCTGAAACCGAAATCCCACTGCCCAGGTGCGCCACGATCAGCCGCAGTGACTCGTAGCGTTCGCCGCGCTCGCGGGCATAACGCTTGGCCACCGCTTTCGAGTTCAATGCGTGCGACAAACATTGCCGCTCGAGCAGCGCCGACCCCGACAGCCGCACCAACTCCGGCCACTCGTCCACGCTGACCGGATCGACGACGTAAGCTTGCACCCCGGCCTTTTGCGCGATCTCGTACGCCAGAAACGCGCCCAGGTTCGCCGCATGTTCACCGCGCCTGGCCAGTCGCAACTCCTCCAGCATTTCCTGGTTCACGATGTACGTGCCGCTGGCCACGGCAGGCAGAAGACCGCCGCGTCCCACTACCGCGTGAAGCTCGCGGACGTTGTGTCCCGCCTCGCCCAGTGCAGCTTCAATCTGCGCGCAGCGAAATTCCTGCTGATCAAGAATCGGGCGTCCACGAAACTGCGCCATCTCGGCTTCCGAGTGCCGAATGTTACAGACGAGGTCGGGGCGCTCGTTGACGTACAGGGCCATCTTCGTGGACGTGGAACCGGGATTAATCGCAAGGACCTTGAATTCACTGGCTGGCAAAAATCACCCCCAGAGCGATGGAGTTCACCTTGTCATCGACGCTCTCCACGCGCGATGGAATCAGAATGGGGACCTTCGCGCCGACGACCACATGCGCGCACTGCGAGCCGCCCAGATACTTCACCGATTTTCCCAGCAGGTTACCCGCCTCGATGTTGGGAACCACCATGCAGTCGGCGTGACCAGCGACGGGATGGACGATGCCCTTGGCTTGCGCCGCTGACTCCAGAAGTGCACAATCGAGGGCCAGCGGGCCGAAAATGTCGGCATCCCCGAACTGGCCGGCTTCTCCCATCGCGGTGAGTTCTCGGGCATCCACACTCGAGGGCAGCCGCTCGCTGACCGCTTCCGTGGCGCTCATCAGCGCGATCTTCGGGCGCGCCACTCCCAGGGAGTGCATGACCTCGATCGCGTTCTGCACGATTTGCTTCTTCTGCTCCAGGTTCGGCAAAACATTTAGCCCGCCATCGCTGATACCCACCAACCTGACATCACCTGCGAGCTTGTCCTCATAGAGGAGCACGTCGCTTAGCAGACGTCCGGTCCGCAGCCCAGCCTCTTTGTCCAGCACGGCTCGCAAGAGTTCATCGGTGCGGAGATGACCTTTCAGCAGGATGTTCACGCGGCCCTCGCGCGCCATTTGTGTTGCCACCGCTGCGGCATTATCGCTGCTGACAAACTCTGCTGCAGCGAGCAACTCAGAGAGCCCCAGCGCCTCTGCCTGGGCCCGGATTTTCCGCTCGTTGCCAATCAGCACCGGGATGGCGATCCCGAGATGCAGTGCGCCATCGGCTGCTGTCAGGGCAACCTCGTCGTCCGCCACAACGATCGCAACCCGTTTGGGCCCCAGCGGCTGGGCCCGCCGGCGCAGTTCGGCGAAGGTGGTTATTTCGTGTCTGACAGGTGCAGCAATACTGGAGAGCATGACCCATCCTCGCCCAGGCGAGCAGGGCGTTGCAGTGAGGCGGATCACACTGGCCACTGACAACTGTCTCCGGGTGTAAGATGTCGCCTTTGCAGGATGGGAGGTGCTCGTGCTCGACCGTCGCCGCTTTCTGACCGCCAGTCTTACCGCCGGTGCTGGGTTCGCCGCCGCATTCGCCTTTCGCAACGATCTGCTGGCGCAACTGGAAAATGCTCCGACCCCGCTGCCCGATCCCATGCTCTTCCGGCACGATGAGGAGGGATATTGGAGCGAGCTGCGCAAGCAGTTCCTCATCCCCGAGGATGAGATTTACCTGAACAACGGAACGGTGGGATCGAGTCCCGCGCCGGTGCTGCGGGCGGTCTTTGACGGCTACAACTCGACGGAGAAGCTGGACGAGACCGATCCCGAGGACTATCCCATCTGGGGCTACGGGCCGTGGAACGAGTTTCGCGATCCGCTGGCGGCGTTCGTGGGCTGCACGCGCAATGAGCTTGCTCTGCTGCGCAATGCCACCGAGGCCAACAGCTACATCGCCAACGGCGTGGACATGAAGCCCGGCGACGAAGTGCTGATGACCGACCAGGAGCATCCCGGCGGCGAGCAGCCGTGGCAACTGAAGGCCAAGCGCTACGGCATCGTGGTGAAAAAAGTCACGCTGCCCATGCCGGTGAAGGAGACGCCGCAGGTGCTGAACTTGTTCAGCGACGCCATCACGCCGCGCACGCGGGTGATCTTCTTCAGCCACATCACGACAGTGACCGGCGTGGTGCTGCCGGCGAAAGAATTATGCGCGCTGGCGCGCTCGAAGGGCATTCTCTCGGCGGTGGACGGCGCGCACGTGCCCGGCATGATGCAGTTGCACCTGCACGATGTTGGTTGCGACATGTACAGCTCCAGCCCGCATAAATGGCTCCAGGCGCCGAAGGGTTCGGGCTTCCTCTATGTGCGCGACGAGGTCATCGATCGCCTGTGGAACACGATTGCGACCGACGGATGGAACGATCCCAAGCTGCGCGCCGAACGCTTCCAACGCATTGGGTCGTCGAATGTGCCGTCGCTGTGCGGGCTGAGCGCGGCAATCCAGATGGCGAACTCGATTGGGATGGAGCGCATCGAGCGGCGGCATCGCGAGCTGGGCGATTACATGCTGGCGGCGATGATGAAGCGCGGCGCGGAGTCGTGGACCTCGCCCGATGCCAAGCTGCGCTGCGCGATTGCGACGGTGAATGTTCCGCCAATCGAACGCATGAAGTTGGAAGGCTGGATGTGGAAGACGAAGAAGATCCGCATTCGCGGCGGCGAGCCGTCGAAGCTGCGACTGTCGACGCCGTATTATCTGCGGAAGAAGGACATCGACCGGTTTCTGGATGCGTTCGATGAATACAAGCGGGAGAAAGTGTAGCGCCCGTCCTAGACAGGATCCGTACGAGCACGGATATGGCGCGTCTCAAGAAGCGGTCTTCGCAAACGTCCCTGGCTTCTGCGCGAAAGGGTTTGCCGTGCCGGCACCGCAAATTTCTGATATTGTTCAATTTCTGTTCTGCGGGAGGTCTCATGACCCCGTCTAAAGCCCGGCACTTCTCGCAAATCGGCCGGCGGCAGTCCGCGTGGATATTGGTATGCTTCTGCGTACTTGGGCTTGCCCCGGTTGCGTTGGGCGAAACCCAAGACCCGTGCGCGGTCGAGCTACCCTCGTCGCAGTCTGCAAGTGCGGCACTGCCGCAAGACTCGCGACCTGTCATCTATATTTTCCGACCGCCTAAATTCAAGTTTATGGGCCTAACTCCGGACGTTCATTGCGACGGGGTGCCTGTCAGCGAGATATTTACTGGAACCTATCTCACTGTGAGAGTCTCTCCTGGGAAGCACACCATTACAGCGGCTGGAAGCCGCATCAAGAACCAGGGTAGTGTCGATCTGGATGCGGTCGGAGGGGGTGTCTACTACATCGAAGTTTCGGTGGTGGGGTTTTCCAAAGCAACCGCCGTTCTGGTGTCAAAGGAGATCGGGGAATCTGAAATTAGCAGAAGGTGCAAACCCATAGGGCCCTTCGAACTCGAGGCTGCCAAAAGCCGAGCCCAAATCAAGGCCGAGAATGAAGCGCTCAAAGCCTCTGCGGCCAAGCCACCCGCTCCGTCCGTCGCCAGTCCCACTGCCTCCGCCGCTGGTCCCACTGTCTCAGCCGTTGGCCCCGCAGTTTCTTCCGCCCAGGGCGACCTGCAACTCGGCCATGAAACCGTTTCTGCCGTCTCCCCGCCGCCTCCAGTGGGTACCCCTTCGCGAGCCGTTGCGCCCCTGACCGACGCCCAAATCTCTGCTGCGATAGAACGGGGGGTTGGCGATAAGGATAAGGCGCCGCCATTGGATTGGGGCCAGCGGGAGACTTGGTGCGCCCTTCCAGCGGTCTGCTTGCGAACCGTTATCATTAACGGGGACATCCACCCGGTTGCTCAACGGATGTTTGTTTTTTCCGACTCGGACCGCATTGCTGTGGCTGCCGATGTGGCTTCGCACGACGTGACCAAGGTGACCGCGCTTGGTGTTAAGCGTCAACCAAAAGCCGCGTTTTCATTTTCGGTGGAGGACGCAAAGGCCAGCGCCGTCGTCTTCGGCGTGGTCACCGTTATTTTAGAGTTCTCGGCCGGAAAGGAAGCCAGCGTGGCGAAGTGGTACGGTCCCTCTTATCACATCGCGCTAAACGCAGATGGTAAGATCATCGAGCCCGTGACCAACACGTGGCATTATGAAAACTACTTCAAGACGACAGGCTGCCAAGGGGAGTCATTTCTGGCAGGACTAAACCCTAGGGGGATGCTTCATCCGAACGCTTCTGGTATGGCCTTCTGTCACTACATGCAGGTGACGTTCCCTGTGATCGAAGGAGCGCATAAGCTGACGGTCGTCACCGACAGCGCCAGCGGTCACCACAAAGAGAAAGAGGTTGACCCAAAGCTATTCGAGGAGCGGTGAACAGCAAGGCACGTTTCCACCCTTACCCTCGTTTTTTTCGTGGATGTGGAACTACTACTTATTGCTGAGCGCTTCCACCCCCGGCAGCTTCTTGCCTTCCAGAAATTCCAGCGAAGCGCCGCCGCCGGTTGAGATGTGGGTGATCTTATCGGCAACGCCTGCGGCCTTCACCGCCGCAACGCTGTCACCGCCGCCGACAATCGAAACTGCCGCGCCATTGTCGGCGACGGCGTGAGCGATCTTCTTCGTCCCCTTGGCGAAGGCTTCGATCTCGAAGACGCCCATCGGACCGTTCCATACGATGGTCCGCGCGCCTTCGATCTCGTCGCAGAACATCTCAATCGATTTTGGCCCGATGTCGAGCGCCATCATGTCAGCAGGAATCGGCTCACCCTCGCCGATGTGGCGAATGCGAGCGCTGGGTTCCGGTTTGTCGGCCACAACGTGATCGACCGGCAACAGGATTCTTACGTTATGTGCCTTGGCGTCGGCCAGCGTCTGCTTCGCCAGATCGATTTTGTCGGCTTCCAGCAGCGACTTGCCGATTTCCTTCCCTTGCGCTTTGAGGAACGTGTAGGCCATGCCGCCGCCGATGATGAAGGTGTCCACCTTGCCCATCAGGTGCTTGATGACGCCGATTTTGTCGCTGACTTTTGCGCCGCCGAGAATGGCGATGAAGGGCTTTTGCGGATGCGATAGCGCCTTGCCGAGATACTCCAGCTCCTTCTCCATCAGCAGGCCGGCAGCGCTCTTCTCCACAAAATGCGTGATGCCTTCGGTGGAGGCATGCGCACGATGTGCCGAGCCAAACGCATCGTTCACGTAGTAATCGCAGAGCCTTCCCAACTGCCGGGCGAAGTTCGGGTCATTGGCTTCTTCCTCGGGATGGAAGCGCAGGTTTTCCAGCAGCAAAGACTGGCCGCGTTCCAGCTTGTCGGCCATCTCCTCGGCTTGCAGGCCGATGCAGTCGGGCGAGAAGCCAACGTTCTCGCCGCGGCGCAGCACATCGTCGATGAGAACGCGCAGCCGCTCGGCCACCGGCTTGAGGCTCATCTTGGGATTGGGCTTGCCTTTGGGGCGTCCCAAATGCGAGGCGAGGATCAAGCGAGCGCCATGACGCAGCGCGTATTCGACGGTCGGCAAGGTTTCGCGGATGCGCGTGTCATCCATGACACGGCCATCGTCGAGCGGAACGTTGAAGTCGACGCGCATGAAGACGCGCTTGTTACTGAGCGGAAGATCGCGAATGGAAAGTTTGGACATAGCTTAAACCAGTGGTCAGTGGCTAGTGGCTAGTGGCCAGTGGTCAGCGACCTGAGAAAGCTTGAATCTTGACCGCACCGGGCACGAGAGACGAACGTCGACGAATGCATCCAAGAACCAACGACTATTCGCTTAGCTAGTGGCCACTGACCACTAGTCACTGGCCACTAGCCACTTGTTTTACAGTCCTTTGCTTGCGATGTAGTGAATCAGGTCGCGCACCCGGCACGAGTATCCCCACTCGTTGTCGTACCAGGAGATGACCTTCACGCAGTTGCCGGCCACGACACGCGTCATGGGAGCATCGACGATCGAGGAGCGCGGGTCGCCACGGTAATCAATGGAGACGAGTTCAGCCGTTTCGTATCCCAAATAGCCCTTCAGCGGACCCGACTCGGATGCGGCCTTCAGCGCAGCGTTCACTTCCTCAACGCTCGTCTTCTTCTCGACAAACACCACTAGATCGACGACGGAAACATTCGGCGTCGGCACCCGCATGGCAAAGCCATCCAGCTTGCCCTTCAACTCAGGAATCACCAGATAGACGGCCTTGGCCGCGCCCGTCGAGGTCGGAATCATGGACAGCGCGGCAGCGCGGGCGCGTCGCAGGTCCTTGTGAGGAAAATCCAGGAGCACCTGATCGTTGGTGTAGGAGTGGATCGTGGTCATGGTCCCGCAAACGATCTTGAAGCTGTCATTGACCACTTTGGCCACCGGCGCCAGGCAATTGGTGGTACAGGACGCATTCGAAATGACGTTGTGCTTCGCGGGATCGTACTTGTCCTCGTTGACGCCCAAAACTATGGTGATGTCTTCGTTGGTCGCAGGCGCGGTGATGATGACCTTCTTCACCGGCCCGCGCAAATGCTGCCTGGCCAGCTCTGCCTTGGTGAACTTGCCGGTTGCCTCGATCACAACCTGCGCGCCGACAGACTCCCAGTCAAGCTTGGACGGATCCCTTTCGGCGAACACCTTAATGTTCTTGCCATCGACGGTGATGAAGTCGGCGCCAGCGGAAATCTTGTTCGGCAGATTGCCCAGGATGGAGTCGTACTTCAACAGATGGGCCAGCGTCTTAGGATCGGTGAGATCGTTGACGGCGACGAAATCCAGGTTGGGATCGTTTAGGGCGGTGCGAAGGATGTTGCGGCCAATGCGGCCAAAGCCATTGATGCCTACTTTGATTGCCATAGTACCTCGTCAAGAAGTGCGAATTGAAATACGAACGTCCGATAGTACGCTGCACAGTCCGGAGCGGACGATGCGGTCAAACAAAAAGCCTAGCATTCAGACTGGGGCGAGGCAATGCTAGAACGATAAAACATCAAGCTCATGCTGGCACAAAAGGGGGACAGGCCGGATTGCTCCCGGCTAGGCAAGCGTGTTACAAGTGCAACATGCGCAGATGGAGCCGCGACCGCGGCAGGCGGCGCAAGCCGCAGGCAGAAAAACCTGGACAAGACAGTCCCGCGCCTTTGCAACCGAAGTTTCCCGAACCGACCGCTGCGGAAGCGACGCAGAGCCAGCAGCCTGAGTTCGAATCTCAGCCCGACGAGGCCGAGCTTCAGGAATCCCAACCTGCGGCGGAAGTCAGCGCCGGCGATGGCTCTCAGCAACCGCTCCGGCGCGGCCGCAACCGCCGCCGTGGACGTCGCGGACGGGGCAATCGTCCAGCGGGAGCGGCGCAGCCGCCAACCCTGCCCAGGCCGGGCGGTCCAACCGGCGAAGCCGGCGAGGCGGAGGCGCCAACCGCAGCCACCAAACCTGTAGCTCAACCTGCCGCGCCCGCCAAGCAGCCGAAGGGCGCCGTGGTCTTGTCGATCGGCCTTCCCGGCTCGGGCAAGAGTACCTGGTTCAAGCGCCACAACATTCTCCCGCTATCCAGCGACATGGTCCGCATCCTGTTGTTCGACGACGTCACCGAACAGCGCTATCAGGACCTGGTATTTTCCACGCTCCGCGCCATGCTGCGGGCACGGCTGCTGGCACGCCGTCCTTCGAATTATCTGGACGCGACCAACCTTTCGCCGCACGAGCGCCGTACCTGGATCAAGCTGGCGCACGACTTCGGTTATGAGGCGCACGCCGTCTTCTTCGATGTGCCGCCGGAGATCTGCATTGAGCGCAATCGCCGGCGCGAGCGGAATGTGCCCGAAGATGTGATGCATCGCATGGCGGCCAAGCTGCGTCCGCCGAAGTTCGAGGAGGGTTTCGCCAAGATCACGGTTGTTCGCTTGAAGAAGAAAGACGGTGAAAAGGCTGCGGCCGAAGAACCGCGCCAGGAGTTCGCCATTGAGCCCGACGAAGGCGAGCCGCCGGAGATTCTGGATTCAGAATTCTAGGTTACTGGACCTAGCCTTCCCTAGTCTCTAGCGATGTGCAGGGCGACCAAGAACGCGCCTACAACGCCGAGCATGACGGTGATTGCTACTGAAAGTCCCGACATTACCTTTGTGGCGAGCATTGCGAGGAGATTAGAAAGACCAGCGCCCAACAGAATACCGCCCACAGTTCCGAGGTGACGGAAAATACGGCTCGGTGCGTCTCCCACGAGAAAGTTGGCGGCGGACTCGACATGTGACTCCGCAACAGAGTCTGCTCGATGCCGCTTCGATACCTTTACCGATTGCTCAACCAGTTCGGAAATGAACCAAGCGACAATTCTCTGCAATGCGCGAAAAGCTTGCGGAGAAAACGGTTCCAAATTCGTATCGGCAATCGCCTTTTCTGCTTGCCGTATCGCGGCTTGCGCCGCGCCTTCGTGTGGAGACTCCGAAGGAGGATCAGGCACGACCGTGTTCTCGAGAATGGGTGGGCGCTAACGCGGAGCCCCTGATCGCTTCGATATAGCTTGAAACTAACTGCTCGCGTAGTTTAGTCACATTCGACGGCTCACGTCGAAGAAGTGCCGTAAGGATCGCGAGCAACAGAGTCGCGCCTCCCGCAACGTAGAGCACGGCCAAAATGTCTGCCCAGAGAAAATGCTTTGACATCGTTATGACGCCAATCCCGGACGCGAGTAGTGCAACGGCGTTGACCAGTACGCCGACAAGCTGTGCACGCTCCGGTTCTGAATGAGCCGCCGCGCTCTTCGATTTATGGGTCATCTCCATATCTTCATTATAACTGCGCGTCTACCAGCCAAACCGTTTTGCTATCCCGCCTTCTCCATCAGCGCAAGAGTGGCGTTGCGCTTCTCTACCATATCTCGGGTAACTTCGCATTCCCTGACCCGCTTCTGGCTGGGCAGCGTATACATCAGGTCGAGCATCAGCTCTTCCAGAATCATACGCAGACCGCGGGCGCCGACTTTGCGCAACATGGCCTCGCGCGCGATGGCGCGCAGGGCATCTTCCGAGAAGTGCAGCTTGACGTTCTCGAACTCGAACAGCCGCTGATATTGCTTCACGATGGCGTTCTTAGGCTTGGTAAGAATTTCAACCAGCGCGTCTTCGTCAAGATCGCTGAGCACGCCGACTACCGGCATGCGGCCGACAAACTCGGGAATGAGCCCAAACTTGATCAGGTCTTGCGGCTCAACCTGGGCCAGCAGTTCCGTGTCGCGCTTGTTGCTCTCCGTAAACGCGGCCTCCTTGGCCTCGTCGGTGCGAAAGCCCATGGAACGCTTGCCCAGACGGCGGCCAATGGTGCGTTCCAGCCCGACAAATGCGCCGCCGCAGATGAACAAAATGTTGGTGGTGTCCACGGGCGTGAATTCCTGGTGAGGATGCTTGCGTCCGCCCTGCGGCGGAACGTTCGCAACTGTACCTTCAAGTATCTTCAGCAAGGCCTGCTGCACGCCCTCGCCGGAAACATCGCGAGTGATGGAAGGGTTCTCGTCTTTGCGGCCGATCTTGTCAACTTCGTCGATGTAGATGATGCCGGTTTGCGCGCGCGCCACATCGCCATCGGCGGCCTGCAAGAGCTTCAGGATGATGTTCTCCACGTCCTCGCCCACATAGCCGGCTTCGGTGAGCGTGGTGGCGTCCACAATGGCAAAGGGAACATCGAGCATTTTGGCCAGGGTCTGCGCCAGCAGCGTCTTACCGGTGCCGGTTGGGCCAATCAGCATGATGTTCGACTTGGCCAGTTCCACTTCGCCGCCGTGCTGGCGGTTCATGTAAACCCGCTTGTAATGGTTGTAAACCGCCACCGCAAGCTTCTTCTTGGTCTGGTGCTGGCCAATCACGTACTCGTCGAGAAACGCTTTCACCTCAGCCGGCTTGGGAAGTTGGTTAGGCGCGGCAGTGGGTTGAGCTTCGGAACGGTCGTCTTCCAGAATGGAATTGCAGACAGCGACGCACTCATCGCAAATGTAGGCGCGCGGATAGTCGGTGGGAGAAGAAATCAGCTTGGCGACAGCGTCTTGCGATTTGTGGCAAAACGAACAGCGAAGTACTTCTTCGGAACCGGTCCTGGTCCTCACGAAAACTCCTTTACAGCGCACGCCCGCAAAGTGGAACTTCTATTCCGAATTGCTTTTCCCGGCTCCAATCCGGAAGGGGCCGTGCTGCCCCTGCGAGAAGGCTGCTCTGTCTACCATCGGCAACCTCTCGCGAACTCTTCGGCGCTGCTGCACCGCTGGAGCTATTGAACCACAATTCCGCGTTCGGCAACGTACCGTTAGTGCAATACTCAGTACCACTTTGGAAGCAGCGACCGAAAATTTGCCCACCTTAGTTACTACTTAGCGCGTCGCCCTACTTGTGCTTAAAGATGATGTCGTCGACGATACCGTATTCCTTGGCCTGAAACGCATTCATGATGAAGTCGCGCTCCACGTCGCGCTCCACCTTCTCCAGCGGCTGACCGCTGTGCTTGGAAAGCAACTGATTGGTGATTTCGCGCATGCGCAGGATCTCGCGTGCATGAATGTCGATGTCCGTCGCCTGGCCGGAAAGGCCGGACATCAACGGCTGATGAATCAAAATGCGCGAGGTCGGCAGCGCAAAGCGTTTCTTGGGCGCCCCGCCGGCCAGCAGGGTCGCGGCCATGCTGGCGGCCTGGCCAATGCAGATGGTGGTCACGTCCGGGCGAATAAATTGCATGGTGTCATAGATCGCCATTCCCGCCGTGATGGAACCGCCCGGCGAGTTGATATACAGCGAGATGTCCTTCTCCGGATCTTCCGCCTCCAGAAACAGCATCTGGGCGATGATCAGGTTCGCGACATTGTCGTCGATAGGAGTGCCAAGAAAAATAATGTTGTCCCGCAGCAGGCGGGAATAAATGTCGTAGGCCCGCTCGCCCCTGCTGGTCTGCTCAATCACCATGGGCACAAGCATTGTTTGCAGCTCCTTCAGCTTCCCCAACTACACCTCTTCCCTGAGGATCAATGGGGAAAGTGGAATGCAGGCCGCCCTATGCGGACCTGCGGTAAAGAGAATCCAAGGTCTTCTCGTTGCGGAGGCGATGCCGAATTCTATCCAGCCCACCATCCTTGGTCAAACGAGCGCGGACCTGCTCGACCGTCTGCTTCGACTGACTCGCGAAGGCTTCCAGTTCGCGGTGAACTTCCTCGTCGCTGATCTCGATTTTTTCCTGGTCAGCAATCTGCTCCAGAATTAACGACGCTTTCACCTCGCGCAATGCCGCTTCCCGCTGGCCGGCGCGAAGGCGCGCGAAGTCCATGCGCTTCATGTCCTCGGTTTTCATTCCCTGCGCGGCCATGGCCCGCAAGCCGCGCTCCAGCCGCAGATCGATCTGGTCATTCAGCATCGCTTCCGGGATGGGAAAGTCGTTGCGCTTCACCAATTGCTCCACCAGGTTGTCCTTGCCTTGGTGCTGCGCTTCGTGCTCTCTCTCCGACTTCATACTTTCCCGCAGGCGATTGCGCAGCTCGTCAACCGTATTGATGTCGGCGCTCAGCTCCTTGGCAAAGTCGTCCGTCAACTCGGGGATACTGCGCGTCTTGACGCCCTTGACGGTTACTTCGTAGGTCATGGACTTGCCGGCCAGCCGCTTGTCGGCGAAGTCGTCCGCATACTTCACATCGAAGGTGCGTTGCTCGCCAGACTTGGCCCCGCGCAGGTTGGCAGAGAACTCCGGAATTGTGTGTTCCCC
>JBEKQY010000094.1:0-13973 GCA_049519235.1 Candidatus Korobacteraceae bacterium | reverse complement strand
GTTCCTCGGCGACTCGTTTCTGCCAGCGCAAACGTTCGTCGGCAGGGATATCATCCCGGACTCGAATTATTGCCCGCAAAACATCCAGGTCGTGGACCTCGCCCAGCGCGTCCTGCAACTCGCGCAGATCTTTGGCCCATTTTTTATGCTGTTGTGGCAGGAAGTTCTCCACCGTATAACGGAAGCGCTTGATCCCAATTCGCAGTCGGTGATACGCCACTGCGCTGCGATTCCGCAGGGCGCGGCGATGCAGCTCGCGCGCTTCCATCCAGCGCTCCAGCGCGAGATGCTGAAACACCAGGCCTCCCAACGGAATTCTGTCGGTTCGTTTTGCCAGATGCGCATTTAGCGATGCCCAGCGTTTGCGGTCGAAACTGGCGAGCGCATCTTGGGCAGCCATCTTGAGCGCAATCTCTTCTTGCGCCAGCGCGGCCGACAAACTCTCGCCCACCGGATCGTTAGGCTGCGACAGCTTCGCCACCCACTCCATCATGACCTGCGTGTCGCGCAGATCGCCCAGGCTGCTGAACAGCGGCTTGGCGAGCCGCTTCATCTGCTTCCATGCACGGTCCGGATCGACCGAGAGAAAGCCATCTGCCATGGAACGGCAGCGCCGGATCGCAACTCGCAAGTCATGCACCGGAACAGGGGCAAAGCCCGCGCTGGCTTTGTCGCATTCTTCCAAAACTCGGTTAGCCCAATGGGCCAGCCCCGCCTTTTTTTCTTGGGGATGAGAACCTGGCAGCATGAAAGGGTGACCTGATGAAGTTATACAGCGAATTGTGCGCGAAGGGACAAACGAAATAATTTGCAGCGAATCCGGCGCGAGATACACTCGCAGCCTTAGAGATAAACGCGTTCGGCGCTGCGGATCTCGCGATAGCGTTCGAACACCTTACGGTCGCTCTCCAGCCCAAGCATGGATTTGATGCTGCTTCCACGAAAGGTGTGGGACAGCATCTTCCACCAGTTGCGAAGCACGAACACGGGATCGTGCGCGATCACCGCCGGGATGTGCCGGGTCTTCATCCAACGCTCAGCGCGCCAGCGTTCGTATTCGATCTCCTCCGGCTGGAGATGCTGCGTGGCGACGACGGCGGTGGTGCCATCGTATTCCTCCAGACGCTCGATCTTGATCAGGTTGCGGGCGCGAAAATCTTTCGTCATGGGCGTGCCCGGATAAGGCGTCGGATGCTGGATATAGGGCCAGTCCACGTACTCGCGGGCGAATTCCAAGTTTGCCTGGATGGACTCGCGCGTGTCGTCGGGATTGCCAACGATTAGCCCACCTACGACATACATTTTGTTCTTGTGCAGGTAGTCAATCGCCCGCAAAGTAGCGTTGCCGGTCTTTCGCCCGGCCTCGCGAAATTCGTTCTTGGCCGCGGCCTTCAGGAACTGGAGATCGTCTTCCAGGATGTTTTCGATCCCGAGGAAAACATAACGGAATCCCGCCCTCCGCATCAGCGGCGCCAGCGTCTCGCCATGCATCGCGATCGGCGAAGTCATTGCCTGCACCGTATAAACAATGTCGTTCAGTCCCGCATCGATGATGGCCTGGCACAGCGCTTCGAAGCGCTTGATGTTGAGGCTGATGTTGTCGTCGACGATGAAGATGGCGCGCGCGCCGTGATCGCGCGCGTCGCGAATGTCGGCCAAAACGCGGTCGAAGGGGTAAGTGTGAAAGTTGCGGCCACGCATCTCGATGATCGAGCAAAAGCCGCAATCGAAGGTGCAGCCGCGAGAGGTCTCAACCACATCGACCGGCCGTCCCATCATGGTGTAATTGTTCAGCACCCGCGCGTTGCGCTTGGGTAACCGAATCTCATCGCCCTCCAGGCTATGCACCGGACGCGAGGGATTTTCATGCCAGCCATCTTCTGCACGATACGAAAGCCCCAGAATCTTGCCCAGGCCGTTGCCGCATTCCATGGCCCGCAGCAGCTCACGGAAGGTTATCTCCCCTTCGCCGCGCACGATGTAATCCACGCCGTTGCCGTTTTCCATGTAAGCCGCGGGCGCCAGGCTGGGATCATAGCCGCCCACCACCACGCGTACCTCCGGCCTCAGCGAGCGCACCAGCGCGATGATCTGCATCGCCGTCTTGCGCTGGAAGGTCATCACCGATAGTCCCACAATGTGGGGGTCGTGCTCCAGCACCAGCCGTTCGACCGTCTCCCGAACTTTCTGCTGGACCAGAATCAGGTCGGCGACCGCAACTTGATGATGTGGATCGACATTCCCCGCCAGCGAGCACAAAGCTCCATTAGGCATCCGCACCGCGACTGTCGGCATGTGCTCGAACGAGTCGGGCATGGAGAGCAGCAGAATATTCATTGCTTTGTTCTCGCGGACATTGGCAGCGGTCCCCACCAACCGGAACGGATGTTGCTGTCCATGCTACACCGAAATTGGATGAAAAATCCGGCGACTAGCGAACTGCCTATCCGATCGCCAAAGGCGAACGGCGAACGGCGAACGGCCGGCAACGCAAGGAAAAACCGGCCGGGAACAGGAGGGCTGGGAAGCAACCCGTGTTCATCAAGAGAAATGGCCGCTTTCGCGGCCAGTAATTCAGTACGAATGCTGAATGCCCGGCTAGTCTCCGTAGACAGCTTCCCGCTCTTCCACTACCGGCTGCGCTGGCCGGATGCCGCCGATGCTGCCGAGGGGAATAAATCCTTCCTGGCTGACCGGCTTCTCGCCCAACACGTGCTCCTTGTACAGCGCCATCATGCGCGCCTTCTCGGCTTCCGCTTTCACGCGCTCTTCGCGGGCCTTGAACTTCTCCTGGCGCGCGTTCTTGGCGATGCCTAGCTTGTCGAGCGTATCGTTGGCGCTGGCATTCACGTGCTCGTCCACTAACTTGAGGGTGTGCGCCGTAGTTTCCAATCCAACCTTCTTGCCGCCGGCAAAGATCTCGTGACGCCCGTGCTCTTCGTACCACTTGGTCAGAGTCGCGGTCATGTGCATCTTCTCCACGATATTGCGCCAGCCCACGCCCGTGTTGTAGGCGCAGAAGCTGATCTCGCCTTCCTGCGTAGCGTAGGGAATGATGCACTGCTCGGTGCGGCGGAAGTCGTAGTTGAACAGGTCCTGAAACCACATGCCGGCGACGAACAGGAAGTTCCAGCGATCGCGGCGGCGACGCTGGATGTCGGTCTCGGTGCGGTCGCCCGTGACTTTGCCATAATCCTTGCCGGTCGCGCCGAAGGTTTTGTCGAACTTCTTCAGCAGATCGACAAATTTGAAGTGCTTCGGCGACTTGAAGGGATCGTAGTTCTTCAGCAGCGCCAGCGTCATGCCGGCAATCGACATCCACTTGCCGCGCGCCGCGTCGTTTACCTTGGCGATGTCCTTCGCAATGGTGTCGCCGTTAAGGAAAGCCGTGACCGGCACCGCTTCTTTCGTTTCCTTGTCGATCATCACGGCCATGCCGACGCCGCAGTTGGGATGGCAGCCGCAGCTCAACGAGCCCCAATCCTTATCGGGGCCGTGAACAAGATCAGCCCAATCGGAGAAGGTGCTCATAAACGAAATCGGGAACCAGTCGCGCGTGGGCTCGCCCAAGCCGGTCTGGTCCTTCACATCGTGGGCCAGATGAGAGAGCGTGTAGCGCTGCGCGTGACGGCGCTCGTCAGTGATGGCCTCGTCGCGCCCGGTGAACGAAACTGGCTGGAACGAGAGGAACGAGATGCGCTTGGGATTGTCGAGCGCAAACTGGATGATTCGTCCGACCTGCTCATTGTTGAGGTCGTTGACGATCGTCACCACGGGCACGATTTCGACGCCCGCCTTATGCAGGTTCTCGATGGCCTGCAACTTCACATCAAACAGATTGCCGACCAGGCGGTGCGAATTGGCAGCATTCCCGATGCCGTCGAACTGGAGATACGCGTAACGCAGACCAGCTTCCGCAGCCTGCTTGGCAAACTCGAAACTCTTGGCGAACTCGATACCGTTGGTCGCCGCCTGCACGCTGTTGTAGCCGACCTTGCGCGAATACGCGACGGCGTCGAGGAAATAGGGCGAGAGCGTAGGCTCGCCGCCAGAGAACTGCACCGACATCTGACGCCGCGGCTTGATGGTGATGGCATTGTCGAGCATGGTCTTGATCTCGTCCCATGTGAGCTCATGCACGAAGCCAACCTGGTTGGCGTCCATGAAACAGGGATCGCACATCATGTTGCAGCGGTTGGTCAGATCGATGGTCAGCACCGAACCGCGGCCATGCTTCACCGTGCTCGAGCCGTGGTGATGCAGTTTCTCGTCATTGTGGGCGCGAATATCACGGCCGGGGAAAACGTCCTCGAGGTGTTTGAAGAACGCGGTGTCGATGGCCATCACGTCTTCGAAGTGGCCATGGATGGGGCAATCCTTCACCATCAGGATTTTGCCGTCGCGCTCGACGATCTGCGCCTTGATCTCGCCGGCTTTCTCGTTCGTCAACACTTCGATGGGCAGCTTGCCGTCGATGATCTGCTGGCGAATTTCGGGTACGCACTTCGGGCACAGCGAGTCGGTGGAGCGCGGCCAGCCCAGCGGCGGTTTGGACTTCTGATATGACTTGAGCAATGGCTTGTCCGACCACTTCGGGGTAAACGATGGATTGGGATGGATGCTGTTCAGTTTGTCGAAGACCGCCCACGCGCCCTTGGCGGCAACGGTAACAGCCTTCTCAACATACTTCACTGGTTTATGCATTCACGCCTCTAAAAGTTAGGATGATGGGTCGCCCACCCCACACGGGCTGACCTTGACACTACTCCACGCTTGCTAAGGTAATGACCCGAAGCCGAAGTGGCCAAGCAGGATGGGCCGAACGGGCAGAATTAGCCTCTCAGCGGGTCAATCGCACATTGAATGGTGATCCAGATCACAGGGCTATGTTATTGAAAAGCAAGGCTGTGGATTACTGCGACTTCCATTGATAGGCATCCGGCTGCGGCAGGCCGACGTGTGCCAGCACGCGATTGGTGAATTCGCGGGCGATTTCGTCCGTCGATGCCGGCTGGAAGTAGAAGGCGGGAATGACCGGGAAGATCGTCGCTCCCGCTTCGGCGGCGAGCGTCATATTACGTAAGTGGATGCGGTTGAAAGGCGTCTCGCGCACGCAGAGGACCAGCGGCCGGCGTTCCTTCAGGCAGACGTCAGCGGCGCGCTCGATCAGGTGGATCGCCATGCCGTTCGCGATCCGTGCCAGCGTACCCATGCTGCACGGCAAGACAATCATGGCGTCGGTGGTGTACGATCCACTGGCGACATTGGCGCCGATGTCGTCATTGTTCTGCTGCTGGATTTTCTTCGTGCTGCGCCCCAGCAACTTGGTGACGATTTCGTTGCGGCCACAAACGCCGAGCTCCTCGGCCATCACGCGCAGGCCGCTGTCGGAGATGATGAGGTTGATGGTTCCCACCCGCTCGTCGCGTTCCAGCGCATCGAGCAAGTGCCGGGGGAGAATCGAGCCGCTGGCCCCGGTGACGGCGACGGTCAGAATTCGGGGAGCTGGATTGGTCAGAGCAGTCATCAAGAGTGCGTCGCCGTTTTGTTCCGGCGAGAGAGAATTCGCCGTACAATCCTCACATCCTATCACCCGTCCCGCTGGAAACTTGAAACTTGAAACTCGAAACAGGAAACTAGTCAAGGCATGGATGCCACGTCTCTCAAGAAGCTGTTCGAGCAAGTGAAGCGAGGCAACCTCTCGCCCGACGAAGCTGTGCAGAGACTGCGGCATCTTCCCTTCGAAGATCTCGGATTCGCTAATGTGGACCATCACCGGGCGCTGCGCGGCGGCGTGCCGGAAATCATCTTCGGGCCGGGGAAGAAGCCAGAGCAATTGGTGGAGATCTTCGCGCGTCTGGCGGAGCACGGCCGCAACGTGCTGGCTACGCGGGTTTCGCCGGAGCAGGTGCGCGCGGTGAAACGCAAATTCCGCAAGGCCGAGTTTCATGAACTGGCGCGCGCCATCACTCTGACACGCGACCGGGCGATTTACGGCAAAGGCCGCATCCTTATTATTTCCGCCGGTACGGGCGACATACCCGTCGCGGAGGAAGCGCTGGTGACCGCGCAGATCATGGGCAACGAGGTGCAGCACGTCTACGACGTCGGAGTGGCGGGTATTCACCGCCTGCTGGCGCGTCGCGAGGCCCTGACCCAGGCGCGAGTCATCATCGTTTGCGCGGGAATGGAAGGCGCGCTGCCCAGCGTAGTAGGAGGACTGGTCGGCGTGCCGGTGATTGCGGTGCCGACCAGCGTGGGTTATGGAGCTTCTTACAAGGGAATCGCAGCGCTGCTTGGGATGCTGAACTCGTGCGCGTCGAACGTTACCGTGGTTAACATCGACAACGGCTTCGGCGCGGGCTATGTGGCGTCGGTCATTAACCGGCTGGAGTGAGGGGCGGGCGTTGAGCCCTGGGGCGGTGTCGAACGAGCGTTCGTTCATGAGCACCAAAGTGCGCAAACGTGTTTGTTCTCAAATGCTTAGACGGTTACTTTGTGATATTTTGCAATTGTTCCACGTGGAACAATTGCCGAGAGAGAAGCGAAAGGCCGACTGCGCGGAGCGGTCGACCCATCATTCGACGCGGTTCTTAAGGTTGTTCTCTACAGCAACTCCTCGTTCCAGTTCTGGAGAAACTTCTTCACCTCAGCCATGAACTGGTCGGCGACGGCGCCATCAACCACCCGGTGATCGTAGCCAATGCTCAGGTGGACCATGGAGCGAATTGCGATCGAGTCAGCCCCTTCCTGATCGGTTACAACCACGGGCTGCTTGACGATGCCGCCGACGCCCATGATCGCCACCTGCGGCTGGTTGATGATGGGCAAGCCGAACATGGCGCCAAAGGTTCCGGGATTGGTGATCGTAAAGGTCCCGCCCTGCACCTCGTCCGGCTTCAGCTTCTTGGTGCGGGCACGCTCGCCCAGATCGCTGATGGCGCGCTGCAAGCCGACAAAACTGCGCTCCTCGGCGCCCTTCACCACCGGAACGATCAGGCCCCAATCCAGCGCCACGGCGATGCCGAGGTTGATGGAAGCGTGATAGTGAATATTGTCGCCCTCGACCGATGAGTTGATGATGGGCCACTTGCGGATGCCGTGAATGACCGCGCGCGCGAAGAACGGCGTGAAGGTGAGCTTGTTACCGGTGGCCTGCTCGAACTTGCCCTTCATGCGCTCGCGCAGCTTGACGATGCGCGTAACGTCCACCTCGAAGACGCCGTGCACGTGCGCGCTGGTGCGCTTCGACATCACCATGTGCTCGGCAATTTTCTTGCGCATGACCGACATGGGCACGACCTCGCCCGGGGTTACGCCGCCGACAGGCTGAAGCGGCGTCGTGACCGCAGGCACCGCAGGCGCTGGTGCAGCAGGCGCCGCTGGCGGAGCATAGGCAGGAGCCGCCGCAGCGGTTGGCGCTGCGGCCGGCGCACCGGCTCCATGCTTGGCGATGAAAGCTTCGATGTCATCTTTGGTAATGCGTCCGCCCACCCCCGTGCCCGAGACCTTGGTCAGATCAACGTTGTTCTCTTTGGCGATGCGGCGCACCAGCGGACTGGAGCGAACCCGCTCCTGCTCGCCGGGCTCACCATATTCCTCGACCTTGCCCTGCTGTTCCCTCTCCAAACCGATTTTCTCGCCATCGGAAAGATCGGCAGGAATTGCCTGAGCGGCTTGCGGCGCTTCGCCAGCGGGAGGCTGCGCAGCTTCGGTCTGCGTCGCGCGGCTTCCATCCCCGCCGGCTGTAGATTTGGACGGCTGAGCGGCTGCGGCAGCAAGAGCTGCTGCACCGGTCGCTGCTCCCTCCTCTGCGATGGTGCCAACCACGGTATTGACTTGGACCGTGCTTCCAGCCTGCACCTTGATATCCTGCAAGGTTCCCGAAGCCGGCGCGGGAATCTCCGCGTCAACCTTGTCGGTCGAAATTTCAAACAGCGGCTCGTCGCGCTGGACTTTTTCGCCGGGCTGCTTCAGCCACTTGGTAATGGTCCCTTCAAAGATCGATTCCCCCATCTGGGGCATGATGATATCTGTCGGCATATTTTCCTTCCGCGGGGTTTCCAACTGGAACGCAAGGTTGCAGCAAACTCTTGATTATATCGCGGACAAACGGGCCATATCGCAGCGCTACACGTGCCTGTCAGTCGAATACCACCACGGCGCAGCCGCGCAGCTTGCCTTAGTTCATCAAGTGCGGGTGGCGTGCCAAACCATACAGCCCAAGGGTCCGAACAGGAAACGTGAACATCGCCTATCCCCATCCTGTATCTTATTAGCTGCGCGATGTTGGCCCCTGCTCAGATCATCTGTGTCACCGTGTTCACGCTGGCTTGTGCGGTTATGTTCTACGCGCTGGTCGGCTATCCGCTGCTGCTCGATTTTCTTGCCAAGCGCGCCAACAATCCGGTTCGCAAAGACGACAAGCTGCGAACCGTCTCCTTCGTCATCGCAGTTTACAACGGGGAAAAATTCCTCGAACGCAAACTGAAGGCCATCTTCGCCCAGAATTATCCGCGTGAGCTGATGGAAATCCTGATCGTCTCCGACGGCTCCAGCGACCGCACGGACGAGATCGCGCGCGGCTTCGCCAATCAGGGCGTGAAGTTTCTACGCGTACCGCACGGAGGAAAAGCCGCTGCCCTGAACGCCGGCGTGCCGCTGGTGTCGGGCGAGATCCTTGTGCTCATCGACGTACGGCAGACGCTCGATCCCGACTGCCTGCGCAACATCATTGCCTGCTTCGGCGATCCCAAGGTCGGCGCCGTAAGCCCGCAGACCATCATCGTGCAAGGCGAGACCCACGAGGAGACGACCACCAGTCTTTACTGGCGCTACGAGCATTGGATCCGTCTGCGGATGACGCGCATTGATTCGACCTTCGGGACTAGCGGCGCCTTTACAGCTATGCGGCGCTCGCTCTGGGTGCCGCTTCCACCCGGCACTTTGCTGGATGATGTTTACGTTCCGCTGAGGGCGTTCTTTCAGGGCTACCGCATCCTCTACGAGCCGACTGCCACAATGTATGACTTTCCTACGGTGTTGCACTCGGAGTTTCGGCGGAAGGTGCGGTTGCAGGCGGGCTTGTATCAGATGCTGAAGATCATGCCCGAACTGTTGAGCTCGCGAAACCGAATGCGTCTGCACTTTCTCTCCGCGAAGTACGGACGTATCGTCATACCGTACTGCATGATCGCGGTGGCGCTGGCCACGATTGATTTGCCCCCGTACTGGCGAGCGGCGGCGGCTTGCGGGCAGGTGCTGTTCTACGGCCTTGCCGCGCTGGACGGTGCTGTTCCCGATGGCCTGCTGCTGAAGAAACTGACTTCGCCGATACGGACCTTTGTCGTGCTCATGGCTGCCTCGCTGGCCGCAGTGAGGGTTTATTTCGTGCCGCCCGCCAGCTTGTGGAAGGACGTTGCTTATCGGGCGTCCATCGCGGAGCAGGCGCACTCATCGGAGCCAAAGCTGCCCACCGGCACCGGAGGGTGAACCTCGAGGAATTAATCCTGCCGTTTCCGGTGCGATGTCTCGTTCCGTTCCTACGTACGCCACCGGTCAAACAGTTCCCACCAGATCAGCTTCTGCCACTCGGTGAGGTAGGTCTTTGCCCATTCGCGGTTCTTCCACCACGGCTGCCCGAAGAGGAAGTCGTTCTTGGCCGCGGCCGCGGTCCAGTGATACTGCGGCAGGCGATTGCGAAAGATCGATAGCGCGCGCCGGGTGTGATAGTCATCCGTAGCCACGATCACGGAATGAGGCGGAGGTTGCAGATGTTGTAGACAGGCATTCACCTGCTCCGCTTCTTCCTTGGTCGAGTCCCCGTTGATCGGGCAAACACTGACCTGCGAGGCATTTTGGCCCGCGCTGCGAGCTACCAGATCGGCCGCCAAATCTGCAAACGAATGCCCGTACGCGACGCCCGAACTTGCGTCCAACACCAGATGATGCCCATAGCCGGAGCGCAGCAGTTCCATGCCCCGCCAATAACGGTTATCGGCCTCGGATCCCGCCAGCACCACGATGGCGTCTGACCTCTCCGGATTGTTCACTACCAAACACCCGCCGGGCTGAAAGAAGACCAAGGCGCAGATCAGGATGAGCGCCAAAAGAACGAGGAACAGACGTTTCATGTTAGGTGGGCCTTGAGTGCAGTACTAACACTAGCACGGTAGGAAATCGTCCAGAACCTGCTATACCAGTTTCGGAGTTAGTGTAGACCGGGTAGAGCCAGCCTTCAGGCTGGCGTCCAAGCAACTCACTTATAAGGCTTGGGCCGCTGCGGTCATTTCCAATGACCGCAGCGGCCCAAGCGGTTCTCTAGTCCGCGGCGAGACGCGGCGCCAAAAGCCTGCCCTGAGTTTGTCGAAGGGCGCCGCTTTACTCGTGCGTGCCGGACTACACTAACTGTGAAACTGCTCTAATCGTGTGGGGGCAGAGGTTCCGGCCATTCCACGACGACAACCCGCCCGTCAGCTTCGCGCTCCAGCACGGGCGCGTACAGTCCGAGCAGCTTACGCTGCCACCACATCCCGGTGGCGCGCTTCTCGGCCATCGTCGTGAACCAGTATTGCCACAGCACGGCGCGCACCTGCTTGGGCGGGGCTTGCGGAAAAGGATTGCCCGCAAACAGGGCGAGCACATCCGGCGCGCTGGCCAGCAAGCGCTCCTCGGTACTGGGCACGATCAGGTTCTCGCGCCACGAGCCGAGCGATGCAAACCACAGGTTCCAATCGAAGCGCGGCTGGTAGGGCGCGTAGATGCGCGGCTTCTCATTCAGCGCCTGCGGCTTATAGCGGCAGGGATACGCTGTCCAATTCTGCCCGTCATCTGAGCCTTGAAACTCGATCTCGTAGCGGCCGCGGGTCATCACCGCAAACAGTCCGTAGCGGTTGGCGATGCGGAGTGGCTCCAGCGCGGCGACGGGCGAGACCGGAAACAGCGCACGGGGTAACAATATCCAGACCATCTGCACCGTCGTTGCGTAGAAAATCCAGATCAATATGACGCTGGTCAGGGCCAGCTTGAACGCAGCCAGCGGATTTGGCCGTTGACGAAGCGGCATCGGCTGAGGGCTGTCGACTTGCAACTCGTCTGCGGCTGGCGGAGGCGAGATTTCTTCCAGACGCAGCCGCTCCTTCCATCGCGGTGGCATAAATCGCAAGATGAAGCGATCGTCGAGCAACAGAAATCCCAGGACAAGAACCAGGTAGTTCAGGAAGGTGTAGTTGGCGGTGAGAATGACCGGAATCTGCCACAGCGTCACGATAAAGAAACATACGATGCGCCAGCGGCGCGGCAGAAACAGCATGAACACCAGACCAAGCTCGAGTACCAACGTGGCTCCGGTGGCAAAGGCGTGAAACCAGTGCGGCAGATGCTGCACATACCAGCCAACCCACGTCGGTAGTGGGCCATTCTGATAGTAATCGTCCATGGCGGTGAAGTGGCGCCACTCGATATCCCCGCTGGCCAGCTTCACCACGCCCGACTCGAAGTAGATGCGAAACCACTCCCATTGCAGCAGGAAAAGGCTGGCGCGCGAAGGCGGGCTGGCTCTGCCCAAGCCCGGCCAGAGTCCCGCCGGCGCAAAGAACAGCGAGATGAATCCCGCCTCCAGCAACATGCCGTCGGATTGATAGCCGGAAAAATCCTGCGCCGCTGCCACGAAACAGAGAAAGCACACGAAGCAGATCAGCAGCGTCGCTCGCGGCCACACATTTAAGACGAGCAGCAAAGACGCAATCATTCCCGCCCAACAGATGGCGGCGAGCATGTGTCCGCTGCTGGAAAACCAGAGTACGGTTGGGGCGAACCAGAGCCTTGCCAGCGGCCCGAACTGCCGTGCCACCGCCTCCAGATATTCGCCGGCAGGCAGAATTCCATCCGGGCCGATTAGTCCGCGGATTTGGAAGATTAGCGCATAGAATGCGGAAAAATAAATGAGGCCGAGAGCGCGCAGAAAGATCCAGCGAGGAATGAGCCGGTCCGAGGCGCCGGCTGCTGAATCGAACAGCCAGCGTACGACGGATGCAGGAGTCCGATTCATAAGTGCTGCATTATATAGTCCCTGGCGCTATCGCTTAGGGAAACTCTGACTAAGTCCGGCTTTGAAGGGGACGGCCTTTCAGGCCGTCCGTAAATCCCGCAAAATTTATTGCGGCTTTAGCCGCTGAGGGACTTCGCCGTGACTTAATCAGAGTTCTTCTTAGGGGAAAAAGCTAAGCTCGCACGTTCGAGCGTGAGCACGCTCATCTGTAATGTGATGCCTTTCCGCGAATTTGCCGCAATAACTTCAACCGCTAGCCCTTCTCATTCGGCATTTTCGCCAGCGGCCACTGACCGCTGGCCAGCGACAGTCTTGTAGTCGCCCAAAACCGGATACCGCGTCTGCACTCTTCCACTGACAACTGACGACTGGCCACTGACAACTGCCTTTCAATGCACGGTCCTCGTCTTGCGCGACATGTAATCCATCAACAGATACTGGCCCAACGTGTAAGGCGTGGTGAAGTAGGCCTTGCCGCGGCACATCTCCGTGACCTTCTGCACAAACTGCACCAGCCCATAATCGGAGGCGAGCATGAAAGTGTTGATCAGCACGCCGGCGCGCTTGCACTTCGACACTTCCTTCAGCGTCTCGCTCACCACCAGCGGATCGAGCCCGAAAGCGTTCTTGTAAATCCGCCCGTCCTCCAGCGTCAACGCCGATGGTTTGCCGTCAGTGATCATCACGATCTGCTTCATGTCCTTGCGCTGGCGTTGCAGAATGCGTTGCGCCATACGCAGACCCTCGCGCGTGTTCGTATAGTAAGGACCGACCTTGACCCGCGCCAGTTGCGACAGCGGCAACTCTTCCGCCGAGTCGTGGAAGAGCACCAGTGACAGCGAGTCGCCGGGATACTGCGTACGAATGAGATGCGACAGCGCCATCGCGACCTTCTTCGCCGGAGTGAAGCGGTCTTCGCCGTACAGAATCATCGAGTGCGAACAATCGAGCATGAGCACGGTCGCGCAGGACGATTGATACTCGCACTGATGCACCTGAAGGTCGCTGTACTCGATATTGAGCGGCAGTTTCAGCCCCTCACGCTTGATGGCATTGGACAGCGTAGCGGTGATGTCGAGGTTCAGCGTGTCACCGAACTCATAGGTCTTCGAAGCGCCGCTGGCCTCGATGCCGGTCGCGGTGTCGCGTGTGTCGTGACGCCCGAAGCTGGACTTACCGAGCGAGCCCAGCAAATCACGCAGCGCACGGAAGCCAAGGAAGTCGAGACCCTTGTCGGTGATCTCGAAGCGAGTTTGGGCTTGTGTCTCGCCAACCTGTCCGCCGGCAGTCGAAGAACGCGAAGGATCGTGCGGTTGATCGACGTTGATGTAGTTTTCCTGCTCCATGCGCTCGATAAGCTGTTCAATCAGTTGCTCCAACTGCTCATTGCTCATGTTCTCGATCTGCTGGCGCATGTGCTCGTCCAGCATGTCGCTGTTCAGCAGCGCCTCGGCGATGGCCTGGCGCAGGTCTTCCAGCGTTTGCTCGGCATTATTCAGGTCGTAGAAATCCATGTACTGCTGTTGGAAGCCGCTCTGTAGCAGGTAATTGGAGAGCGCGCTGAGCAGGTCCTCCATGCTCATCTCGGAGGCCGGCTCGGGAACGTATTTCTTGTACCGAATGAAGCGCATAAAAGCAGCAATTAGCGATCAGCAATTAGCAACTAGCAATCAGCAACTAGCTTTTAGCCAGCCCTGCTGTTCCAACATCGATGCAGCCGGTTGGCACGAGTGTTCCAAACTCCTAGTGCGCGAGCGCCATAGGCGCGAAAGATGATAGCCCCGCCCTTGAGGGCGGGGTAAGCGATTTATAGAATGCGGAGTCCCGTAGGGACGGCACAATAATCTTCGGAACATGTGCCGCCGCTGCACGGCTCATTCTCTATTTCGAGCGAACCCAGCGCTGAAGCGCTGGGCTAACTTCT